>DAHWPS010000077.1:0-7140 GCA_027342785.1 Acidimicrobiaceae bacterium
GCGCGGAACTCAATGGCCATTGACAAGCCGGCGGGTCTGGGACATTTCGGAGCCCGACCACATCGGTGTTTGAGGGCAGACTGAGCCCGTGCGGCTAGAAGTCCATGTCCGAGCCAATTCGTCACGAACCCGGATCGGGGGTAGTCATGATGGCGCTCTCGTGGTACGCGTCGCTACGCCCGCCGCGAGTGGCAGAGCGACTCAGGCAGCGCTCCAGGCCGTCGCCCACGCACTTGGCATACCCCGCAGCGCAGTCACGCTCGTTCGTGGACCCACCAGTCGCAGGAAGTTGCTCAACGTCGCCGCCAACACGACCGATGAAGAGTTGCTGATCGAGCGCCTACAGCAACTACTCGCCAGCGACAACTGACGGCGGCGGTTGGGTAGAGAGCTGGCGAGGTGGTAACCCGTAGGCGACGCCGGGCTCAGGTCCCTCGGTTTCCCGGGGGCTGCCGTGGCGGCTACCATAGGTCGTCCTTTCTCCAGGTCCCCCCTATGTGGCTGGCACCTTTCGGTGCACGTGGCTCTCCAGTGATCTACGGAGGACGCCCAGCACCACCTCGGCACTCTGCCTTTCGCATACCTCCTGGTCTTGTTGGTGTCCGATCACCTGTGCCCCTTCGCCCTGTGGACGGCCTTCCCGCCCTCCCTGGCAGGTCGTTGCTCCTGCGACTACTACGGGCATTGTGTCGCCATAGGGCTCGCGCCCCGTAGGCAATCCCACGTTCGTCTCTCACATACGTATCGAGCGCGACTTAGGCGGCCCACTCATCTCCTTCACTCCTTCAATGTCCTTATCGGGCATCGCTCCAGACCCAGAGGGCTGCAGCAGGCACCACCGCATCCTGCCGCAGGGGCCGGCACCGGTTTCAGGCGTCTTTCCGGTCGGTGTCCAGTTGCACCAGCTGGAGATTGGACTTCAAGCAATCAAGCCTTCGCCGTATCACGCGGGCCCACCGTCTCCTCGCCCCGTACGCCTGGGCACGAGACACGGCTCAATGGCATGCTGTTGTCCCCTTCCTCTTTCGAGTCCGGGTCAGCCATTGGACCCAGGGATTATCACTTCCAATCCCTCCCCACTGCGTGGGGGATATGTCAGAGCGCCTCGTCGCGCAGGGTGGTCTTGTTAGAGCTGACGGATGAGCCCACGTCGAAGCGACTCGAGCCGGGACTCGAGCTGCTCGTGGGTGAGATCGGCGGCCCAGCCGCCTGAGAGGAAGGCGGTCAGCCCGTCGTAGAGGACCGTGGACGCCGAGAAGGCGTCCTCGCCTGGCCACCCGGACCGAGGCTCCTCACCAGCTCCTCCAAGCCCGTACTCGCCTCCGCCTCCAGGCGCGTCCGAACCTGTCGATAGCGCCACGTCGCCCGGCGGACCGGCTCGACTAGATCGTCGGGCAGCGACACCAACCTCGTCCTGCTCGCCTCGGAGTAGCTGAGGACCACCCGCTCGGGGCGCAACTCCCCCGTCGGCGCACCAGCAGCTCGGCCTCCCGCAGCGGCGTCGGTGGATGACCACCGTCCCTCACAGCATCTTCGCTACCGGCGCCGCGTCCAACCCCGCGGTGGCGAAGGACCCATGCTCTACCGCTCCTTCCTGGCAGTGTTGTGCTGCCAGATTCTCGGGCATCGAGCCGAAAGATGGCAGCTCTGCGAGATCTCAAGCTGAGCCCGGAGAACGGTCAGCCGCTCAAGGAGGTAACATGCCCCCAAAGTGCTCTCTGTCAAGGAGCCGCACCGAAATCTTACCGACTACTCCACCTCGGTCTCCTTCTGTGCGAGTGGGCGCCAGCACTGTCCAGCCGGACGATCCCTTCGCCAGCCGTCTGGTCACTCGGTCCGTAGCGCTGTGAGCGGTTCGAGCCGGGCCGCCTGGCGAGCCGGGAGCCATCCAGCCAGCACCCCGACGACCACCGAGGCACCGACCGCCAGACCGACGGCCCCCGGCGACGCGGTCGCGCTCACGCGCACTAGGTGACCGACGGCAGGGGCGGCTAATGACCCGGCTGCTGCGCCGAGGGCCCCTCCGGCGAGGCTTACGAGCACTGCCTCGGTGAGGAACTGGAGTCCTATGTCGGAACGCCGGGCGCCGATTGCCTTGCGGACGCCGATCTCTCGCGTCCGTTCGCGGACGGTCACGAGCATGATGTTCGCGATGCCGATGCCGCCGACGAGCAAGGCGATCGCAGCGATCCCGATGAGGAAGTTCCTCAGCACCAAAGAGTTGCTCACCGCGACCGAGAGGAGCTGAGCCTGGTCGAACAGCGTGAAGTCGTTCGGCGAGCCTGCAGGGAGCTGATGGCGAGATCGAAGCGTTTGCTGGACCTCAGCCGCGACGGTGGTCATGTTGGCCGTCGGCGCTACCGAGATACCGATGGCAGAAAGAGAGACACCACTCGGGTTCGCGAAGTGGGCTTCGACGGTTGTGATCGGGGCGTAGACGACGTTGTCGGCGTTCGTGGTGGAACCTCCCTTCGGGGCCAGCACCCCGATGATGCGGAAGGGCACTCCGTCGACATCGATGCTGCGACCGATGAGGCGACCTGGCGGTAGACCTAGGTCGGACGCAGCGAGCGACCCGAGCACCGCCACCTGGAGTGCCCGAGCCACCTCCTCCTGGCTGAGAAAGCTTCCCGCCGCCACCTGTAGGTCGCGAACCGATGCCGCCGAAGAGGTGGTCCCGGCTATGGGAGCACTGGTCTCGGTCGTGCGAAGGACGATGGGCGCTCCTGAGATGGAGACTTCGGGAGCAACAGCAGAGACACCAGGAAGCGAGCCGATCGCGGCGGCATCGCCTGGCGACAGAGTCCCCGCGACCTGGCCGCCTGGGGTGACTGACAAGAGGTTTGTACCGAGGCTCGCGACCCGCGAGGTGATGCTCACTTGGGCACCTTGACCGACGGCGACTAGAGAGATGACGGCGGCCGACCCTATGAAGACGCCCAGCATGGTGAGTGCTGTCCTGAGCGGGTGAGCCACGAGGCCCCGCAGGGCCAGCTCGAGACCGTCGCGCAGCTTCATCTCGCTACCCTCCCGGGTCCGGTCGAGCACAGCTCTTCGCTGAGGATCTCGCCGTCGCTCATCCGGAGTGTGCGCCCAGCGTGCGAAGCTACGGCCGGGTCGTGGGTGATCAGCACCAAGGTGCGGCCCTCCTCACGGAGTCTGTCGAGGACGTCAAGCACCTCCCCGCCCGACACAGAGTCGAGATTGCCCGTCGGCTCGTCGGCCAAGATCAGGCCGGGATCCGCGACGAGGGCACGTGCGATCGCGACCCGTTGTTGTTGGCCGCCGGACAGCTCTGCTGGTCGCCGGTTGCGCCAGTCCGCGCTCCCGACAGCCTCGAGGACCGCCATGGCCCGCCGCTGACGCTCGTGCCTTCTCACACCGGCATAGAGCAGCGGTGCGGCGATGTTGTCCACGGCGGACTCATCCTGGAGAAGGTTGAACGCTTGGAAGACGAAGCCGATCGCCCTGTTGCGGAGCGCCGCCAACTCGTCGTCGTCGAGAGTGGAGGTATCCGTCCCTTCGATCACGTACCTACCTGCTGTGGGCCGGTCGAGAAGCCCGAGAAGCCCGAGAAGCGTCGATTTTCCCGAGCCCGAGGGACCCATGATGGCCGCTGACTCGCCCTTGTCGATAACGAGGTCGACGCCGCGCAGTGCAGCAACCTTGCTCGAGCCGACGGTGTAGATCCTCTCCAGCCCTGTGGCCTCGATAACAGGGTTGGAGAAGCGGCGGCTCCTTCGGTCCTCAGCCATACTTGCCCTTCCCACCGACCTTGAACCCACCGCGCAGCCGGTGGCCCTTGCCACCTCGAGGAGTCAAAGAGAGCGACGGGTTCACGATGCCGGTGATTACCTTCTCGCCGACGGTTAGTCCCGACACCAACTGCGTCGTCGCGGGCGTCATCAATCCAACCACGACCGCGTGGCGCCGGGGCTTGTTGTTGACGAGCAATAACACGTGGGTCCGGGAGCCGAGACCATGCACGGCGGTGGTCGGGATGACGAGCACGCCTGTTCTTGTCGCCTTCACGATCGTGACTTGTGCAGACATCCCGGGTATGAGCCCGGAGGCGGACCCTGTCAAGCTCAGCGTGATCGGGAAGGTGACCGGAGTGGTCGCCGCAGCGGCTGGGTTGGAGGGCTCGGGGTTCGCCGCGGTGGGCATCGCCATCACCTTGCCGGGGATCGGTCTGGTGAGATCGGGGAGCTTTATCGTTGCCGACTCCCCCGACGACACCTCGCTCAAGTTGCTCTCAGCGACGTCAGCTTCGACAATGAAGGTCAATGAACGCATCACCACGGCCGGGCCCGTCGGGGCCACTTGGCCTGGAACCACGTTTACAGCAATGACCACTCCAGCGACAGGCGCGGAAATTGACGCCGCTGCGATTGCCGCCTTGACCGCGCTCACAGATTGTTGTGCAGAGGCTACGGCAGCAGCATTCGTCGCGGTCGCGACGGCTGCGGAGGTTCCGGGCAGCGGGTTCGAGGGCTCGGCTGCTTGTTTGGCCTCAGCAGCAGCCAGCACCGCCTCGGCGACATTTAGCTGCTGGTCCAAGGTTGTGGTGCTCTCGACGGCGAGCACCTGGCCGGCCTTAACGGTGCTGCCCGGCTTGACGTTGACTGTGCTTACGAGTGCTCCGCGCGCTCCCCCTCCACCCCCGGAACCACCGTTGCCACCACCAGAGCCGCCGCCACCACCCCCGGCGCCCCCAGTCCCCGATTCGAACGCGAGGTCATAGGTCGACTGGGGCTCCACGATGCCGCTGGCCTGGACGGTGAGAGCGACATTGCCGCGGGTGACAGCCGCTGTGAGGTACCTGGTCGCGGAGCTGGCGCCTGCTCCTCGGCTCAGCAGCAGCCCTGCTCCGGCCGCCGCAACGACGGCCGTGGCAGCTGTTCTGACGAAAATCTTGGTGCGTCTCGCCATCGAGCCGGTTACCTCCTGCCAAAGTCCGATTCTCCCGCTCGCGGGCCAGGAGCAAATGAGCCCGCGACTGCTTGGTTAGCGGGCTGCGGCCACTCAAGCGCGTCATCACAATATGTGCACCACCTGTGACAGCTCTGTGGGCTTTCATGGGATGTCCTGAGCGACTGGCCTGACGCCTCGACTTCCGTCGATGAAAGCTCCGTTCACGACCTCAGCCGTTTGCCGCCACGTAGATCAGTCGTCCAGCCGCTTGCTGACGACCATGCCGTCTGCAGAGGGAACGCTTCGTGACCACACACCGGCCGCGTTCAATGATGACAGACGGCGCCCCCGATCGGTTGAGTATCTTCAGTCCCGTGCGAGCTCGGCGACGGTCTTCTTCGCGCAGGCGTCGTCGACGATGTCCCCTCTCCGGCTCCGGTGATCAGTGCGAGGATGTCCCACCTGGCGTGGAATTTGGGTCACGGTCCCGAGCAGCTGAGCTATGCGGCCACCTCCTTCTGCACAGTGTAGGCGGGGGGTGTAACACTGGCTGTGACGTGCTCGTCGAGCGCAGTCCGCAGGGCCTGCAGGTGCATGTGGCCGTTGACCCGTCGGAACTGCTTCTTGGCCTCGGCGAGACCTGCTGCGCACCACCGCAGTGCCATGGTGCCTGACTCCCAGCGCTTCACGTTCGCCGAGTGGTCCCGGCAGATCTCGATCATCGACTCCACGACGTTCGTCGAGCGCAGCGTGCGGGCAAGGGTTGAGTGCACCTGAAGGCGTGCCACGGTGAAGGTCTCGGCCAGGCCCTCGCGCAGGCTGCCGGCCGCTCCGGGGTGGGCGTGGTCGAGCTCTCTGGCCAGGGCCTCCAAGTCGCCTTGTCCGGCCAAAGGGTCGGGGTTGCGGTAGGCGGCGCGCATACGCTTCTCCACCACCCGAGCGACCTTGTCGGGCAGGTGACGCTTCACGTTTCGGATCTTGTGCAGCTGGCACCGAGCGATCACCGGGTGGTCGAACACCGCCTTCACCGCGCTCTGTAGCGCCTTCGCGCCGTCGAGGACACACAGGATCGGCCGGGTGACATCGAGCCCCCGGTCGCGCAGCCCCGTGAGGAGCCCGGTCACAAGGGTCTGGTTCTCGGTGTCGCCCTCGACCACACCCAAGGGGTGCTTCACCCCGTCGATGTCGATGCCGACCGCCACCACACAGCAGTGACCTGCGAAGTTGACCCCGTCGACCATGAGCACCACGAGGTCGAGGCCCGAGAGGTCCTGAGCCATCAGCTCGGTCAGTGCCGTCTCGGTCGCGGCCAGGAACCGCCTAGAGACCGCCGAGCGTGAGGTTCCCCGGCTGCGGGTCTCCACAGCGCTCCCGACAGGTTCGAGGCCGGCCCCGTAGCGCCGGGTCGAGACCTTGGCCAGCATCTTCTCCATCGCCAGGCGCCCGAGCAGCTCGGTCGAGGCGAAGCAGTCGTAGGTCGAGAGCGGGACTTCGCTCGTGCCGTCCGCACTGCGAACCCGAGGCCGGGTGATCTTCACCTGGCGGCCGCCCAAGGTGACGAGCCCGTCGTCACTGCCGTGGCGCAGCGCCACCCGGTCAGGATCGTGGCGGCCCTTGGGCCCGGCCAGGGCCTCCACCTCGTGCTCCATCATCGACTGCACGACCTTCAGGCCGGCGCCGACGCAGAAGGCGAGCAGGCCCTCTTCGAGCTCGCCTGCGAGGTCGGCGACCGAGACGCTCACGGTATCGGCCAGCACGCTGTCGGGCAGCACGGGGCTCTCTCTCGAGCAGTCCGCTCAGCGTCGTTCTTGGCCTTCTTCGGCGTCGTGCGACCCGTGCTCCGAGCACCGCGGTTCGAGTTGTGGTAGGTCTTCATGTCGGCGGTCCCTTTCCTGATCGGATGTCTTCATGGACGCCCGAGGCCTACCACACGGCAGGCATCAGGCGGGGGACCGCCACACCAAGTTCCACCCTCAGCGGGACAACCTCGCTACGATACTGTCTACGTTCGGTGTCGTCACTATTGCGACTCCCCCGGGCGCTAGCAGTGACGCGATCGTTCTCAACAAGGCGATAGGTCGCTCGAGATGTTCGATGACTTCCACTGCAGTTATCAGTTGGTACTGGGAGTCGTCTTGCAACTGGGAGTTGAGATCCCAGCTGTTGAACCTTGCAGGGCCCATATATGCATCAGCGTTGGCGTCGACCGCGACGGCATCCCAGCCA
>DAHWPS010000080.1:0-2651 GCA_027342785.1 Acidimicrobiaceae bacterium
CCTCCCGCTCCGAGAGCACCCCGGAGCCAACGCTGGCGGCGATACTGCTCGCCTCTGCGTCTCGGAGCTGGCCGGCTGCACTGCATTGGGCGGAGCACATGCCCTCTTAGAGGGCGGCGCATCGGGCGACCTCCTACACGAGAGCGCGTCTAGCTGTCCCGCATCTCCTCGAGCTCTCGGATGCGGTGCGAGTCCAGCCAATCCGCCAGACGATCGCCCAGCCCACGGGCAAGCAGGCAGGTCCCGCGGGCGTCGGACAGGTTGTAGGCGGCGAGCTCGTCGGCTGAGAGCTCTTGCATGCGCTCCCGGTCGACCTCGACCATCTCGATGCCGCCGAACGCCCGTGCGACCGGCTTGAGCGACCAGTTGACCCCGAACTGGCGGGCGTAGAGCCGGTAGGCGTAGGCGATGTCGGCATGCACGTGCTCACCGACACAGGCCCGGTAGCCGCAGGTGTGCGGCGGCGTGAAGTCGTACTTCGAGACGATCGCCGGGTCCGGGACGAGCTTCAACGGCAGCTCGACGCCGAGCGCCTCAGCCCTGGTGGCAAGGAACGGAAGGTCGAACACCGCGCTGTTCCAACCCGCCATGATCCCGGTCGGCAGGCGGTCGACGAGTCGGGCAAGCTCGAAAAGAAGCTCCCGTTCGTCCTCACCGGCGATGCAGGACTTCTCGGTCAGCGACCAGACGGCGACCGAGGTGACTCGAGAGACGCGCGGGTCGAGGCCGTTCACCGTCGTGTCGGTCTCGATGTCGAAGCCATAGACGGGTCTCACGCCGCACCTCTTTCGGTGCCACGGACTTGCACGTGCCGTCGAGCGATCTCCTCCTCGCCGAGGCCACTCGCGCGGTTGGCCAAGCAGCCAGGGCACTCGTCGACCGGCTTCTCTATGACTTGCCGGCCCGGATACGTCGTCTTGCTCGACAGCGGGCGCGGCGTCAGCAGCTCGAGCTGTTGCACGAGCCGTTCGAGGTTGCGTTGGGCCACCTCGTCGTCTTGGGCAGAGGCGACGAGGTGGTACTCCGCCAGCTCGACGAGATCGTCGATCGTGTAGGCCACGGCGCCCGGACCTACACTGCGCTCGGCACGTCGAGGTCCTCGACGTGCTGGACGACGCGAACCTTGCCCTGGCCGCCGTTGTACTCCTGTACCTCCACCCACACGACCACGCGGTGGTCCTTCAGCGCCTTGATCCGACTCCACATGGCCATCCCGTCGGGCGTGTCGGTGCGCTCGGTTCGGACCTGCTCGAGGCCGTCGGGATGCTGCTCGGTCGCCTTGGTGTGCAGGTTGACGACGCCCCTCGTCGAGCTCGCCTCGAGCTTGCCGCCGACGATCGTGGCGGTGAAGACCTTCGAGTTGGCGATTCCCTGGACCCGTCGTGCCACACGTGAGCGGTCCGAGCACAGGACGGTGATCTCTGCGGCCAAGTCGCTCACCCGGTCGAGCCAGCCGGCCCGGTCGTCGCCCACCGGGCCGGCAGCACTGACTGCGGTGAGAACGATCTGCTCGGTCGTGATCTGATCCATGATGCCTGCTCCCTGCTCGAGCCTCATCCGAGGCGCACCGCCACCGTGGCGGTCATCTGTTCTATGCAGGGGGCCCGGAATCGGGTCGGGTTAGGTCACGAGATCGGGCCGGGGCTCGCCGCCGGCGAGCTCGTGGTGGGCTGGTACAGCCCGCGAGCCGGCCCGGTCAAGCGGCTCGGTACCACCTCGGATGCCGCCAAACGACGGTTGATATGTCGACACCTTTGGGCCACGTAGCCAGAGCTGCGAGCATCTGTTCAGAGCCCCAGCTCACCCGCTCGTTGGAAACGAGCAACGTATTGACGTCGTAGCCGAGGAAGCGGGTCTCGGACGCTGCACGGCAGATGTCGATACCGGAGAACGTATTCGACGAACGACCGGACAGTGCGAAGACGACCGCCGGCGGTAGATCGAAGAAGAACGTCCAGGTCGAAAAGCCGACACCGGAGAGCTCGACAGCCCACCCGTGGGAAATGGTCCAATCCTCCCGGCTCTTTCGACGGGGGAGCGCTCCGTCCACTCGGTGGACATGGTGCCACGCGGGGCTCGCTGTGGTGATGCACTGTGTGCAGTTGCTCTTCATCGTCTTGCCTTTCTTCGTTGTGGCTGGGGTGACAACTACCTGTGGCGGTTGTTCAGTCGCCACCTGGGCGGTCATCCATCTCTATGTGAGGAGCGCGGAATTGGGTCACTGCTCAACACGCAGACCGTCTGATCATGGTGCCGTCGCCGGACTCGCATGACCAGTCCGCCATGCGGACGAGGATGCAGCGGACCAGCGTCCCGTGCACGCGTACCGGACGCGTCCGGTCAAGCATCCGATCGCGCACGACCAGCTCGCCGAGCGCTGAGAAGAGCTCGCTGGCAGACCGAAGACCGGCGTGCCGAGCGGCAATGTCCGGGAGTAGCGCGACGCACACGCCAGCATCCGAGGTGTTGATGATCCGCCCCATCAGGTCGGCCCGCGACGCGTCCTCCGGCGTTGTTGAGGATCACGTAGGACTCCCCACTCTCGATCATTGATATTCCCCAGTCTCCCGGGACGGTCTGGGCCTCGATGGTCCACCAATTCGGGAGGGGCTCCCCCCGATGCTGGCGGTTGCTGATACCGACCAGTGGAG
>DAHWPS010000086.1:0-3001 GCA_027342785.1 Acidimicrobiaceae bacterium
GAGGGATTCGCGCCAAAAGGGTGGTTGGGTCGTGCAGACGAGGCTCGTGGCATGGCCGTCCAGGTTCTCCCAGGTGTCTTCTGCCCCGACGGTCGAGCCGGCCGTTGGTGCGCTTGAGAGGACGATCCCGGCCACATGGTCAAAGCCCGCCAGCTCTGCCGATAGGCCTCGGGCGAGGCGTTCGTGGAGGAGGCGGCGCGGGTAATCGGGCGGGACGGTGAGCGCCCAGAACTGGGAGGTCTCGTCGAACCGGAGCCACAATGGATGGTCGCCGCGGCCCTGCTCGGCCTTGGCCTTGAGCGCGGTAGTGATGCGTCGCCACTCGTCGCCGTGGCGGATCGTGGTGGAGTGCCCGGCGCCGGTCGCCGGGTAGCCAGGCTGGATGACGAGGCGACCGCCCGAGGGTGGAGTCGTCTCGATCACGAGTCCGGATCGCGCTACGTCCGCGGCCAGGAGGGCCAGCTCTTCGAGCCAGGCGGCGAGCTTGTCGTCCTCGATTCCCGGTTCGATCTCGCCATCGAAGGTGACCTGTTCGCGTGACTCGATACCGAGGAGGGCCATCGAGACACGGCGGCTGAAGGTCAGGTCCTCGCTGGACTGTTGGTCGAGGAGGAAGCCCTTTACCTCGACAAGCATGGCGTCGCGATCCTTCACGAGCAGCAGGTCGGTACGGCTGCTCTCATTGCCGACGCCGGGTTCGAACGTCACCCCCCAGCCGGCCCGCGCGGCCAGGCCACCCACCTCCAGCTGGAGCAGGCTGTGGGTGAACTGGCCGAGGTCGCGGCGCAAGTTTCGGCGGAGGTCAGCCATCCCGGAAGAGCCCTGCAAGAGGCGGAGTCGCGACCCCAGTTCCAGAAGCCGCGCGTAGACGTGCGGAACGTCGTTGGTCGGCCACCAGTGCCACGACATCAGTGGCAACCCCGCCCTGGACCGTCGAGCGCCACTGGGGAGGAATCGAGCAAGCCAGTCCTCTCCCAGGTACTCTGCGATCGCGTCCACCATGGCGCGGACAGCCCGCTTCCCGGCAGGGGTCAACGCGGTCGACCGCTCTATGGACGCGGACCACAAGTCCCAGGTCAGCTGGGCTTCACCTCGCTCGATGGCGACCCACTGCTCGACCTCTACCGAGTCCACGGATTGAGTGTCGCGCGGGGCTGGGACAGGAACCGCGACAGCCCATCCGAGTCCTTCAGGCCCCGGTTGGGTCGGTGACCACGACCTTTTCATAGTCGATCCCGCAGGCCGCTGACGTGCGGTGTTGATTGCTGACTGACGCCCGTCGATACCCTGATGCTACTTGTAGCGGGTGCGAGATGCGTGGTTGGCGGGCCTGAGGGTCGCCCCGATCGGTGCTGGGAACGGTAGTCGGTTCGACGCGGAGCTTGACGAACACCACTGGTTGGGTCACCGGATGGTCGGTGCCCTCTGTGCCAACCTCCCCTGAGGCAGATCTCTCCTTGTATTCACTGAGCCGAGAGGGCGGGGAAGGAGTATCCCCATGACAACCGCTATCACCCACTCGCTAGGCGAGCGCGCCGATACTCGCACCATGAACGACACCACTGATCCGGATCCCGAGGTCGCCGAGCGCGCCAAGGGTCCGCGTAGATACCAGGCTGCCTACAAGGCAAGGATCCTCGCCGAGTACGAGTCCCTGGACAGGACCGGCAAGGGGGCTCTGCTGCGCAGGGAAGGCCTCTACAGCTCCCTCATCTCGGCATGGCGCTCCCAGCGCGACGCCGGGGCGGCAGCTGCCCTCGCCAGGCCTGCAGGACGACAACCTGCCGATCCGCGCGATTCCGAGATCGCCGGACTGAAGAAGCGCTGCAGCCACCTGGAGGGCGAGCTCGACAAGGCAAGGAAGGTAATCGAGATCCAGGGAAAACTCTCCGCACTGTTGGAGCAGCTCGCCACCGACAGTGCGCTGGAGACGAAGGGCGAGACGAAGTGATCGACGCGGCCATCTTCGAGCTAGCGCCGGTCGTCGGCGTGAGGAGGGCCTGCCGGGCCCTAGGCGAGTCCCAGGCCCGCCATTACCGCAGGCATCGCATCTCAGCTCCACCAGCTAAGCCCGAGCGGCTACCACGTCCCCAGCCGAGGGCGCTTTGTGAAGAGGAACGCATTGAGGTCCACAACGTGCTCTGCTCCGAAGAGCACGTTGACTCCTCGCCCTGGACAGTCTGGGCAAAGCTGCTCGATTCGGGCATCTACCTATGCTCGGTGTCGACCATGTACCGCATCCTGCGTGAGCAGGACGAAGTGCGAGAGAGGCGCCGGGTCGCTACCCATCCCGCCAGGGTCAAGCCCGAGCTCGTCGCCACGAAGCCGAACTCGGTGTGGAGTTGGGATATCACGAAACTACATGGACCGGCCAAATGGTCGTACTTCTACCTCTACGTGGTGCTCGACATCTTCAGCCGCTATGTCGTGGGATGGATGCTCGCACGCAAGGAGAACGCCGAGCTCGCCAAGGTGCTCATCTCCGAAGCGCTATCCCGTCAGCGCATCTGCCGTGACGAGATCACCCTGCACTCCGACCGCGGATCGCCGATGACGGCGAAGCCGTTCGCGTTTTTGCTTGCTGACCTGGGGGTGACCAAGTCCTACGCCAGGCCCCACACCCCGAACGACAATCCCTACAGTGAAAGCCAGTTCCACACCCTCAAGTACCGGCCGGACTTCCCCGACCGTTTCGGATCCTACGAGGATGCGCTCGCCTTCTGCCAGCACTTCTTCGACTGGTACTGCTACGAGCATCGTCACTCGGGCATCGGGTACCACACACCCGCCGACGTCCACTATGGACGTGCAGAAGCCGTCCGGCAAAGGCGTGCCCTCGTCCTGGCCGAGGCCTACGCTGCCCACCCAGAGCGCTTCGTTCGCAAGCCGCCCGTCCCGCCAGCGCTCCCAGCAGTCGCCTGGATCAACGAACCGAAGGAGGTGGCTACCCCGACACAATGATTCACACAAGAATCTGCCTCGAAAAGGTTGACATGCGCCG
>DAHWPS010000094.1:0-2724 GCA_027342785.1 Acidimicrobiaceae bacterium
GACAACCGGCGTGACGTACACCGGCACCGTGCCACCTGCGACGAGGCCTCGGTGCTGCTCGACCGAGGTCGGGTCGAAGAAGTTGACCGCGTTCGCGCCACCCATGATGGACGACGCAATGTCGTTCATCTGCTGGGGTGCCACGAGGAACCGGGTCGGCTGGAGCTGCCACGTCGCGTAGATCGAGAGCAGCAGCTCGTCGAGCTGCTCGATCTGCGTCCCGGTCACCGACAGCTGCCCGCCGGCCAGGTTCTGCCTGTACGCGCCCTGCGACACCGCGGTACCGGGGGTGACGTACGTCGCCGTGCCGGAGGTCGAGGAGATGTCGCCCAGGATGCTGCCGGCAAGGCCGGTCCACCCCGTCGCGTCGTAGCTCGTGTCCGTGGTGGGGACCGAGGTGATCGCGACCGTCCCCGCACCGAAGAGGAGAGGCAACGACGTGGTGTTCGGCACCTCCTGGTTCGCCGTGGGAACCGAGGTGATCGTCACGGTCGGGACCGAGGTCGTGGTGTAGTAGAAGCCGCCCACGAACCAGTCGTAGGCCGCCGCCAGCTCCGGGGTCGTGGACAGGGCTGCCGTGACCGAGTTGGTCCCACCCGTCGAGCCCGTGGTGACCGACGCCGCGGTGGACGCCTTGGTCGAGCCGCCGACGAAGTAGTTGTACCCACTCCGTGCTGCGACCTGGACCGACACCGCCGTCGAGGCCGGGATGGTCCCGCCCGTGGCGGACGCGGTGACCGCAGGGGTTGCGACATCTCCGATGCTGAACGACAGGGCGTTGAGCATCAGGATGTCTTCCTGGATCAGCTTCTGGTTGATCGCCTGGACCACCGCCAGCGCGTACGGGTCCACGTAGCCCTCGGACACCCCGATGTTGTCGAGGTACACCGACTGGGCCTGTGCCGTGCGGCTGTAGGTGTTCGAGAGCGTCACAACGCTGTTCTGCACCAGGGGACCGGAGGCGTCGGCTGCGACGAACCCGTAGCTCTGGAGAGCGTTGAGGTTCTGCAACACCTGCCAGATGACCTGGGTCGAGCCCTGCGCGACCTGCTTGCGAGGGGTCGAGTTGTAGAAGGGCGTGTCGACCGGGACCAGCGACACGAAGGGCGCGAGGTCCACGCCCTGGTTGCCGGTCGAGTAGGTGAAGCCGCCGGTCTGCGACTTCTGGACCAGGCCCCGCATCAGCGAGACCGTCTCTCGGGTCACCCCGAGGATGTCGAGTGCGCTCGCCATCTCAGCTGGCCTTCTTTCCGTTCCAGGCGGGGAACAGCCCGAGGGTGGCCCCGAAGGTGGACAACATCTCTGCGGTGGCGTTCTGTGCCATCGCTGCTCGCGCCTGTGGGGTCAGGCTCTTCTCTGCGAGGCTCTTGCGGACCAGCTCGGCCGGCGTCGCATCGCCACTCGGGGCGTCCGCTCCGAAGCTCGTCGAGCGGGGGACGTTCCCGGAGGGCATCGCAGACTTGTAGGCCTTGCGCTTCTTGCCCTTGACGCTCTGGTCGGTGTCGACCTTCGCCTTCTTCGCCTTCTCGGCCTTCTGGTAGCGCTTGAACTTCTTGTTGGACACCCACCGCCCCTTCTTGTCGCGAGTGTTCGCCTTCTCGGCGCCGGCTTCTCCGGTGGAGTCGTCCTGGCGCTCGCGGTCGATGTCGGCCTGGTGGGCCTCGACGGCCTTGGCGATTGCCGCGACGGCCTTTGCGACATCCGGCTCAGGATCGGCCGGCCCGCCACCGAGCATGTCGGGGCTCTTGAGCTGGTCGATGCTCGTCTGTAGCGCAGCCAGGGCCTCGTTGACGCGGGCGTAGAAGTCCACGCTGTCGAGCGAGCCCCTGCCGTCGCCCGTGGTCGGGACCGCGTCGGTGATCGGCGCGGCCTTGGCAGCCTTGCTCATCTTCTTGCTCCAGTCGCTCGGGATCAGATCGGACAGACCGAGGGCCTTGGCTCGGGCGATGATGTGACGTCGCACCGCGCCCTTCGGCTTGTTGGTCAAACCGATCATGCGGATTGCAGCCTTGAGGTGCTTCTTGTCCGGGATCGGGAACGACCCGTCCGGCATCGCGACACCATCGGCCGCGTAACGCCGCCGCTCCTCGGCGGTGAAGCCCGACGCCTTCCTGGCGTCCGTCGCATCTTCCAGCTCGCCCGAAGCCTTCAGGACGAGGAACCGGTCGATGCCGTTGGCAGGGCTGGTGACCCCATCAGCCCGCTCGGGGTCGAAGTCGGTCATCTCCGTGACGTCTGCGTCATCAGCCACGCGCGCATCATACCGCGAGATGCGACAGACTACGCGCGCCTCGTCGTTCCCTGAGGCGACAGCCCGTTGATCTCACCGGACTTGACCTTCTCCCACGCTTCCGGCGACCAGATGATGCCGAGCATCCACGCTCCGGTCGGAACGGTGATCCCTGCGATCTTCCAGGCCGGGCCTCGCCAGATGTACGACTCGACGACCTCGCCGGCGTTCCCCGTACCGGGTAGGTGGTGCAAGCCGACGTGGCGGTGCTTGCGGAGGTAGCGCCAGGCTGCCTGTTCCAACTCCTCGGCGCTGATCTTGTCGCGGTGGCCGTCCATCGCCTTCGTGACGTCCGGGTGGTCTGGCAAGTACGCGACACCCAGCGTGTAGCGCTGCTCCGCTACCGACTTGAGGACGCGAACCGCTCCTACGGCGTCGTTGTCGTGGGTGCGCGCTCGAGCCCGCTCGACGGCTTCACGCTCGACCTGGATGTA
>DAHWPS010000110.1:0-4858 GCA_027342785.1 Acidimicrobiaceae bacterium
GCCGAGCACTGGGTGATCGCCGGCTGGGCCGAGCTGCGCCCGGCGCCTGGGACCGGCGCGCTCTCCCTCTACAGCCCGCTCGCACGGGCCTGGGTGTGGGCGCGGCGGACGGCTTCGCTCGTCGAGGCGCCGAGCTACGTGACCTCGATGGCATCGTGGTCGGTGCCGGCCGGCGCGACGGCAGTCACACAGGGGTAGGGGCGCTCGGCGCCGGGGAGGTCCGAGCTCGACCTCGTCGGCTAGGTGTCGCACGCCGTGCTACACTTGCCTGGTGGCACGAGAGATCACACAGCGCGAGTTGCGCAACGAGAGCGGGGAGATCATGCGCCGGCTCGACGAGGGCGAGTCGTTCGTGGTGACGCGAAACGGCGTGCCCGTTGGCGAGCTCGCGCCTTTACGGCGCCGACGGTTCGTTCGCGCTGAGGCCGCGGTCGAGACGTTCCGGGGTGCCCCGAGCCTTGATCTCGGACGCCTGCGTTCCGACCTCGACCGGTTCGCCTCTCAGGACCTGGTGCCGCGTGGCTGAACACCAGGTGCGCGTGGCGCGAGGCATCCTCGACACCTCCGTCGTCGTAGATCTCGAGCAACTGACGCCCGACCACCTCCCGATCGAGGTGGCGATCAGCTCGCTCACGCTCGCCGAGCTCGCGGCCGGCCCGCACGCGACCGACGACCCGGGCGAGCGCGCCCGTCGGCAGGATCGCCTCCAGCGGGTCGAGGCCGCGTTCGACGCGATTCCTTTCGATGGCGGGGCAGCTCGCGCCTACGGGCGTATCTATGCAGCCGTCGCGGCCTCAGGGCGCAAGGCGAGGGGCGCGCGATCCGTCGATCTCCTGATCGCCGCGACCGCCTGCGCCGAGGGACTCCCGCTCTTCACGCGAAACCCTGACGACTTCGCGGGGCTCGAGGGTGTTGTCGACGTGGTCGCGGTGTAGGCGTGGCACGCAGGGGGGTGACACGCCAGGCGGGTGTGGCGTGACGCTCACGGTGAGGTCCGGTCGAGGGGTGTCGCCGACCACCCGCCGGCGTGGGTGATCCGGCTGCGTGGGCCCACATCGGCAAGAACCTGAGCAGAGGAGGAGCGGATGGTTCGACGTCGCAGCTTCGTCTCGCAGATGTACCGCGCCGCCCGGATGACGAACAACCTCAGCGCCGCGTCCCGAAGCCCTGGCGCCTACGCGAAGCGCGTCGTGCGGAGGAAGGCGTACGGCAAATCGATGGGCGCAGCCGGCAAGCTGCTCAGGATTTTCGGGCTCGGGCGGTACGCCGTGGAGAGCACTCGCGGTGCAGAGATCGTCGCCACCGTGTTCAAGGGCTTGGCGCTCCTGACCCTCGCCGGCGGCCTTGTCGCGACGTTCGCCGTCGATCGGGGCACGACTGTGTCGGCCGCAGCCTTCGCGGGAATCGTCTTGAGCACCGTGGTCGGTGCTGCCACGCTCGCGTTCTTCGGCTACGTGCTCGACCTGCTCATGGACATCAGGTCCTCGACTGGCACGACGTCGGCGCTCGCACTCAAGGACGAGAATGGACCAAGCATGATTTGAGGCCACGAAGGCGGTCGCGGGAAGTGTGCTGCCTCCACCGGCCCTTCCTCGGGCTCGCCCACTTTCGCGAGGAGAGCCATGTTCCTTGGTCCACAGCTCGTCGATTCGCGTGTTCCAGGTTCCTCCGGGAGCAGGTACGCTGGCGAATGGCGGACCGATGGCGAACGATAGCGTCACGCCTGACGGGGACCTACGCCAACGCCTTCATGGTTGAGCCAGGGCGCTGCTACCGTTTCGTCGAGAACGGTGTCGAGTCGGCTCCTCGGAGTTATGCCGTACAAAGGCTCAGCCGAGCACGCCCTCCCGGCAAGGAGCCAATCCACAACCACCACTATCGAAGCCGTCCCGGCTATTCACGTTCGTGACCGCATGTCACCGGAGGTCAGACGGTGGATCCAGGTTCAGTGCCTTCCGTAGGTACGAGTGTTGCGATGGCACCTCTGGCACATGCCGATGACGTTGCTCATCGTGTACTCGCCGCCGGCGCTGCGGCGGTGCAGTTCCCACTCTCCCCGTAAGAGAGCACGACAACGACCCGTATGGTGCGTGCACGTCCCCATAGTGCATTCGCACGCCCCCCGGGCGCGAGCGCGAACCTCATCCCGGAGCTTCTGGGTCGGCCGTCCAGCCACCCTTCCCCCTCTCATTCACTGGCGACGCTCGCCGTCACCGTGCAGCCATCGTAGCGAACGGAGGTTCGTGTGTGCGCTCTGTCGAGTCGCGACGCGGTCACGTCCACGGAGCCAAGGAGGAGCCGTCGCACACTCGCAGGTGTGCAGGCGGCTGAAGTGGTCGGGGCAACCGCCGTTCAGACCCAGGCCGATCGCCAATGAACCGACGCGCCTCAACGAGGAGGATCTGCTTGCCACTCCCACCCAGCGCTCTCGGCGGTCGGCTGGTTCGAGCCAGGGATCGAGCCGTCGGTCTCCATGACTCTGTTGGCCATCCCGAGTCCCGGTCGCTTGCTGACCGTGCCGCCAGGTTAGAAGGTGAATCACCGGGAGAGCGGACGAGAATCGTGCGCACAGGTCGCTTCTTCTTCGCCGAAGCTCACGAAAGAGCCTCAGCGAGCTCGTCGCTGGGGGCGTTGGGCAAGACTGCCCGCCATCCTGGTTTGGCGCTGCGGTGTCACACCACGTCATCATGATGGATGCCAATCGCCCGACGGACGGTGAGGTCGGAGGTGCCCAGATGACTCTCGGTAGGAGACCAGCGCGTGGGTGACAAAAGCGGGATCGAGTGGACGGAGGCCACCTGGAACCCTACGACGGGCTGTGACCGCATGAGCCCCGGTTGTGACAACTGCTACGCCCTGGCGTTGGCGAAGCGTCTCAAGGCGATGGGGCAGGCCAAGTACCAGTGCGACGGCGACCCGCGCACCTCCGGTCCGGGCTTCGGCCTTACGCTGCATCCCGCGACCTTGGCACTGCCAAAGACCTGGGAGGCACCGCGCACGATATTCGTGGATAGCATGAGCGACCTGTTCCATCCGAACGTCCCACTCGGCTATATCCGCGAGGTGTTCGACGTCGTCGCCGACACGCCACAGCACACGTACCAGGTGCTCACGAAGCGCTCGAAGCGCCTCGCGGACAAAGCCGATCGCCTTGACTGGCCGCCGAACCTATGGATGGGAGTGAGCGTCGAGAACGCGCGTTACTCGTTCCGCATCGGGCACCTCCAGACGGTGCCGGCTGCGGTCCGCTTCCTCTCCTGCGAGCCTCTTCTCGGGCCACTCGATGACCTGGATCTGGAGGCGATCCACTGGGTGATCGCCGGGGGAGAGAGCGGCGGCAACGCCCGAACGATGGACCCCAACTGGGTGAGGTCGATCCGCGACCAGTGCGCCGCCGCCAGCGTGGCGTTCTTTTTCAAGCAGTGGGGCGGGCGCACCCCGAAGGCTCACGGTCGCGAGCTTGATGGAGTGTTACACGACGACATGCCCCAGGTCGCGGTGGCGTGAGCCCCGATGGCACGTTCATGGGGGTTCTGGACGCGCTACAAGCTGGAGCTCCTGCAACGCTACCTCGACTCGTTCACCACCACGACGAAGAGACGAAGAATCGCTCACCCGCGAAGAGGGTCTATCTTGACCTCTTCGGCGGGGAGCCAGACAATGTGGACCGGGATACGCGGGAACCGATCGACAACTCAGCCCGCATCGCTCTCAAGACCGACAATCCACAGTTCAGCCATTTCCGCTTGTTTGAGCGCGAGCCCAACGCGACGAAGCTCCGCCGGGCCCTCGCGGAGGAGTTCCCCGGCCGGGACTTGATCGTGTACCCCGGAGATTGCAACGACACCATCCACCAAGCGCTTGCGGACCTCCGGGCCGTGGATGCTGGCTGGGCGCCAACCTTCGCGTTCATCGACCCCAACGGTCCCCACTACACCTGGGAGACGCTCCAGGCATTGGCCGCGCACAAGGGGCCAAGTGCGAAGACGAAGGTAGAACTGTGGATGCTCTTCCCCGCTCCCCTCTTTGCGCGGATGCTCCCGGGCACGCGCGAGGTGCGGCCGTCTGACAACGCGGCGATCACCGCCATGTTTGGTGTACCAGGGTGGCATGCTATCTGGATCGCCGAGCTGGACGCGGAGATCGAGGTGGCGGAGGCTCGCGACGAGTACGTGAACCTGATGCGATGGCGACTGGAAGGCGAACTTGGCTACCGCTGGACGCACCAGCTGGAGATCCGCAACACGGGGGGTGTTCCTCTCTACCACCTGATCTTCGCCACGGACTCCGAGGCCGGGCACAAGATCATGACCCACCTCTACGACCAGGCGGCCGCCGAGTTTCCGGCGATGGCCCAGCAGGCCCGTTCACTGCGCGAGCGATGCAGACGCGAAGCGTACGGTCAGTACGACCTCTTCTCCACTCTCGATCCCGACGACGTACCGCTGGCGGTGTCATCCTCGGGCGCCCCGCGTAAGCGGCTCTACCTGCACGAGCCGCCAGACGAACCTCGAACCCACGACGCCCGTAGCTGCCCCTACTGTCACTGACGACGTTCGCGGGATGGGCAGCTCCAACGCGGCTCCAGTGGCGCTTCACCTGAGCGCGGTCGTCTGGCCATCGGTTCCGAGCCGGCGACACAGCCACGATCTACCCTGGTAGCACGCACCGGGCAGCCCGGGTCCAGGATCGGCGTATCGACGCCCGCAGTAAGGAGACCGCGTGATGACGACGAGCCCGACGACCGCCAGCAGACCTTCCCGGTTCGCCTGAGCGGGGTCGGCGCCCGGTGGACGTCTTCGAGCTACGCGACTCGGTCATCGGGGACTACCAGCGCTTCATCCAGGGCTTTCTCCAC
>DAHWPS010000137.1:0-2903 GCA_027342785.1 Acidimicrobiaceae bacterium
GGTGCTTGCCGAGGTCGTTCAGCATCTTGATGTAGTGGGCTTCGAGCTCCTCGCCGTCTCTATTGAGCAAGGACTGCCAGTCGAGTCCGTAGGGCACGACGGGCTCCCGGTTGAACGGTGGCCGGGTCTGCTCGTCTGCCATCTTCAGGAACAGCAAGTAGGTGAGCTGCTCGACGTAGTCGCCGTAGGAGAGCCCGTCGTCGCGCAGCACGTTGCAGTAGTTCCAGAGCTTCTGCACGAGGGCCTTGGGATCGATCATGCTCGCTGCCTCCGTCGCCGCGTAGTGCTGGTCCTATGGTCCGAGGCGATGCGTTCGAGTAGCTCCGCCGCCAGCCCGTCGTTCGGGTCTTGGCGGACGAGCTTTCCCATGAATGCCCGCTGCAAGATGGCTCCGCGGAGTTGGTCCACGCGGACCAGGGCGCGTCCGACGGAGTCATCGAGAGCGGCGAGTAGAGTCGTTCCCTGTTCGATCTTGGACACAAATCGGCGTTGCTCATCGAGAGGCGGAACTGGCACTTCGAGGTCACGAATGCCGCCGAGACCAAGGCGCGGGCGACCGATGCCTTTGATACGGATGGTCGCCTGAGTTCGTACTGGTGGTGAATTCAAGATCCACATCAAGAACCTGGGGTCCATGTCCGCATTTGCGCGAACGCGAACACAATCGGCCTTTACGATTGCCGGTCCGAGCCAGGATGGGATTAGACAAGCGCGAGGCGCATCCGCTCCCAAGGAGGCAACCACTACATCGCTTGGCCTAACGCCGTGCTTCGTAAGCGCCTTGAAGTGCTCCTCGGTTATGCATGCCTTCTCATCACGGAAGCAACCATTGCCGATATTTTGCAACCGAACTACTCTCGGTCCCTCCTCGACATAGTCAGAGGTTTTCAAGTTGGATCCAAATGGGCCATCGGACAGGTTCGCTATGTCTCCGACCGTCTTGCCTGGGTAGTCACAGCGCGCGGCCTCCGTCAGAATCGCACGTCGGAGCAGCACAAGGCGGTGACGGGCACTTTGGAGCGCGTACACCGCCGTATCGAGGCGTGAGACCTGCTCCTCGATGGCCTCGACTATTCGTTCCTGCTCAGAGCTGGGAGGCAGGCGCAGTGGGATGGTCTTCGCGACCTTGCCTGATATCTCAGCAAACGTCGTGCCACTGCCCAGCTCGCGAATCATGGGCGTCGCCCACCGCAGGTACCAGTAGAGATAACGGCTGCTAAGGCCCGGCGGCGGAACGAAGCTCTTGAAGCCCTGGTTGGTGCAGACAGCTTGCTTGGCGATGGCTACGTGGCCGATCGGAGCCCGCGAGGTGTACAAGACCGAACCAGCTGGAATGAGCTGCGTGGAGCAGGATGAGTAACCGGCCTCGGTTAGGCATCTCCGACCGCCCCCAACGTACTGCGAGCGATCCCGGGATAGATCATCGGGAGTCACCCAGGGAATATCGCCATCCCAGTACTCAGCGACGTTCGTCCGAGGCGTGGAACCACCGACGACCTCGCAGACCATACCGATCGGGACCTCGATCCAGCCGGTGGGTAATTCGCTCACGCTGCCAGCACCTCGGTCAGCTCGTCGAGGAGGGGTGTGAGCTGCTCGCCGAACAGCTCGTACGCCTTCCCAAGTCCACCGTGCTGGACGAACGGCACGCCTTCGAAGTCCTCTGCGTTGATCACGAGCGACGCGGCAATGTGGTCGCGGATGCGCCCGAGCCAGATGCGCTGCTCGTCGGTGAAGGTGCGACCAGTCGTCTCTTGCTGCGCGATCCAGGTTAAGAAGCGCTCCTCGACGAGGTGGGGGAACGGAACGAGTTGCTCGTCCTGCTGAAGGGCATAGCGCACGAGGGAGACAATGTTCGTCAAGACACGTCCCGGTGACCCGTGGACCTTGGAGCGGTCGAGGGTCTCGTACGCCTGCCAGAGCTGCTCGGGCGTCCAGCGATACGGCGGCCGGCCGATGGCGTGAGCCAGCTCCTTGATCTCCTTGAACGTGAGGCGCTGCGAGTATGGCCGACTGTAGAGGATCTGCAGGGCGGTGATCTCGTCCTTGTGCTCCTCGATGAACGCCTCGAACGACTCGACGGTGTGCCGAGCACGGTCGGTGGCGTCGAGTGAGAAGCCGGCGTCGACGAGGACGTCCTTGGACGCTTCGTCGATGAGCTGCTCGTAGGACCGACGGACATCGATGAGCTTGGTGCGCAGCTCGGGATTGTCGAATGGCCGGGCGGCAGCCTCGATCAGCTCGGCCTTGGCCGTGGCGACTTCGTCGAGGCTCGGCTCGTCCTTGCCGGTTGCCCGGCGGGCTTCGGCAAGGTGGCGATCGGGGTCGAGGGAGTCGACGAGGAGATGGGCCAGATCCTGCAGTCGGACACCGGCCGCCTCTTCGAGCTCTGCCCGGTCCTCCTTGGTGATGCTGCGGTCGAGCCGGGCGATGCGCGCCGCGACCGAGGAGATGAGATCGGGGTCGCGCTCACCGTAGGCGAGGCGCTGGAGGAGCTTGTCAAAGGGCACCCCGGGCTGACGTTCGAGCGGGACCGTGTCGTGAAGATCGGCCTCGGTCACCCCGACGGCGTCGACGATGACGAAGCGATCCTTCACCCGAGCGTCGGGGGTGACCCCTTGGAGGTCGGTCGGGTTGATCACCCGGACGCCGCGGCCCTTCATCTGCTCGAAGAAGTTGCGGGAGCGGACCATGCGCATGAAGAAGACACATTCAAGGGGCTTCACGTCAGTGCCCGTCGCGATCATGTCGACGGTGACCGCAATGCGGGGGTTGTAGCTGTTGCGGAACGAGGCGAGCAGGTCCTCGGGGCGCTGACCCTGTGAGCCGGAGCGGTAGGTGATCTTGGCGGCGAAGTCGTTGCCCTTGCCGAACTCCTCGCGCACGACCTGGACGATGTCGTC
>DAHWPS010000149.1:0-1943 GCA_027342785.1 Acidimicrobiaceae bacterium
ACAGCCTACGAAGTGGCGGTCCCCAAGCGACGAGTTGCCGCCAGCGTCGGGAACGCCCACTGGGCTCCACGTGCCACGGGAGGAAGCAAGCGCCAAATTGCTCGTATCCCCCGCCGAGTCGGTGGTAAAGCCGGTGGCCACGCACCGGCCAGCAGATACGCAGGCCGCACCTACGAGGTCGTCACTGCCGAGGCCCCCGAGGGGATCTGGCGACCGCACCATGCTCCAGGAGCTGCCGTCGTAGTTCGCGACGAGCGTTCTGTCCACGAAACCGTTCGTGCTGCGTTGCCTGGGGATGGTTGTTGCCCCGACGGCGACGCAGGAGCGGGCCGAGAGGCACGACACTCCCCTCAGCCACGACTCGTGGTGAGCCTGCAACGCAGGCATCGGCACGTAGGACCAGCTCGAGCCGTCGTACGAGAGGACCAGCATCTCCTGTACGCCGGTGGGCGAGCTTCCGGTCTCCCCAACCGCGATGCACGAGGTTGAGTCGGGGCAGCTTACCCCGAAGAGCAGGCTGCTGAGGGCGCTGTGTCTCGGGCGGGGGATGGCTGGCGGGTCGACCGACGACCACCTGCTTCCGAGGAGGTGCGCGATGACGAGGTGGTCCGGGTCGGTCCTGCTGAAGGAGGTGTATGCGTACGGGCCGTAACCAACCGCCCAGCAGTCCGTGGTGCTCGGACACGACACCGCGCCAAGGCGTCCCTCGACGATGGTCGGAAGCGGCTGGATGGACACGCTGGACCCCCTGACGATGGCGTAGGTGTCGCTGCCGAGGGCGACGCAGGTTGATGCCGACGGGCAGGACACGCCGTAGAGGCTGCCGGGCAGCTCCGAGGCGTGGAGCGTCGCCCAGCGGCCGGCGCTGTAGACGAGGAGGAGAGGATGGTTGAAGTTGGCGCTGGTCTTCGCCCAGGAACCAACCGCTACGCAATAGGTCGGCGAGGGGCACGACACGGCGTAGAGCGCGTCCGCTTGTGTCCCGGCATAGCCGGTCACGCCGCTGGCCAAGGGGCTGGGGCTCGCCTGGACGCTCCATGATCCTCGCCACCACGGTGATCCGCCCGGTGCTCCGCAGGCGCCGAGCACGATGGCGGCGAGTGCTGCAACCACTGCGATCGAGCAACGCTGCGGAGGTAGCAGGTAGCCCGAGCGCCGACAGCGGCTGCGCCACATCCAGGACCTCGTCGTGCGCTCCATCGATCAGCTCAACCGTGGTGTTGGCGGCAGTTCTCCACGGTGACGGAGGACCCTGCAGCGGCCACGCTGTTTGAGGACGCGAGTGGACGAGGGAGCCCGTGGGGCGGAGAAGATAAGCGGTCCCTGAACGCGAGGGACCCCCTCCTCACCAGTTGGCTTTGCGAGGGAGGCGGTCCACGGCGGTGTTTCCACCAGTCTCCATCGTATGGCCCTGCTCGCTGTCCGTCGACGAGTACGCATCGGTGGCGGTTCTCTGACCGGCATTACTGAGTTCGTAGGCATTTTCGGGGGTGCCGCGTGACATCGTCCCTGGTCACAGTGTTTTAGGCTCTCGAAATGTCCGAAAAGCGTAGGCACACGACTAGTTGACTGACCTGCGGGTGTTGGTGAGGATGTAGGCGTGTACCTGCGTGAGTCGAGTCGGCGGAACAAGGACGGCTCGAAGGTCGCCTATCTCCAGCTCGCCCACAACGAGCGCCACCCCGTCACCGGCTCGCCGGTGGCCAAGGTCATCCACAACTTCGGCCGGAAGGACAAGGTCGACAAGGAAGCGCTCGCGCGGTTGGTGTCGTCGATCAGCCGGGTCGAGGATGTCCCGACTTCTGTGGGATTTCGGTGACGGCCCCACAGCTGTTCAGGCGGCAGCCTGATCGTACTTGTCGGGTGTAGCAGCACTTGGTTCGTCTTCTGCCAGCCGCCGGGTGACTTCGGCGCGCACCGCCTCGACGAGCGGCTGCATGTCG
>DAHWPS010000155.1:0-1998 GCA_027342785.1 Acidimicrobiaceae bacterium
TCATCTCCTGGCCACCCGTCACGGTCCCCGTGACCGTTGCCACGGTGCGCCAACCGCCCGCCAGGGGGTACGAGGACTCCAAAGCCACGCCAGCCGAACGCCGCTTGCCGGCAACGGCGGACGAGGCGGGTGCGGATGTCGACTTCGACCCCTTCGGCGACGAAGCCGCCGATGTCGTCGCAGTCCCCCCATCCGCGACGGCCGTCTTCCCTGCTGTCGACGCCGTCGCCTTCGGGATCGTCGTCGCGACCCGACCCCCGCCGCCGAGGACCACGTCGCCCGACGGACAGGAAACCACTGCGGTCAGCGTCGTGCCCAGCGCCGGGTCCGGTGAGGACCTCAGGACTGCTGCGGTGACGATCGTGCTGCTCGCGATCGTGCCGGCGGGGCCGGTCTTCCCCGTGGGCCCACGTTCGCCCTGGGGACCAGCGGGCCCCGCTGCACCGGTTGCCCCTCGCTGGCCCGCAGGCCCGGCGGGCCCTTGCGGGCCCACCAGGCCTTGGACCCCCTGGGGACCTTGGAGCCCCTGGGCACCTCGGGGCCCTTCCGGTCCAACGGGGCCTGGCGAAGCTGCAGACGACCGGACCAGGGCGGTCACGCCGAGAGCCATGCCGCCTGCGCCCAGAGCGAGCGCAGCGGCCACGAGCGCACCTACGGCGCCTCTCCCCCAGCCGCCGCCGCTCGCACGCCGTTCGCGACTCGCGTCCGCACCGCGGATCGTGGTCGCGTCCGGCGGGACCACCATCAGACCAGTTGGCTGCCCGGTGGGTAGCTCCCCGGGTCGCAATTGCGCCTCTTCTCGTGCCGCTCCCATCGATCCGCTCCTCCGTCCGCCGCCGCACTGGTCCTCTCGTGCCTCGTGACCTGCGTGGCTCGCTCGTCTCGCACTGTCTGGTTGCAGGATCGCACCGGGGATCTAGGATCTTCCTGGTCCACTGTTACAGTAACGTGACAACAGTAGTGATGACGAAAGACCTCTGACAGCGGAGGAGGGGCAAAAGGACGCTCGGCGCTCACGAGCGAGTGGATGGCTCCATCGCGCGGCCTTGTGGAGCGCAGCGATCGCCACCGAGGCGCCCACGAAGACCCGCAGACTGAAGACCGGAAGAACCAGGCAAGGAGGATCGAGCTTGGGACGCCGCATCTTGTTCATCGAGGACGACGACCACATGCGTTCGATGCTGTGCCTGTCGCTCGAGCAGGAGGGGTACACCGTCGTCGAAGCGCGAAGCGGCGAAGAGGGACTGCGTCGCCTGGAGGAGGGCGGAGCCGACATGGTGCTGGTCGACCTCCGGCTGCCCGACATGGACGGGTTCGAGGTCACCCGTACGATCCGGCGCTCGACCAACATCCCGATCGCCATGGTGACCGCGAGCGGCGACACCCATGACGTCGTCGCTGGGCTCGAGGCCGGGGCCGACGACTACGTCGTGAAGCCCGTGGTCGCCAAAGAGCTGTCCGCACGCATCCGTGCACTTCTGCGAAGGAGCGCGACGCAGCCGGCCACCGACACCACCGTGGAGCGATTCGGCGACATCGAGCTGCACCGTGAAGCCGGCGTCGTGCGGCGCGACGGCGAAGAGGTGCCCCTCACGCTCACGCAATTCCGGGTGTTCTGCGAGCTGGCGAACACCCCCGGCTGGGTCGTGTCGAGGTCGCAGTTGCTCGAGCGGGTGTGGGGCTACGACTTCTTCGGCGACGACCGGCTCGTCGACTACCACATCAGCGGGCTCCGAACGAAGATCGAGCGCGATCCGTCCAACCCCGAGCTGATCGTGACCGTCCGCGGGCTCGGCTACAAGCTCGTCCCGTGACCCCGGCCAGCCGCCGGCGGCGGTTCGGCCTGCAGGCTCGCGTCATCGCCACCTTCGCCGTCGGCGCGGCGCTCGTGTCCGGGGTGCTCGCGGTCAGCACCTTCTTCTTCGTGCGTCGAGATCTCGTCGCCCAGCACACGACCAGCGTCCTGCGCCAGACGTTCGTCAACGCAAGGCTCGTGAA
>DAHWPS010000163.1:0-5536 GCA_027342785.1 Acidimicrobiaceae bacterium
CGGGCGGGGCACACGCTCCTGACCATCCGGTCCACCACGGCGGTGGGCTCGACAGCGTCGGGCGGCAGTGTGCTGATGGCATCGGGACACGTGGCGCTGGTGTCGCATGAGCCTCCTTGGACAAGGGCCTCCGTAGAAGAACAAGGGGAAACGGGCCGAAATTGAACAAATGCGGTAGAAAAGTCGCCTGACCAGCAGCTCCGCGAGCGAGCGACCGTGAGCGTGAGCAGGGCAGCCGTTCGGCGCGCCGAGCGCGACAGTGCGCGGTCGGACGACCAGTGGTATCGGGGGGTTCAGGTTCGTCATGGGCGTTGCCCACGACCGGACAAGCGTGCCAGGGAGCGGAGATGAGACCTCGGTCCGCACGCGAAGTCAAGGGGTCTTCGAAGAGTCTTTCTCGACCGAGAAACCCAGCTCAGGGCCTCGCTTTCGCGCTGTTGCGCATTGCGAGCGAAGCGGGAGCTCGTGGTCGGAGCGCCACTGCGCCAGCCAGTTCGACCGCATCGCCCAGCCCGATGGCCCTCCGGCTGCGGCTGACCGAGCTGTCCACGCCGTCGTGGGCCGCGGCCAGGCTTCTGCCGGCCGTCCTGCCGCCAGCGCGCCTACGAGGCGAGGCTCATGGCGAAGGCAGCCGGGCAGCACGTCCCAGCTGAACGGCAGTCCCCAACGATGAAGGACGGCGAGCTCCAGGAATTGGCAGCGAGGTTGGAGAACCCGGCTCGCGTTCAAGAGGCCGCGCGCAGTGTCGCCGGAGACGACGCACCGAACTACGCGATCGAGTTCGGGTGGCTCTATGCCGCGGTGGTCAGCCTGAACCCGCTACACGCGGCCGGCAAAATCAGAAAGTTCGCGCCGTGATCGTCGATGCGACGAAGGAAGGGCATGGGGTTCAGGGGCGACGAATCAGGAAGTCGGCGGACGTCTCGGCCACGGGACCCTTCCCTGGATGACGCGTCCGTCACCGAGTCGCACGGTGAGGATCTCGGGCGGATCGTCTTCCGGGAGTGCCGCCGCACCGAAGCGCAGCCCGAACTCCTCGATCTCCGGCGAGAGCGTGACCTGGACGGTCCTGCCTCCATTCGTGAGCACCGTGGCCTCGTCGATCGAGGGAACCCCACGAATCAGAATGAACGGCGGAGTGCCGTCGCTCCTGCCCGCCCAGACGTTCACGACGTTGTCGTTGTACAGCTTCGGTCCGCCCATCCCCGACCGCGCTGAACGCCCGTCGAAGGCGGTCCGGCGCACGAAGGTGTAGAGCCCGTCGTCACAGGTGGGGTCAGGCCGGACGTCGACCGACCACGTGGTGCCATCCGGTTCATGTCCTTCGAGGACGACCAGGGATGGATCATCTTCACCCTGCACCGTGGTGCATCCCCTTGGCTCTACGGGCGGTCAACGTTCGATCGGCGCACCCAGGTCCACGCGCCCGCGTCTTGGTAGAGGACTTCCCACTCCTCACCGAGCTCAGCTTGTGCGCGTTCGGCCAGATCGAGCTTCATGGCTTCCCAGCGCGTCACTTGCTCCTGGTCTGGCTCGATCACTTGCCCGTTGAAGAGCCGCTCAGCCCACTCGTTCCATCGCTTGAGGTCCTCGTGAAGGGCAGGGGAGAGGACGCGTCCGAGCGACGGCTGGCAGGCGTTCGGCTCGCTGGGGAGCAGCCAGATCCCGGAGGACCCATAGTCCCAGTTGATGAGGCAACGGCGCACCAGATCAAGCTACTGGACAGGACCGGCCTGAAGGGGCCGGACGGGATCCGTGGCCTGGCGCTTGACGCGAACGGCGATCTCCCGGGCGATCAGGGTCATCACTGTCTACCTGATCCGTCTCGCCCTTGAGGGATGGAAGCGACTGCGGTTGTCTCAGGCCATGCTGACAGAAAGGGGTGCTTCCGAGGAGATGGCGGTTCTTCTCGACCGAGCCCGGCAGAGTCGTGAAGTGGACTTGGCCGTCGTCGTCGACAGCGACCACCCGGACCGCCGCCTGTCCTTGGCGTCCCTACTGCCAAGAAGAGCCCGACCGTGAGAGTCCCCACCTACACCCGGATCTCGACCGACGAGGATCATCAGCCCTACTCCCTCGAGGCCCAGGCCGAGCGGCCGGGTGAGCTCTCAATTGCGTTGGCTCTTCACATACGCGGCGGGCCGGCCGCCGAGCGGTCCACCAGTAGGTGTGCCCGGGGTGGCCAGCTCGGCCACCGAATACAGGTCGCTCCTCCCGAGCCGGCGAGCGTCCTCCGACATGGAGTCACGTGGACGAAGCGAGCGCCTCTCGGTCATCATGGGCGAGATGGTGCCCGTGGTCGATGACATCCTGGCTGCCCCCGTTGGAGTCGCGCTTCTCGATCGGCTCGAATTTGCCGAGCGAGGGATGTTCTGCCCGTTCGACGCGCTCACGGACAGCGATCCTGAATCGGTTGAGCGGGCCGTCGCGACGGTGGGGACGATGGCGGTCGAGCAGCTCCTCCACACGGCCCTCGATGCTGCCGATCAGCTCGCGGGGCCATGGACCGGCGGCGCACCCGACAGCCTTGCCCTCGCATACGAACTCGCCTCGGCAAGGCGCCCCCTTGCCGAGGCGCTCTGGCAGCGATTCCGCGAGTCGCTGACCGGCCCGATGGACGTCCAGGAACACTGGCTCGGCGGACGCGAGCCCGGGATGACGCCCGTCCCAGGGTTCGTCGACTTCTCCCGTGTCTACGGCAACGGCGAGTTCACGTGGTCGGGTTTCTGGACCGTCAGTGCCCCCGCCGGAGATATCCACGATGACCTGGTGGCTGCATGGGAGATGTTCCCGGGTCCGATCTCCAGGTGGCGCATGCCGATCAACCCCGGTGCACGCGTCTGGAACGTCGACCACCCGGCCGACTGGGTCCGTCTCGTCGAGACCTTTCCGAGGGTGGCGACCGAACCCCACGCGGGATGGGAGCTTCCTGGGCCTAACCAGCACAAGAGGGACGTGGCCCATCTCGCCGCGATACCTGCACAACACGGAGTGCGGACCGTGGTCGATCGCCACGTCCTACCCGACTGGGACGCGGTCTCCAGTGAGTACGACGGCGTGCACCTGAGCTGGGCCGGTTTCATCACGACCGAGGGATTCGTGAGCGACCTCGGCCATCGCGGAGCCACCATGCTGCGCTACTGGAGCAGCGAGCGGACGCTGTGGCTCCGCGACGTCTTCGGCGAACCAGAGCCGCTCAAGGCCCCGCTGCTCACGGGCGTTGTGTCAGAGGCGCTCGGCATCGACGTGACCCGCGACAACGAGGACCGAGCCGCGTCGGACAGGGAGGCGATCACGGTCTGGTTGAACCGTCCACCCGGGAGACTCTCGCCCGGCTGCTGATAGGCGAACCGCCACTCATGGTCGGTCGAACGTCCGAAACCGAAGGACGCAGGGAGGGACGCCCTCGTGCATTTGGTTGGCGGTGCATCGCCCCTCGCGGCGTCGATCACGCTGCGGACACGAGCGCTTGGAGGCGTTTTCGCACGTCCAGTAGGTTCGAATACGGGTGTCTACGGCCTGGACACGGGTGTCTACGGCCCACCCGCGAATCCGCAAGTCTTTCCGCTGGTCATCGCCGTGCGTGTTCGGTCAGCCGTAGCGGATTCGAACTTCCCAGGCAGATCGGCACTGGACTTCCTGGCGTCCCTCGAGGGCTGACACAGCGACCTCGTACCCTCGTCGGGGTGGACGACGATCAGCAGCTCCCCTCGCTGGTCATCATTCTCGCGCAGGTTGCTGCAGAGCGCGAGACGATGAACGCGCACGCCGAGAGTCTCGATGGCAAGGCTGGCGTCGTCCTGGGGTTCGCTGGTGTGCTGGTGGGTCTCGGTGCTACGGCGCAGGTTGCCGTGGCGGGCAAGGTGGTCTTCGAGGTTGGACTCGCCGTCGCCGTTGTCGCCGCCGTCCTCGCGGCGTGGGCGTTCCTCCCGCGTCGCTATCCCGTGCTGGAGGTCGAGCGACTCCGGCAGGCCAACCTCACCGCGTCTGAGGCGGAGACGCGCCTGGAGTTGCTGGACACCCAGATCGAGATGGTGAAGGAGGCCGCGACGCTGGTGAGGCAGAAGGGATGGCGAGTTCGGGCGGCCGTCGGCTGCCTGGCCATCGCTGCCGCCCTGGTCGTCACCGGTATACTGACGGCCATGGGAGGTCGGTTGCATGGCTGACGAGAAGGCGCCTCAGAGCGCGCCAGCCCCGCGGCCCGCGAAGAGCCGGCCTGAGCCGCCTCCTTTCCGGCCGAACAAGGATCTCATCGGCTACATCGAGAAGGGCCAGAAGCCGCCTGTTCGGCCGGCCTCGCCGTCCGAGAAGCGATAGCCACCGCCGCAAGTCCCCCGGCACCCACCTCCGGCCATCGGCACGATTCGAACACGTCTAGTCGTTTCCGCACGTCGGGGAAGTTCGAATACGAGTGTCTACGGCTCACCCGCGACGGGAGCGATAGGTGGACAGACGACCCGAAGTGGCCGCTATCGCGGACAAGTCCTGGTCAACGGCTTGACCCGAGAAGTCGGCCGGGCGACCGGGCTGAATGTCTCCGTGGGGCTGCAGCATGCAGGGGGGGCGGCCGTGCACCCCTCGGGCAGCGACGGGCACCCCGACGAGCAGCGGCGATGCCACGGCCGAGTGAGACCCGTCCCCCGACGTGCCGACGAGAGGCGCCCGTGTGGCCCTGTGGGCGCCGTACGGCTTCGGCAAGACGTCAAGCTACGAGCGGGCGTCAGAGGCTGACGTGGGCGCCGACGTGTGCGTCGGGTGCCCTGCGTGAGCGTCAGGAAAGGTCGTAGGGAGGCAACGGTGCGTCGGGGACCTGCTCGGTCCCATCTGCCACCGTTCTCTCACGTAGTGGTAGATGCCGTAGCCCACGAGGGCAAGGAACACCAGTCCCGCGGCGAGCAGCAGGACGCTGCTCCCACCGTCTGTCGCCTCCGTGCTCCACACTGTGGTCGAAGAGTCCTGGGCGCTCGGGCTTCGACGTGCTCCGGATCGCCCAGCTCCCACGTGCACCACGCTCCGACACGACCGGCACCGCGTCGCCGTCGTGGCCTTCGTCTCGAACGTCGTCTCGCAGCGTGGGCACTCGATGGCCGTCATGAGGCCAGCATCGCTCCACGCGTGACGAAGGAGGTGGAGGGTCGGGCTCCGCCGGCCCGTCTACCAGCCCTGTCTTCGTGTGCCCGTCTCCCAGGTCCTGGCCCCATAGGGCTGGCGTGTCTCGGGCCAGCTCCGGGCGTCCACGATCTGCTGGCGGCGCCGCTCGTGACGACGCAGGAGCCAGGTCCCGACGACCAGGTCAGCCACCGGGTGGCGGCGAACCACCCGCCAGCCGAGGGCGAGAGCAAGCACACCGACGAGGCTGAGCACCACGACCAACGTCACCACGCCGATTGCCAGCTCGACCACTGCCGCTCGGAGTTCCGGGATCACGAGCACGAGCACCGTGGCGACACTCAGGGCCACGAGGCGTTGCTCGATCCGGGTGCGTGGCCGTTGGAGGTCGCCCCGTCGACTGCATGGCTGATCGTTCACCATCACG
>DAHWPS010000169.1:0-4970 GCA_027342785.1 Acidimicrobiaceae bacterium
CGGGCGGCGTCGAGCTCGACCGGCTGGCTGGCCCGGCCAGCCACTCCAGCTCCCCGCACCGCGTGGCCGTCTCGGTCGTCGGCGCGTAGGGCGGCGACGATCGCAGTGAGGGAACAGTGCTCGGCGAGACGTTGGTCCAACCAGACGTTGCCCTCGCCCATCTCCTTGCCGGTGCGGCCAAGATGCTGCGCCTGGCGTCGGGCGATCAGTGCTTCGGTCTCGGTCAGCTGGGTTTCCAGTTCGTCGAGATAGCGGCCATCGGTGGCGAAGTGATCACATGTCAAGCAGGCGTTGCCACGATCGCAGCGTTTCAGCGGGGGCAAGAGGCAGGCTCCGTTGGGTAGGATCCGGTCGGTGTGCCGCCCCAGCTGGACCAGTTCGTAGACGTCGCTGGGATCGAGACCGACGTCGCGGCCGTCTCGGCCTAACTTCTTGAACCTCAAGAACTCCGCCTCGTGTGTTTTGGCTAGGGTGGCGGCATAATGCATTGTCATCTCCGGGGAGAGATGGCCCATGTAGCGCTGCACCACGTGTAACGGAACCCCCGAGTTCAAAAGCTCGGTGGCGAAGGTTATCTGCCCTGGAGTACACGAACATCCTGGTAGAGGCCGTTTCTCACGTAACAGGCATGTAAGGCACGTTGGGCACGTCACCCTCCGCGAGGCTGATGAGGTCACGTTGCCGTCTTGGTCATCGTCCGCGGTTGTGGTCCTTGATGATCCTTCGCAGACTCTCCCGAGCGGCGGACAGGTCGTCTTCCAGCTCATCGATTCGATGCTTCGCGGCGTCAGCTTCGACGGTGCTGGCGGAGCGTTCGGCTATCAGTTGGCGGTTGACGACCTCGAGGTCGGCGACCCGCGCTATCAGCTGGGCTCGATCTGGACCCTCGATCTCGGCGCCCAGCCGAAGCCGCAGTCGCTGAGTGAGAGAGTCGCGCTCGGCGCGGAGCCGACGGATCTCCTCGCGAGCAACCGCCAGATCAGTTCGCAGGCCAGCCGGCGTCGCTTGCCGGCCGTCGAGGTGAAGGGCACGTGGGATGCCAACTTCACACTGGCGCCGTCGAGCGGCATCCACTTGGTCTCGGATGCCGTCGGTATAGACAAGCCATCTCGAGACGCCCGCCGTCTTCGCCACAGCGGTGAAGGTGACAGGCGAGCCGCTAGCTTCCAGGTCCTTGATCGTCGCCAGTGCCCGTTGACGCTTACGTTCGCTGTCTTTGGCCCTGGCTGCTCTCAACACCACCGTTCGGCTCTCGTCAGCCGCTGCGGTGTTCATGCCGTCTGTCTGGTCGAGTTGACGACGAGAGGGATCCGTCGGGCAGCTCTGGTCCGGCGCAACAGTGCACTGGACTGTTCCACCTCGGCTCGCTCATCGGGATCGAGTTGGCCTAGGCGCCGATGCATCTGCTCGGCAACCCGGCCGAATGCTTCAATCTCGGCGCTCATGTTGGCGATCACGTAGTCGGCCGCTCCTATCGCTCTGGCGGTTTCCCGATCAGCTCTCAGGCTGGCAACGTGTCCCTCAAGAGCTGGTAGGTAGGAGGGGTCGGGCCGATAGAATCCACAACCTGCGCACTGGAAGCGGATCGGGCAGTGTCCACCACCGGCATTGACGTTGGAAGGCTCGGTGCAGTTGCCGAAAGGGACCGAGACCGATGCCCGCTCATAGGCAAGCACGTCGGCAAACGGTGCAGGATTGCCACGCGCGTCGAGGGCCAAGGACCCGACCGCTCGGATGGCTTGCTGCTTGCGTTTGAGGCTGATCGAGTAGTAGCCCATAGTGGTTTGCACGGCAATATGATCGAGAAGTTCTTTGAGTACGTCAACAGGAACCCCTGCATCGGCGTGACGTTGGGCATAGGAGTGCCGAAGGGCATAGGGAGTGATCAGCGACCGCTCGAAGGGACTTGGCGTGCCGTCCCGGCCGAGTAATTCACTGTCGATCTTCGGGATCTGACGCACCCACGCCCGGAACGCCACTCCGATACAAGAGGCCGTCAGATGCCCGAGAGACTGGTGGGAGCGCAGCACTGGTGAGGGGAACAACCACTGGCTGGTCGCTGGCGGGGTGAGTAGCTGTCCCCGGCGGCGCTGCCATGCCAAGACGACCTCTGCGGTATCGGAGGTGATAGGAAGACGCCGACGTAATCGGCCAGCCTTGTGGTTGTCGTAGATCAAGTTGTGCTGGCCGTCGATCACCTCGACGCAATCGACCTTGAGGCTCACCACCTCGCCGGGGCGTCGCCCGGTGTCTCGAAGGATCCGATAGATGCTCTGGTGCATCTCTTTGAGATCCGTCGCGCTCAACGAGCCGAACCGACCTGAAGGGCCCAACAGGTGAAGGTGCCCGTCGAGCTGGCGGATCACCGACTCGGGCAGCGCCTTGCCAAGCTGGTCTTCGTTGGCGTCGGCGGCCACACGGTGCCGGCGTTTTGCAGGCCGGAAGGGATCGGGCACCTCGGCCATTTGCCCACTGGTGCGCCCGTGTTCGATCACCTCGCAGAACGAGGACAACAACAGGTTGCGATGGGTGGTCGAATATAAGGTTCCATCATCGCGACGGTGCCCACTGATCGCGTCGACGACCCTGGCGAAGTCTCCCGCCCCCAGGCAAGTTGGGTCGCTGCGACCGCCAGCCACCAAAACCTCGCAGGCGACACGACACGCCCGGAGCGCCTCGCGGAGCCGCTGAAGGTAAGGCCGGGTGGCGCGGGCCCACTCCTTGATCACCTCGCGTAACCAGGGGAGCTCGATCGGACGGAAATCGACTACTCCCTCGACAGCCGGCCAGCGCCGCGAGCCGTTGGAGCACAGGTCCAACAGTGCGACTTCCCACACATCTCCCAAGCAAGGGTCAGTGCCGGTATAGGCCACCCAGGCTCGCTCCACGTAGCGGCGCAGGTCCCGAAACAGGCCTTTGATGGCCGAGTTGTATTGCACTCCACCGCTCTCACAAATCGCTTCAGGATCGGCATGGCGCAGGGAGCTGGCGCCGACCAGACGGCTGACCAAGATCCGCACTTGCAGCGGATCGAGCGGAGGTGGGGTCTCGTCTCGGCGTTGAAGTGCGTAGAGGAACTCGAAGCGCACCAGTTCGGAGAGAGGAGCCAACGAGAACTGGTGCGCTCCGATCCGCGGTATCTCGCCAGCTACCCACGCCGCCAGGTCCTCTGCTGAAAGCGAGCCGAGGTGATGTTGACGCCGGAGGCGATTGTCGTGGAACCAGCACAGGCCCCGCCGGTAGACACGCTCGCGGTCACAGCCCGCCACTAAACACGGCTCGAGTCGTTCCAAAGGTTCGGCCCGAGCGGTGAACTCTTGCACCGGCTCTTTAGTTTTCCGCCACGCTCGCTCATGGCGAAAGCACAGGCCGCGGCACAGCAGATCACCTTGACAGCCCGCCACCGAGCAAACCCCCCGCTCGATAGGGCGGGTGGGCCGATGCCGCGGTCGGCGATTGAACTCATCCTCAGGCACACCGGCGCCCACCAGCGCCCGTCGACATCCAGAGCAATGACCGTTATGGTGCGAGGCAGCTATAGGACAACCCGGAGTCCGACACCTCCATGCTGCGGTCTGGCCACTCTCCAAGTCCCCGGTAAACAACCACAGCCCCCCATCCCACTCGTCCTTGCGCCACAGAGGATCGAGATGGGCCACCAGCCACGCCAACCACCCGACATTCGCTTCATCACGCCGGGTGGGTTCAGCGACGAGCCGGAGCGCCGGCAGGCTCACCGGTAACACTCCCCGGCAGCGACCGCCTCCACTGCCCTGCGCTTGTCCTCATCTCGGGCATGCAAGTACAGCGCCGTCGAGGCGAAAGACGTGTGCCCCATCAGCCGCTGAACGACGTCGAGGTCCACCCCGGCACGCACCCAGTTGGTCGCCGCCGAATGGCGAAGCATGTGGGGTCGCACAGCGAATCCGCACTGCTCGGCCAGCCGGTCGAAGGACCGCTTAGCCGCTCGATAGACCATCGGCGTCCCGAGCGGCTCATGGTAGAGGTTGACGAACACCATGTCGCTGTCATCGTCGCCGAGGACCTCATAGCGCTCGAACTGGTAGTCGATGTACGCAACAAGCACCGCCTCGCTAGCTGGAACAGTCCTAGGAAACCGGGACTTAGCCAAAGCCCCATTAGGGTTCGACCGATGCCGGACATGGGCGTGCGGGCCAAGCACCGCGCACCCCAGAGACCGCGAATCTGACAATAGATGCATGTCCTCGCGTCGCAAACCGAGAGTCTCCCCGATACGTAGGCCCATGTCGTACATGATCCGAACCATGAAGGACTCTCGGGGATGCCGACAGCAGGCGATCAGCGTGACCGCCTGCTCAGCCGTGAGCGCCTCAGGAAACGAAGTCTCTACACGGGCCTTGACCTCCCGAGCGCGCACCGTGCGGAACTGACCACGCTCACCGGCGTCGAAACCCGCAGGGACGAACCGCAACCAGCGGGGCTCGGACAACCTGTCCGCCACCGCTGGGTCGATCACTCCCGTGCGGGAACAAAACCGGAGGAACTCGCACACCGCTGTCAAGATCGCATTGACCGTCGCACCGGTGCGCACCCGCCCGACGCCGATCGGCGTGGCCTCCGCCCAGTGCTTGAATCGAGCCAGCTCCGCCAAGCGAATCATCTTCCAGTCGACGCCATCTTCCTCGCACCAGCACAAAAACACAGCCACCCGTCCGGCGTAAGCCCGGATAGTATGCGGCGAACGGCTCACTCCATGCAACGCCCGCAGGAAGTCACTGGCCTCCCGGTGCACGATGAGGTGGGAGTCGAGAACTACCCATAGGTCGCTCCCATCGAGGGGAGACACAGCACGCTCGGCGCGGAACCCAGTCGACACTCAAAGCCAAACATAGCCAACGTGGCAAACACAGTGGTGGATACTTGTAAGCCACGAGTCCGGCTCAAGCCAAAATCCCCGTGCCTTACGCCGCCAAAGCAGGGGAGATAAC
>DAHWPS010000179.1:0-17954 GCA_027342785.1 Acidimicrobiaceae bacterium
GTCCACGAGTGGCTGAAGAAAGCGATCTTGCTGCTCTTCCGCCTGCGCTCGGTCGAGACGATCGAGATGGGGCCGTTCGAGTTTGCCGACAAGCTGCCGTTGAAGCGCGGCTACGCCGGGTCGGGAGTCCGGGTGGTGCCCGGTGGTTCGGCTCGCTGGGGGTCCTACCTCGCCCCCGGGGTGGTGCTCATGCCCGGGTACGTGAACATCGGTGCCCGGGTGGGGGAGGACACCATGGTCGATACCTGGGCGACTGTCGGCTCCTGCGCCCAGGTCGGTGCTCGGGTCCACCTGTCGGGGGGCGTGGGGATCGGCGGGGTGCTGGAACCTCCGAATGCCACCCCGGTGATCATCGAGGACGACGCTCTGGTGGGGAGCAGGTGCATGGTGACCCAAGGAGCTCGGGTGGGTCGTGGAGCCGTCCTGGGTGAAGGGACGATCCTCAACCCGTCGATCCCGGTGATCGACGCCGAGACCGGTCGAGAGCTGAGCCGCGGGGTCGTGCCGGCATGGACGGTGGCGGTGTCGGCGTCGCGTCGTCGGGACTACCCCGGCGGGGAGTTCTTCCTCCCATGCGTCTTGGTGATCAAGCGGCTCCCCGAGGGAGAGCGACACGACAAGGCTCAGCTCAACGCCGTCCTGCGCGAGCACGGCGTCTCGGCGTGAGCAGCAGCGAACTGCTGGCCTTGGCCGCGGCGTTCGTGGACATCCCGTCGGTCAGCCGCGAGGAGTCCAGATTGGCCGAGCGGGTGGCGGACGAGCTGTCTGGTCTGGCGTGGCTCGATGTCGTGCGCATCGGTGACAACGTCGTGGCAGCGACCAACCTGGGGCGCGAGCGCCGCATCGTCGTCGCCGGGCACCTTGACACCGTTCCTCCGGCGGGGAACGCCGGCGCCCGTCTCGACGGCGACGTGCTGTGGGGGCTCGGGGCGGCCGACATGAAGGGGGGACTTGCCGTCATGGTCGACGTGGCCCGTGCAATTGCGGCCCCGGTCGTGGACGTGACCTGGTGCTTCTACGCACGCGAAGAGGTGGCACGGAGCGAGAGCGGTCTCGAGGAGGTTTTCGCCGCGTGCCCCGCCCTCATGGCGGCCGATGCGGCCATCCTGGCGGAACCGACCGATGGGCGGGTGGAAGCCGGGTGCCAGGGAACGATGAGGGCCGTCATCCGGCTCAGCGGGGAACGGGCACACACGGCCCGGCCGTTCACCGGGGTGAACGCCATCCATCGGCTGGCGCCAGTGCTCGAACGCATCGCCGCCTGGGAGGGGCGTTCGGTGGTGATCGACGGCTGCGAGTTCGTGGAGCAGCTCCAGGCGGTCGGTGTGGAAGGCGGCGTCGCCGGCAACGTCGTACCAGACGCTGCGGCGCTCGTCGTCAATTACCGCTACGCGCCAGATCGTGACGATCGTGGCGCCCGGGCCTTTCTCGAAGCACTTGTCGCCGATTCGCTGGAGCATCGCCCGGGGGACGCCATCGACGTGGTGGACCAGGCCGCCGGCGCTCCGCCGGCACTCGACCAGCCATTCGTCGCCGCCCTCGTGTCAGCGAGTGGGGAAGCACCGCGGGCCAAGGTCGGCTGGACCGACGTCGCCCGCTTCGCGGCTCGCGGCATCCCTGCGGCCAATTTCGGACCCGGTGATCCGCTCCTGGCCCATCGCAGCGACGAGCGGGTGCCTGGTGCCTCCCTCGAGCGCGTGAGGGGAGTGCTGGCCGGCCTTCTTGCGGACGACGACGCCGGTTGGATCCGATAGGTCGAGCGCATCTCGCGACCCTCGTATTCGGTGGGAGAAGACCAAGGACCTGGCCGGCCAGCCGGTGAGAGCTGGCCACCCTCTCATGGGTGCAGTGGTTCAACGGGGCCCGTCTTCACAGCCACTGTGGAGATGTACCACCGGTAGCGCCGGCCGGCAGAGTAGCGACCCCGGACCGTGCCCCGGTGGCGACGGGCTCCCTGCCACCCGTCTGAGGAGACCGTGGCCGAACGGCCTTCGCGTCACGGCAGCCGCGCGGGCGGTGTTACGTTCGGCCCATGCCCGAAGCACCGAAGAAGGTCCCACGTCCGATCGAGGTGACGGCCGGTGCAGAGCCGGTGAAGCTCGGCTCGATGCTCCTCACCGTTGTCGAGCCCCATCGTGGCCACGAGGTCGACTACAACCGGTGGTACGAGAGAGACCATTTCTACGCCGGGTGCATGGTCGGTCCCTACAACTTCGCCGGAAGGCGCTTCGTTGCGACGCGCGAGCTCAAGGCGCTTCGTGACCCCGATCCTTCTGAAATCACCGGCGAGCCGATGCGAGGTTCGTACATGGCCCTCTACTGGGTGCTCGACGGGTACCACGACATTTGGAACCGCTGGGCTGTCCGACAGGTCCGGGCTCTCCATGCGGCCGGACGGATGTTCGAGCACCGTGACCACGTCCATACGCTCTTGTACAAGTTCTCCTGGGAGGTCGTGAGCGATACCGACGGGGTCCCCGTCGAACTGGCGCTCGACCACCCGTTCAATGGCCTCGTCGCGATATGGATCGATCGCTCGGCTGCTACGAAGGCCGAGGACCTCGATCACTGGCTCCGCCATGAGCATCTGCCGGCGCTGCTGCCTGCAACCGACGCTGGTCTGGTCGCCTCGTTCTCGCCGCTCCCGTTGCTCATCGACGCCCCTGGAGATGTTCCCCGTCAGGACGCAGACGACCGTCGCACCCTGCTGTTGTGGTTCTTCAAGACCGATCCGTTCCATGCGTGGGAAGCCGCGATTGCCTCCCACCGGCGTTCGATCGAGGCTTCCGGGCTCGCGACCGTGGTGGCCGCGCTCCCCTTCATCCCCACCATTCCGGGCACCGACACCTATACGGACCGCCTGTGGACGTGAGCGGCGGCGGCCGGTCAGAGAGGCGATCAGATCCGTCGTAAGACGGTGACCACTCGCCCGAACACGACGACCTCGGAGGCATCGAACCGCAGCGGCTCCATATCGGGGTTGGCCGGTGAGAGGACCACCTGCCCGTCGCGGTGGTCGTAGAACTTCACGGTCGCCTCACCGTCGGGGATCCCGGCGACGACGACGTCGCCGGGATTGGCATCGGGTTGCTGGCGGACCACGACGTAGTCTCCGTCGAGGATCCCGGCGCCGATCATCGAGTCCCCGCGCACCCGGAGCATGAACGTGGAACCGGTGCCGGTGAACTGCTCGGGGAGGGCCATCACCTCCTCGACGTTCTCCTGGGCCAGGACCCCGGTCCCGGCGGCGACGTCTCCGATCAATGGAACATGACGGACCGGACCGGCGGCCATGGCCGCCTTGGATGAGGGGTCGTAGCGAACCTGGATGGCCCGAGGCTTGGTCGGGTCCCGCTGCAGGTACCCCTCGCGTTGGAGCACGGCGAGGTGCGTGTGGACGGTGGAGGAGGAGGCCAGCCCGACTGCATCGCCGATCTCCCGCACCGACGGCGGGTAGCCCCTCTCGCGGATGCACTGCCCGATGAACTCGAGTATCTGCTCCCGCTTGCCGCTCAGCGCTTCAGCCATGCCCACCCTCCTCGAACGATCCCCCAGCGGAGAACCCCAGTCGCCTACCGGGTCGGTGGGCGACTGGGACATCGTACACACGTTCCGCGCGGATAGCAAACATGTGTTCGAAAAAACACTTGACACGAACGTATGTTCGTGATTGGATGAGATGATGACGAACAGGTGTTCTCCCAGGGCTTCCGATGCTGAAGTCGCTCGAGGGAAAGGGTGGGAACGGGAGTGGCGATAGCCGAAGTGGACATCAGGGCGGTGCCAGGTCGGCCGGTACTGCGCCTGGTCGGGGCCGTTGGCGCCGGACGTGGCGAGGATGCGCCGCTCGCGGTCGTCGAGGTCGTGCGCGACGTGAGCGAGCGTCGCCGGGAGCGGAGGGCTCGCCGGAGCAGGCGGAACCGGTTTGCAGCGCTCATCGTGGCCTGCGTCGCGGTGCTTCTTCTGGCCTTGCCCGTCGCAGCGTTGGGCGGCAGGCCGGTCGGAGGTACCGGCGCGGTCGTACCGGGCGGAGGGTTCACGTACGTGGTGCAGCCCGGGGACACCTTGTCGAAGATTGCGCAGCACTTCGAGCCCGGCCGAGACCCCAGACCGCTTGCCACCGAGCTCGAGCAGGAGATCGGGTCGGCAGTCGTCGTCCCCGGGGAACGTATCCACGTACCCTGACAGCAGCGGTAACGTCGCTGTGTGCGATGCCCGTGGTGCTCGAGTGAGGACGATCGAGTGGTGGACTCGCGAATGTCTGAGGAGGGTATTGCGATCCGCCGGCGCCGGGAGTGTCTGAGTTGCGGGCGGCGCTTCACGACGTTCGAGCGGATCGAGGAGCAGCCTCTGTGGGTGGTGAAGCGTGCCGGCATACGAGAGCCGTTCGAACGCTCCAAGGTGATCGAAGGAGTTCGGGCGGCGTGCAAGAACCGTCCAGTGTCCCCGGAGGCGATGGAGCAGCTGGCGCAAAGTGTCGAGGAGGACTTGCGGGCGCAGGTGGATGAACCGACCACCGAACAGGTGGGCCTGGCCGTCTTGGATCGGCTGCAAGTGCTGGACCACGTGGCGTATGTCCGGTTTGCGAGCGTGTACAAGGGGTTCGAGGAACCCGGTGATTTCGCCCGTGAAGTCGGGCTTCTCGCCAAGACGGAGCCGAAGCACCGGCGGTGAGCGACATCCGAGGTGGTCGGGAGCTTGGTGAGGTGCTCGGCGACGTTCCGTCCGCGGTCCTTGCGGTCTATGCCCACCCTGATGACGCCGCCATCGCATGTGGGGGAGCGCTCGCCAAGTGGGCGGCGGCAGGGTGTGCGGTGCACCTGATCGTGTGCACCGATGGCGGGAAAGGAACGCTTGACACTTCGCTCACGGGCAACGAGCTGGTGCTGCAGCGATCGGCCGAGCTGGCGGCGTCGGCGTCGGCGATGGGTCTCGCCAGCCATCGTGTCTTGGGAGCACCTGATGGGGAGCTCGAAGAGCGCAGCACGCTGCGAGAGGAGATCGTGGGGGCGGTTCGCGAGATACGGCCCGACGCCGTCGTAGGGCACGATCCCACTGCGGTCTTCTTTGGCCGGGAGTACGTCAACCACCGCGATCACCGTGCTGCGGGCTGGGCGATGCTCGACGCAGTGGCACCTGCGTCGGCCCTGCCGCTGTACTTTCCGCATGCCGGTCCGCCCCATCAGGTTTCCCAGGCATTTCTCACGGGCACCCTTGAACCGGACGTCTGGATCGACATCACGGCGTTCGTGGAGCAAAAGATCGAGGCAGTCGGGTGTCACGGGAGCCAGTTCTCCGATGGGGAGGGAGTCTGGGCGAGAGACGCCGTGCGCCGCCGGGCAGCCGAAGAGGGCCGCCGTGCCGGCGTGGCATTCGCCGAAGGCTTCCGGCTCTTGCATGTCGGGGAGGTCGCCGGATGACCACCACGCGCCTGGCGGGTACGTGTGCCATGGCTGTCCGTGCCAGAGCTCGATCGTGCAGCCGGGTGAGCCGGGATTGACTGCTTCGAACAGCCCTTGGAGCCCGGCCGTGCTCCACGTCGACATGGATGCGTTCTTCGCGTCGGTCGAAGAGCTGGACGAACCGTCCCTGGTGGGACGACCGGTCATCGTCGGTGGCAGCGGGGCCCGCGGCGCGGTGGCTTCGTGCAACTACGAGGCCAGAAGGTTTGGTGTCCGATCGGCCATGCCCTCGGTCCGAGCTCGGAGGCTCTGCCCCGAAGCGGTGTTCATCGCAGGGCGGTACTCACGCTACGCGGAGGTCAGTGCCAAGCTGCTCGGGGTGCTCGAGTCCTTCACGCCCGTCGTCGAGCCGATCGGCCTGGATGAAGCGTTCTTGGACGTGACCGGGTCGTGGGGGCGCAAAGGTGCGCCCGACGTGACGGGTCACGAGATCCGCCAGCGCGTCGGCGACGAGCTGAGGCTCAAGTGCTCGGTCGGGGTTGGGCGTTCGAAGCTGATCGCGAAGTTGGCATCGAGGGCGGCCAAGCCGAGGGTGGGCGCCGGAATGATGCGAGAAGGAGAAGGGGTGCTCGCCGTGCATCCAGCTGACGAGCTTGCATTCCTGCGCCCGCTGCCCGTGGAGTCCCTATGGGGCGTGGGACCGGCAACGGCGACCGTGCTTCACGGCCTTGGCCTGGTGACCGTGGGCGATCTTGCCCGAGTGCCGGCTCCGGTGCTGACGGCCCGGCTGGGGTCTGCCCAAGGGGCGCGCCTGGCTGCACTGGCGCGTGGGATCGACACGGACCCGGTGATCCCAGGCAGGAGGGCGAAGTCGCTTGGCCACGAAGAGACGTTCGCCGCGGATCTCTACGACTTCGAAGCGCTGAAGCGCGAAGTGGTGAGGATGGCCGACGTGGTGGCGGGGGCGTTGAGATCCTCGGCATCACGCGCACGCACGGTGACGCTGAAGATCAAGCGGTCCGATATGTCCGTGGTGTCCCGATCCCACACGCTGGGAAGAGGGATCGACACTGCCGCTGCGGTAAGGGTGGTGGCGGTCACGCTGCTTCGTACGGTTGATCTGTGCGATGGCGTGCGTCTGCTGGGCATCACGGCTTCGGGCCTGGACCAAGGAGGCAATGGCGAGCAACTCCGGTTCGACGTTCCCGGCATCGACGGGGAGGTCGGTGTCGACACTTCGCGAGCCAGGGGGTCGTCGGAGCATGGACCAAACGAGGAGGAACCCGTAGCAGACATCCAGTGGCGGCGGGCGGTCGAGCTGCAAGAGGACTGGCACAATGTCGCAGCCGCCGTGGATGCCATCCGGGAGCGGTTCGGACGGTCTGCCGTAGGATCGGCCGCCATGGTCGACGCAGGCGGGATCTCCGTTCCAGGTCGTCGTGAGGCCCCCTGGGGACCGGACATCTCGCGGAAATGACGCGCACATGCTGCCGGGAGCCACCGGCACCACTCAGACTGGTCGGCCCCACCAGTGCACCCACCGGCCATGCGGGTGCATGTCGGCGATGCGCCAAGGACCGACGCTGTGACCGCGTGTGTATTCGGTAAGCACCACGGCCGTCGCGCCCTTCGCTTCTTCAGGCCGGGGATCAGGTGACGGTGGCGTCGGGAGACCGGGGCTCTCGTAGGGCTCTTCGGCGTAGAGCCAGGACAGTGACCGCGAAGCGGCGATCTTGGCGACCTGCTCGGCGAGTTGACGCTGGCGCTCCTCGGAGAGGTACGCAGCCACCCAAGTGTGCATGATGCACAGGTGGGTGTCCGCAGGAGCTTCGGAGACGATCGAGCCCAGATCGGCAACGAGGTCGCCGGCGACGACCTTGCGGTCCGGGATGGTCCGGGAGAGGGCGAGCGCGGCATCGAGGCGGATGAAGCGGTCGAGATGCTCGGGCCATTGGCAGGCCAGGAGCCAGAGGGCATCGTCCTCGTCCGCCGGGTTCACCGGAGTGAGGTCGATCCCGGCTCGCCAGGACACCTCGGGGAGCTCGGGCACGAGAGGCGACCGCGATCGGAACCCTGCCTGAAGCCGGACTGCGGATGTCGGGTCGCCGGCGTGGATCAGGCGGCACTCTGCTCCGCCTTCCACCGAGTAGGTGTACGAGTAGCGGTCGAAAAGCAAGTTGAGCCCGGCCGATGCTCCGAGGTCGATGACGGAGAGCGGAACGCTGCAGTGCCGAGCAATTGTCCCAAGAGCGAGGAGCAACCCGGAGCAGCGTCCGATCTCGTTCGTCTGAGTGGACCGAGTGGCCAGCAGATCTTCGATCAAGTCCCGGTGCGTGCGGCAAAATCCGGCGAATTCGCTGTACCAGCCTTCGCGAGAGGGCCGGTGTGAGGATGGCGGCGTCAGCAGTGCCCGTCCTCGTCCGCCTGGACCGTCGCGTCGCCAAGTCGCCACCGTGGGGTACAGGTCCGCCAGGGGGGAGTCAGTGCCGGCAAGGAGGAGGTAGTGAACCGCGGCCAAGAGAAGCGTCGGGCGCCGCTGGGTGGGATGTGCCGCTGCGAGCAGGCCAAGGATCTCGCCGTCGTCGGCAGCTCGATCACAGATCTGTGCGTAGCCGTCCGCACCATCCCGAGCGGCATAACGTCCGAGTGAGCGAAACGATCGCTGGAGCGCCGAAAGGTCTGGGGGCCCTGTACGCGTCTCACGCGCTGCCCGAAGGGACGGTGAACGGGTGCTGCCCGCGCTGCCGGCGGAAAGCGGTGCGTCAGGACTTGCTGTCGCCAGTGCCGGTGTCCTGGGGCATCGTGGTCGTCCACGGATCCCCGGTGATCGGCGGAGGCATCACCGAGATCTGGATCTGCTCCGCGTCACCGTTCGACGAGCCCGTGCTCTCCTCGCTGCGCTCACCGGGTGCGTCGTCTGGATGGGATGGGGGAACGGTGGACGAGGGGACGTCCGATCCGTGGGGTGTACCGCTTGGTGGGTCGATCGTCGCACCAGCAGTGGATACCGGAGCGGGGGGTGGTGGAGGCGGTGGAGGGGGAGGGGGAGGGGGAGGTGGAGGTGGAGCGAATGGCGGGAGGGGGAGCCTGGACGGGAAGTCTCCATGCGCCGGTTCCGACGAAGTCGACGACGGGTTGGGTACCAGAGGTGGCGTCCCGGCCCCGGCCTCGCCGGTAATGCTCGAGATCCCTGAGTCCGTCGCAGCGATCGGAGCGGGTTCGCTATCTGAACTTCGAGATCCGAATGACGCCTGCGCTGGTGCAGGCTCCGGTTCGAGTGCCGCCGCGATGGACACCAACCCAGCCACCAAGAGCTCACGCAAAGTCCGCAAAGTGTCGAGGGGGTGGAGCGACGATCCCTCCACGATCTCGCGGATGGGACGCCCGGCTCCGACAAGGCTCAGGAGCTGCCACTGCTCGGAGCTGATCTGCACCTCGGCGGCCGGCGTGGAGGAGGACATGGTGATCGTCGAAGTGAATGGCAGTTCTTGCACGAGTGAGCGCCACTCCTGCACCTGCGGGCCTAGATCGCTGATCAGCGATGCCAAGGACGTGCGGCTATACGCTTCGGGAGCCTGGTCGGCGACCGTGAAATAGAACCAGCCCTCGTCGATGCAGGCCAGCTCGAAGAGGGTCGAGCCATGCGGGTCGGCGCCCGTGGTGTCGATCAGGTCTCCGTGATCGATCCACACCTTCTTGTCGACGTCGCGTCCGACGACCTGGAGCTCTCCCGAGCGCCCGGTGCGCCCCAGGAGGTCCAGCACGTCGATCAAAGAAAAGCTCGACAACGACCCCACCAGGGCTGCTGCCACTGCCTCGGTTCCGGCCCGGACCTGGCTCATTGAAATCGGACCCCCCTCGTTCCACGGTCCCTGCAAGACCACGTTCCGTGCAGCCTACCCACACCCGCGGGCAGCACGCCAGAGGCGAGCAGCTCTCGCCGAGACAACGGCAGAACGCTGCGGCCGAGTCCGGCCGGCGGATCACGTCACCAGCGATAGTCTCGGCGTCGATGCCCTCCAGGACCCGCCTTGTCCAAGCGGTGGCTGCCGTGCGAGATCGGCTGATCAGCTTGGCCGCTCGTTCTGAAAGGTCTCGGCAGGTGATGGCGCGGGCGGGCGCCGAGTTGAGCCGGGTGGCCATGATCGGTCAAGCGGTCCACGAGGCGAGACGTGCGGATTGGCCCGGAGACGACGACCTCTATGGCGGCGAGTACTTCGGGGTGGACCGAGACCCGTCCGGAGATCGCGGCAATCGATCGGGGTACGCTTGCTATGACCGCGTCTCGTCCAACGCGGACATCGCCGCCTTCATGATCTGGCGGAACTTCCGGCCCTTCAGGGCTCTCGACGTGGGGTGTGCCAAGGGCTACCTGGTCGAAGCCCTACGTGAACGAGGGATCGACGCGTTTGGCTGTGACGTGAGCCGCTTTGCAGTCGAGCACGCTGCACCTGGAGCGCTCGGTTATGTCCGAAGGGGCGACCTGATCCGTGGCCTGCCCTACGACGACGAAGAGTTCGATCTGCTCACTGCCCTGGAGGTTCTCGAGCACATCACACCATCCCAGGTACCCCTCGCCTTGAGGGAGCTGCGGCGGGTGTGCCGGGGTGTCATCTGCGCCACGATCCCGTCCTTCGGGCGCAACGCATCAGGTCCAGACGGTCACTTCGTAGGAAAAGTGCGTCCAGAAAGACTGGACTACTACCGGCAACTGGGAGACGAGGCCAGTGGTCCGGTGCCGCTGGAGGATCTGGCTGTCGATGCCGCGGGGCGTCCGATCGAGGGACATCTCACCATTGCATCGTTCGACTGGTGGACGGCGCGCTTCGCCGAGGCCGGCTTCGATCGCCGGGCCGATGTGGAGCGCCGGCTGTATGCCGACATCGAGCCGCTGGGCCTGGCGGAGCTCTGGAACCTCTACGTCTTCAGTGTGCCGGACGCGTCGGGCGAGATTATTCACCGTCGGGAACCGGAGAAGACTTTGCGTGAGCTCGGTCTCGTCCATCCCCTGGCCGAGCACGCGGCGAAGATTGCCAGAGAAGCGGTTCACGGAATCGGGGAGGCGCAATAGTGAGTGACGGTTATTTTGACGACTTCTCCCACCTGCGCTTCGAGCGGCGTGGCGAGGGCGTCCTGCTGGTGACCATCGACCGCCCTGAGGTCCTGAACGCCGCCAATGTGCGACTGCACAGGGAGCTCTCACAGGTCTGGAGCGCCGTCGATGCCGATGAGGACGTGGCCGTGTCGGTCGTGACCGGGGCGGGAAGGGCGTTCAGTGCTGGCGGGGACTTGGCGATGATCGACTCCATGACCAACGGGTACGACGCGACGCTGGAGCAATGGCGGGATGCCGGGGCCATTGTCGACGCCATGCTTGCGACCGTGAAGCCGATCGTCGCGGCGGTGCACGGCGTCGCCGTTGGAGCCGGCCTTGCCGTGGCGCTCTTGGCGGACGTGAGCGTGGTCGGTGAGTCGACGCGACTGTCGGACGGCCACGCCCGGCTCGGCGTGGCCGCTGGGGATCACGCGGCTGCGATCTGGCCGTTGCTCTGTGGGATGGCCAAGGCCAAGTACTACCTCCTTACGGCCGATTTCATCGGGGGACCCGAAGCCGAGCGGATCGGCTTGGTGACCAGATGCGTTCCCGACGATCAAGTGCTCGACAACGCACTGGAGGTGGCGTCACGACTGGCAGGCGGCAGCGTGACGGCCGTCCAGTGGACCAAGCGGGTCCTCAACCAGTGGCTTCGTCAGAGCACTCCGATCTTCGGGGAGTCCCTGGCACTTGAGATGCTTGGGTTTCTCGGGCCCGACGCCCAAGAAGGCGTCGCCGCCATCCGCGAGCATCGTGCGCCCGAATTCCCGTCCGCAGCCCGGTTCCGAGAGCAGCGTTCCGCAGAATAGGCGCCTGGAGGCCGGAGCGCCGAGAGCACAAGACCCTTTGACCCGCTGGAGTCCGGTCACGGGGTCCGGTCGATGGCCCGGACAACCTCCGGAAGATGTCCGGGAGCGAGCCCTCGGAACGTTACGGGCGGGTCGCCCATGGGTCCTGTGCTCGAGCCAACCAGGCCGGTCCCGAAGGGTGCTCCCTGCCGGCGCCATGCACCGACTGGGAAGTCTCGGATCTCGCGGTCCATGTCGTCGTGATGCCACTTGCCAGTCCCATGGGACCACCCCGTTGCCAGCAACATGGGACCACCCCGCGGCCACGAAGAAGGGCATGGGGGCCGGGCCTTCCGGCACACTGTGCCCGACGCTGCGTCGGAGGTGGTCAGGCCCCAGAGCAGCGACAAGATGGCATGGCAACCTGACCGGTCGTGATCTCGACCGTGGCGAAGCTCACGTGTGCGATGGTCACTGCACGGTGACGAGCGTGCCGATAGGCGTCATCGGCCAGACGACGGCCGCGTTGGCGAAGGGCATCTCCACGCAGCCGAGACTCTGCGGAAACCCGTAGCTGGCCCGTATGAAGCCGTGCAAGGCGTCACCGCCGTTGAAATAGCTGACCCAGGGTATTCCAGGATCTGTGTAGTGCGATCCTGTCGGGTTCGTCCCGCTCATCGTCGTCACCTGGTAGCGGAGGTAGACCGTGAAGGTTCCTGTGGCCGTCGGTGTCGTCGGGATCCCGGTGTTCACCAAAGTCGTGTAGGCGACGGCGCCATTCTGGTAAACGGTTGCGGTTTCGGGGAGTGTCTTGCTCACCAGGACGTAGCCATAGGGCTGGGGATCGGCGCTGCCGGCCGCAGCGGCCTGAAGCAGGGCCGCCCAGGTCTGGGGACCGGCCACCCCTGTAGTGGAGAGGCCGTGGACTGTCTCGAACCGCATGACCGCGCCCTTGGTGATGACCCCGAATGTGCCCGGCGTCCACAAGGACGTGAGGGAGGCCGGCTGATTGGGCCAGCGCCAGGAGAAGGTGCCGGCCTGGGGGTCTGCCTCCTCTTGGGGTGACACCGGTGTCGGTGCAGGGGTGAACGTGAGGGGCATGTAGCCGAGCTCGGCAAGGAGTTGCTGGAGTCGAAGGGTCGACCCTTGGGCCACGCTGAAGTGCACCGTCACCGACGAGGGCATGTGCTGGCCTGTCGATCCAAAGACGCCAGTCGCGCCTCCAGGGACGGTGAGGGTCTCGGAGGAGCCGGGTACGAACGGTCCGGCGGCAGTGAATTGCAGGTCGTCGGCGGAAAGCGACGACCAGGTGCCTCCGATCGCCGGCGACCAGGTCGGCATCGGGCTGTTCGCCGCGAGCGGCGTCGAAAAGTCGACGCTCACGCTGGTGCCGGGGGCGACATTGGTGGCACCGGTGACCGGCGTGGTCCCGATGACGGCAAGCGGCGTGACGGCCGGAGGCGGGGAAGCCGATGCAGTGGGGGTATGACCAGGTTGCTTCAAGAGCAGCACGGCTCCGGTGGCAGCCAAGAGAAGGGCCAGGGCGAGGGCGGCGTACAGCCACCACATCCCTCGGCGGCTTGGCGCCTCGGCAGGCGACGGCGATTCGGTCATGTCCCTGGCGCTCTCCTCCGGCATTGGCATCGCAATGCTAGCAGTCGGGAAGGTGCCTCAGACGTCGACCTCCATGGGGTCACTCGGGATACTCTCAGCTCGATTCGAGAGCGATAGCGTCGCTGACGGCCTGCCGGACCGCTTCAATGGCAGAAAGCTCAGAGAGCTTTCGACCCGCGGCGTCTCGGACGTAAAAGGCGTCCACCACTGCATCGCCCACGGTGGAGACTCGGGCCGACACGACGTCCAGTCCGCAATCGAAGAGAGCGCGGGTCACTCGGCGAAGGAGCCCCAGTTCGTCGGGAGCCCGGATCTCGATGACCGTCGAGGTCGCCGAGGCATCGTCGTCGACCATGACTGCCGGTTCGATCGGGTGTGCATTCGACACCCGACGGCTCCCGGCGTAGGCGCTGGCCTTGGCTTGAAGGCGCTCGTCGAGGGCTAATTCCCCGGAGAGCACGGCATCCAAGTCTTCCTCGAAACGGGAGAGATCGGGCCAGCGGCGCTCCCCGCTCTCGACGGAGAACAGCTCGACGGCCGCTCCCTCCTCTCCGGCCGCGTCGGCGCTGCGGACGTCGAGACCGTGAAGTGCGAGGAGCCCGGCGACCGATGCCAGGATCCCCGGCCGGTCCGGCGCGGCAATCACCACCCGGGGAGGATCGAAGAGGACGACGGGCCGGTGTTGGCGGCGTGCCGTTGTCATGAGCACCCGGAGATCCTCGGTGATCCAACCATCGACCGCCGCGGTGGGAGGAAGTGCGTTCGCGGGAGCGGCCAGGCGACGCGACACGCGCTGAACGAGGTCAGCCACGAGACCTGCTTTCCACGGCCCCCAGGCCGATGGACCGGTCGCCAGGCTGTCTGCTTCGGTGAGTGCGGCGAGCCTGGCGAGGGTCGCGACGTCACCAACGGCTTGCGCAACTTTCTCGATGGTGGTCGGGTCGTCCAGGTCTCGTCGGGTCGCAGTGTCGGGGAGGAGCAAGTGCAATCGGCACATGTCAACCAGCGCAGTGACATCCTCAGCGGAAAAGCCCATTCGCCGGGCGATCCTGTCGATCATGGCCATCCCGGCGACGGTGTGGTCACCGGGAGAACCTTTGCCGATGTCGTGGAGGAGGGCTCCGACGAGCAGGAGGTCCGGTCGATCGACCTTGCCAGTCAGCGCCGCAGCGTTGGCAGCTGCTTCGAGGAGGTGGCGATCGACGGTGAAGCGGTGGTAGGCGTTTCGTTGCGGTTTGTTCCGCACCCCCTGCCATTCGGGCAGGATCCGGACGAGCAGGCCGTAGTGGTCCAGGCTCTCCAGCGCTTCGACTGCCGGACGACCTGCCGAAAGCGCTCGGACCAGTTCCTGACGTGCCGCGGCCGGCCATGGATCGGGGAGTGGGGGCATCCGCTCGACCAGGCGATGGAGCGTCGGGCGAGCGATCGGCAGGCTTCGCCGTGCCGCCGCCGCTGCCAAGCGAAGTGCCAGCGTAGGGTCAATGGCGGCTGGAGCGGTCGGCGTGAGCGCCACCTCTCCTCCGACGACGGTGATTCCATGTGCCGTCTCGTTGTCGTCCAATGCCGGCGATGGCGGTTCCCCGGTGTCCTCTGGCCCTTTCCTGCGGGCACCGATGCGGAACCTCCGAGGCGCAACGGGGTGCCAGAACCGCCGCCGCCGCCAGGCCTCGTCGCTCACCCAGGCGATGCTGCGCCCGGCTTCGGCCACCGATGACATCAACGTGTCGGCATCGGGGAACGCCAGCGCGCTCGCGATCTGGTCCTGCTCTTGAAGCAGGAGGCGGTCGAGCTCGCGATCGGCGTGGCGGTGGAGCTCGACCCGGGCACGGGTCAAGACCTCAGCGGCCGGGCTTAGTGCCGAGAGGTCGACGTAGTCAGAGAGGAGCGGTGCTGAGAGGGCGAGGGCTCTCAGCACGTTGACGTCCCGCAGACCCCCGTGGCTCTCTTTGAGGTCGGGCTCGAGCAGGAACGCGACGTCTCCCTGGACGTGATGGCGCAGCGCGACCTGCTGTTCGAGCTCCGGCAGCCAGCGGCCTCCGAGCTGCGAGCGCCACGTCGACGTGAACCGGGCGAGAAGCGGGCCGCTCACCTCCGGATCGCCCCAGATGAGCCGGGCATCGAGCAAACCGAGGGCAACGCGAAGATCACTCGAGGCGGCGGTGAGGACTTCTCCCGGCCGCCGGACACTGTGGTCGAGACGGACGCCCTGGTCCCAGACCGGATACCAGATGGCGTCGGCCACGGTTGCGATGTTGCGGCGACCTTCGTGCACGAGCACCACGTCGAGGTCGCTGTAGGGACAGAGCTCGGCCCGGCCGTACCCCCCGACGGCAATGAGGGCCAGCCCCCGGTGGTCGGTGCCGATGGCAGAGAGCGCCAGGTCGGAGAGCCAGGCGTCGGCTTCGGCGGCGTATGCCCGGCAGAAATCATGCCCGTAGAGGTCGGTACGTTCCAGAAGGGCGTGACGACGCTCCCGGAGTGATGCCCCTTCCATGCTCGGCGAACGTAGCATCGGGGGTGTGGCGCCGGAACGGTGACCGAGAGAGCCAGGAGATCCAAATGGCACGAGAGGTGGAGAAGCGGGGCGGCGGGGGTTTGAAGCTGGCGGACGGTGCGCTGCTCGTGGTGGTCGGGGTGGTCGGCGTGCTGATCGCTTTCTGGTTGATGGGAACGATCGCAGGCCTGCTCTGGGGTCTGGTGAAGATCGTGATCCTGCTCGTGGTGATCGGGGGCGTGGTGTCGCTGCTCGTGGGGCGCAGGCGACGGGGAGCGTGAAGCTGGTCGCGCCGAGGCGGTAACGGGCCTGTCAGCTCGAGCACGGCCCCATCGGGGTTGTGCAAGCCGCCGGGCCGATGTCAGGGAGCACCGAGGCGGCCGGGCGGAGCCTCGGCTGCTACCCGGCCGAGCTCCCGACCAAGTCTCCAAAGAGCTCCAAATGCTCACGCACCATCCGCTCCGAGGAGAAGTACCCCTCGACGGAGGACCGGCACGATGAGCGATCGATGCGTCCGACGTCGGCCAATGCCGCGGCCATCTCGATCTCGTCTGCGCACAGGAACCCGGTCGTCCCGTGGTCGACGACTTCAGGTGCGGCACCTTCGGAGAAGGCCAGCACCGGAGTCCCGCAGGCCATCGCTTCGAGCATCACCAATCCGAATGGCTCGTTCCACCTGATCGGGAACAGCAGAGCCCTGGCGTGGGACAGGAGCTCGAGCTTGCGGAGGTGGGGCACCTCGCCCAGGTAGACGGCGTCTGGGCCCAGGAGGGGTTCGACCATCTCGGTGAAGTAGCTCACCTCCCACGGCTCGCGCATCTTGGCGGCGACGAGGATGCGCAGGCCCGCTCGTCGGGCCGCCTCGATGGCGCGGTGCGCCCCCTTGTCGGGCGCCATGCGGCCGAGGAAGACGCAGTATGTCCCGTCCTCATCGCCGGCGCCTGCGCCGAACGGGAACAAGCGGGCGTCGATACCATGGTGGATCGTACGAGCAACCGGCACGTCCGGTGCCGCCTGGTGCTGGGCTCGCGAGATGCAGACGATCGACACCTTGTTCCCCAGTGCCCGGTAGATGTCCACCAACTCTGTGTTGAAGGGACCGTGGACAGTGGTCACGACGGGAGCAGCTTGCCCGGCCGCAAGCACCCCGGTCGGTCGGAGGTCGGCAGACACGTCCGAAGTGCTGGGTGTGCTTCCCTCAACTGTGGCGGTGGGGTGTGTGGCGGTCCGGTGTGTGGCGGTCCGGTGTGTGGCGGTGGCGCTCGTCGAGCCGCCTACTCTCCTGGCTGGAGTGTGAGAGGTGTCTCGGGAGCGTGCCGCCGCAAGGAGCGGGCCGGCGACGGTGTGGTCGTGGATGATGTCGCAGTCGCCCAAGGCCTCGTAGGCGGCGATCACGTGTCGAAGCTCCGGTACCGCCATCCCGATCCGCATTCCCTCGGCTTCGCGAAGCACCCAACGTCGGGGCACAGGGCAGGTGGAGTCCCGGGTCGTGAACAAGGTGACACGGTGCCCTGCGGCCTGGAAGCCCCGTGCCAGCTCGTCCACGACGAGCTCGATGCCTCCGTACAGGGGCGGGGGAACAGGGGTCCAAGGGGGTGCGATGACGCCGATGTGCATTGCCTGGCATTCAAGCATCTCCAGCGGGGCGCGCGTTCGAGTCCTGTTGCCTCACGTCAAATCCTCCGGGAAGCTTGATTCGTTGCCTCAGGGAAAACCTCCGGATGAAGGCTCTTGTTGAAGGCCCTGTTCACCGGTGGCTTGACCGGTGCAGGGGCCTTGCTCAGGGCCAGCCTTTCGATTCGCTCGGTCAGCTCGCGGATCGTGCGGTAGAGGTCGCCGGGTCCGATGGTGACCATGATCGCCTCCATGGCGTGCTGCGAGACGCTCGAGAGCACTGGGTGGGCGCTGGCGTGCTCGTAGGGGGTGGCCGCTTGGCCGTTCGTGGCGATTGGAGGCCTTGGCGCCGTGGCGGACCTTGGCGACGAGCTTTTGTTGGGCCAAGCGGTAGTTGGTGTAGACCCGGTCGAGCTCCCAGATCTCGTTGAGCAAGCAGAGCTCGGCCCCGGTGTCGAAGCGTAGATGGCCGACGAGCTCGCGGACATGGGTCCAATTCTTCTGCTCGACGTGGGACCTGTCGTTCTTGTTGCCCGGGCGCGAGCGGGTGAAGGTGATCTTGTGCGCCACGCACCAGGCCAAGAGGTGCGCGTCGATGAATTCGGAGCCGTTGTCCGAATCGATGCCGAGGATCGGGAAGGGGAACTGGGCCACGACGTACTCGATGGCCTCGAAGACCCAGATGGCCGCCTTGTTCTTCACGCTGCGGTCGACGGTCCATCCCGTGGCGATGTCGGTCACGGTGAGGGTGAAGCAGAACTCGCGGGTCGAGTTGCCCCCTCCGTGGCCGACCAGGTCGATTTCGACGAACCGTTCCCCGAACTATCAGCGAATATCTCACTGACCTTGAGGCCCGTCTCCGGGCCTCTCGGGCGGCTGGTATTCCAGCCGTGCCACTGTCACGGACAGATGCCAGAGGCATCAGGCCACCACCTTCTTGGGGCTGG
>DAHWPS010000183.1:0-2238 GCA_027342785.1 Acidimicrobiaceae bacterium
GTGGTCGGTGGCGCGACGGCGCCAGCAAGCTCCGCGTCGTAGAGGCGCGTGCCGAGCAGGGGGTCGAGCTCGAGGAGCGACGACGGGTCGGCCGATAGCCGGCAACGGAGATCCCGGACGAGGGATGGGGCCTCTCGACCATCGGGTTATGAGACCACAACCCCTGATCTGGCCTGTGGTTTCGGGTAGTCCGCAGTACGCCAGATTTGGCCATTGACCTGGTGTTATGTACTGAGCGGGGCCGCCGAGCAGGTGAGGGGCATCTGACACGATCCCCGCAGTTTTGAAGATTTTTTTGGGATGGACCCGACCTTCGGGTTCATGTGCGGGGCATCTCTTTTCGAGCCCCGAAGGCTCCCTTCGGGAGGATCATCGGATGCTGTCAGGGCAGGAGTTTGGGTGGTCTCCGGGGCTGCCAGTCCCTCGCTCATGACTCCCCCAGCTCCACTTGAAGCGTCTCGACCGTCCAGGTTGGGACAGCCGCAGCCGAGGAAGTCGTGGTCGCCAGTGAGGATGCCTGCGTCGAGGACCATGGCGAGGGCAACCGTCGGCCAGTCGTTCGGGTCCCGTGGAACGCGTCGCCGCGCTGCTGCCTCCACGTGCTCGTAGAAGTCACGAGAGATCACCTCGATGGCGTGCTCGGTAGAGAGCGCGGGAATCTGAGCGGAGAGCTGGTCCGCCTGCTCCGGGCTCAGTCGCCCCTGACGGACGATGACAGCGAGCCGCCGTGTGATTTCGTGCAGCGTTTCATCCCACTGTTCTGCAGCGACGACGTCGAGTCGCGTGTCGGCGAGGAGTACCCGTCCTTGCTGGCGGAGTAGCTGTGCGACGAGGACGCTCGCATCGCCACGATGATCATTCAGGCATGGGCCGCCGCAGGTCGAACAGTTGCGCCAGCTCCTCTTCGGTCATGCCAGTCTCTTCGAGAATCTTCTCGACGGTCCGGCCGAGGTTCTCAATGGCCTGCTTGACGTGCTCGTGGTCCCGCTCGACTGGGATGTAGAACCCGATCACCTGGCCATGCTTGTTGACGGCGACCGGATCGGACCCGGACAGGTAGGTGGTGGCGTGATCCCGGAACTCCCGTGCGCCGACATTCTTCAGCTTCATTTGTGGTCACCTCGTGGTCACATTGTGCGCCGGTCGCGCTCAGCTGGTCAACGACCGTGATGAGTGGTGCGTCGGCCTCGTTGGCACCCAACCCGTCGAAGCGGCTTCACTCCTGGACACGTACCACCCCGTGCAGTGGGGCTCCGGCCTCAAGACGTGCTCGGAGGACGGGTCCTCCTCGGGCGCTCCGCCGCAGCCGTGGGCGGTTGGTCACCTCCATGAATCCACGCTCACTGGAGGGCACCACGATGGTCCCGACAACCTTCAACCTCATCCGGACGCTCACTCGCCGCTCACGACGTGGCGTCCGCCACCCGGACGCTGTGCCCGAAGCGCAGCTCAACCTCCCCCGTCGGATCGACGGGCCTGCCGCGGCGGCGCAACTCGCAGGTGACCTGCTCCGCCATCACCGTGAGGAGATCACGCTGGCGCTGTATCTCGACGACCGGCACCGTCTGGTCGGCACGGCCATCGTCGCTGTCGGCTGGGTCCAGGCAGCTCGCCTCTCAGCACGCCCGATCCTCGCAGGATTCCAGGCGTGCCGTGCGACCAGCTCCGTCCTCGTCCGCTACCGCCACTACGGGGCGCTGAGCGCCACGGAAGCCGAGCAGGCGTCCTTCCGGACCATCACCGCTGCGTGCGGCCGTCACGGGCTCGCTGTGATGGATCACGTCGTCGTCACCACAGGTGGCTTCAGCTCGGCCTGGTCGGGCGGCTCCTGACGCTGCTCAGCGGGACGCCCTGCGCCTCGTCCGCTGGGTCGTCGGGCGAGGCGCTGCCCCCTTCGACGTGTCGGGGGTGGAACGCTTGTGCGCTGGCACCCTGGTTCCGTCTGCCCGCTTGTACGGGTGGACGTAGACGATCTTCTTACCCTTCTCGGTCTCGGCCATGCTGGTACACCTCCGTGGGTTCCCAGCCAATGTCATGGGAAGTATACTGGGAAGGTGACCCGGTTGCGAGCGCAAGCCCGGCCCTTCAGGGCCGGGGCAGCGAGCCTCTGGTTCGTTGCGACTCCACGTACTCGCGGATGATCGACAGCGGTGCCCCGCCGCAGGAGGCGGCGAAGTACGAGGGAGACCAGAGGTGTTCCCGGTGGGTGCGTAGCCGGAAGCTCTTCCGCAGCAGCCG
>DAHWPS010000208.1:0-9380 GCA_027342785.1 Acidimicrobiaceae bacterium
GAGGCACCGAGCGACGTTCTCGAGCCCGAAGAGGTGGAGGTCGTCGCCGTACATGGAAGCCACGGCGTCACCGACGACGACGACCGTCAGATCCCGGTTGAATGCCAGATCGGTTCCATCGACTCGACCAGTGCCTGCACAGGTGGGCGACCTGGCGGCGAGCACCCGGACATTGCGGTCATCCGGCCGTTCCTCAATCTTGTAACTTATCGTATAGTAGTAGTCTATTGGCAGGTCGGTGCGTTCGAGATCGTGAGACAAGGAGGGGGGCATGACGGCTCATGAAGAGGCGTTCCTCGACACCCTGACGACCGAGCAGCGGCGGTCCGTCGATTTCGAATACCCGTTCGTTCCCGACTACGCGGGGCGCCAGCCTTACGGGACCCAGCATGTCGACTGGGAGCAGCGCATCGACATGGACCGCCTCCGCAGCTACCGCGTCGGGCGCGTTCAGGAACAGCTGCGGCAGCAAGGGATCGGTGCCGTCCTGGCCATCAACGAGTGGAACATGCGCTACATCACGAGCACGTGGAACCCGTACTGGACGACGCCGGCATCGGGCCTCCGCTACGCCCTCCTCACGGCCAACGCCGGTCCGGTCTTGTTCGAGCAGGGTGAGATCGGCTACCACACCCGCAACATCGCCCCGTGGCTCCGCAAGGTGAAGGTGGCCATCACCGGTGCCGGATGGATCGGCCAGACGATGGGCCCCAGCGCGTGGGAGACCCAGCGCCGCAAGATGGTGGCGCAGATCGCAGGCGAGATGGCCGAGGCCGGCGTGACCGGCGAGCGGCTGGCCCTCGATGCGTGGGATCCCACCCTCGTGGACGCCTTCGGCGGGCGGGGATCGAGGTGGTATCGGGCACGTCCGTCATGTGGGAGGCCCGCAAGATCAAGAACGTGGACGAGGTGGAGTGTCTCCGCACCTGCTGCACCATCGGCGACGCCATGTTCGGCGCCCTGGCAGCCAACTTGCGCCCGGGGATTCGGGAGAGCGAGCTCGTGGGCATTGTGCACAAGCAGGCCTACGATCTCGGTGCCCAGATCTACTCGGGCGTCTTCGTCACCTCGGGCCCGTTCTCGTGGCCGAACCCCCGCGACGAGAGCGACCGGATCATCCGACCAGGTGACAGCGTCTACATGGACGTCTACAACACGTCGTACCTCGGCTACAAGATCTGCTACTACCGGACCTTCAGCTGCGGCAAGGCGTCTCCGGAGATCAAGGATGCCTACCAACGCAGCTACGAGTGGCTGCAGGAGAGCATCGCCGCCATCAAGCCGGGAGCCACCACCCGCGACGTCGCCTCGAAGTGGCCTTCCGGCCCCGAGGTGTGGGGGGACATCCTCGTGGAGACCGAGGACCAGACCGCCGGAAGCAACTGGGCGCACGGGATCGGCCTCACCCTGTACGAACCGCCGATCATCTGGCGTGCGGTCTCCTTGGAAGATCCGGTGGAGCTGGAAGAGGGCATGACCTTCGCCATCGAGACCCAGCACGGTGTGCGCGGAGTCGGGGGCGTTCGCATCGAAGAGGTCGTGCGCGTGACGGCGACCGGAGTCGAAGTGCTCAGCAAGTGGCCGGCCGAGCAGATCGCCGAGGTCCCGCTCTACTGAGCGACTGCACCGGTCTCGCCTGCCAGTGACCAGCGACGACAAACACGACAACCACGTCAGAATGCCACAGGTAAAGGAGGTATCTCGATGAGACGGTCGCCTGTATGGTGGAGGCGCAGCAGGGTGGTGGGCGCCTCCCTGGTCGGAGCAGCATCCCTCGCGGCCGGTGTGGGTGCGGTCGGCACGGTGGGCGCAGCGCCGGCCAAGAAGAGCCCCATAAACATCGCCTACCTCGTCCCGCTGACCGGCACCGCCGCCGCCAACGGCAAGGACGAGGAGAACGGGTTCAACCTCGGCCTCAAGCACTTCGGCGGCACGGTCGACGGCCACAAGATCACGGTGACGTACCTGACAACCCACGGCACACCCACGGTCGCCCTGTCCGATGCGAAGAAAGCGGTGAAGACACTCCACGTCAACGTCGTGGAAGGCCCGCTACTGGCCGACGAGATCGCTGCAACTGCTCCCTACGTGCTGTCACAGGGCGTTCCGGAGGACGACCTCTTCCTCGCGAGCCCGACCCAGATGAAGGACTACCAGACCTACAAGCTCGGCTTCACGTCCGGCTGGGATGCCTACCAGGTCGCCACCGAGGGGGCCAAGTGGGCCTATAACACAATGCATTGGCGCCACGTGACGACGCTCGCCGACGGCTACGCGTTCGGATGGGAAGATGCCGGCGGGTTCATCAAGGAGTTCACGAAGCTTGGCGGAAAGATCACAAAGGCCATCTGGCCGCCGGTCACAGTCGCCGACATGTCGACCTACGTCTCGGAGATCCCGTCCAGCACCCAGGCGGTGTTCACGGAGCTCCTCGGGGCCCAGGGGGTCAGCTTCTACTCGCAGATGAAGGCGTACGGCCTCAAGACAAAGATCCCCGTGCTCGGCTTCACCACCACGGTCGACCAGTCGGTGCTCGCGACCGCGACAGTGAAGGCGGCTACGGGGCCGAAGTCCTACGGCGTCTCCCAGTACTGCACAGAGATCCCCACCCCAGCCAACCGGGCCTTCGTCAACCTGTACCACTCCACCTATCACCTCTGGCCCGCCTACTACTCGGAGGCCGGCTACACCAAGGCCGAGATCCTGGTGAACGCCTTGAGGGCGGTCAAAGCCACAGTGAAGTCCACAACAACGGCCAGCGAGAAGAGGCTGGCTTCAGCGATGCTGGCTGTGAGGATCGCAGCTCCTCGGGGCCCGGTCCACATCACAAAGAAGTACCACTCGCCGGTGCAGAACACCTACATCTGCAAGGTCGAGGACAAGGCAGGGTCGGCGCGGGACGTGCCCATCAAGACCTTCAGGAACGTCCCGCCACGGGGCCTGCTGTCGGTGTCCACATGGCTGGCGACCTTCACAGCCAATTCGAAGGGCCAGCCCACCGCATGAGGTCATCGGCCCACCGGGCCGGGCCAGCGGCGGCCGAGGAAGGGTGAAAGCACTCGTCCTTCGCCGCTTCGGAGGTGAACCACGCCTGGAGACCATGCCGGACCCCGAGCCCGGGCCGGGCGAGGTGGTGGCCGACGTCGTAGCCTGCGGCGTCGGCCTCACCACCCGGAACTGCCTGCGGGGCGACCTCGGCGACGACCCGGCGCTGCTCCCCGTCGTCCCAGGGCACGAGCTGGTGGGCACGGTGACCGCGACCGGCCCAGGAGTAGACGAACGCCTCCTCGGTCGGGACGTGACGGCGCACTTCTACCTCTTCTGCGGCCGGTGCCGGTGGTGCCTGGGCGCCCAGGAGCCGCTGTGCCCCAACGGGCTGGGGGTGATCGGCGTCCAGCGCCATGGCGGGCTCGCCGAGCGCGTGACCCTCCCGGCGCGCAACCTGGTGCTGCTGCCCGCTGGCCTCGACCCAGTCGAGGCCAGCGTCGTGCCCGACGCGGTGGCCACTCCGGTCCACGTAGCCGGCCGGGCCGCCATCACGGCAGGGGACCGGGTGGCCGTGCTCGGCGCTGGGGGCGGTGTGGGCTCCCACATGGTCCAGGTGGCGAAGGTCTACGGGGCGGAAGTGGTCGGGCTCGAGGTCGACCCGCAAAAGCTCGCCTTCCTGGCCGACGAGCTGAAGGTGGCGGCGCTGGACGCCAGCCGGCTCGGGCGGGCCACCCTCCCCGTTCATTGGGGCGGGGCGGCCGACGTGGTCGTCGACCTCGTCGGGACGGCCCGCACGCTCCGATGGTCCCTCGAACACCTCGACGCCGCCGGCCGCCTCGTGCTCCTCACCACCTTCCCCGGGGTGACGGCGGCGGTGGCGCCGCGCCAGCTCGTCTTCGGCCAGCTGTCGGTGCTCGGCTCGCGCTACGCGAGCCGGGTCGAGCTCGCTCGGGCAGCCGACCTGGTGATCGACGGTCGAGTGCGCCCCGTCATCGGCGAACGCAGCGACCTGGAGGGGGCGCCGGCGCTGCTGGAGCGGCTGGGGCGCAGCCAGGTGCTGGGGCGGGGCGCGGTCGTAGTCGGAAGTCGATGAGCGGGCGAGGTGATCGACGATGGCGTTCTTGTTGACCGACGAGCAGGCAGCGGTAGTCGAGCTCGTGCGGCAGTTCGTGACCCGAGAGGTGGTCCCGGTAGCTGCTGGGCTCGACCGGAACGACCGGCCCGAGGACTGCTTTTCGTGGGAGCTCGTCGAGAAGGCGTCCGCTGCAGGGCTGCGCACCCTCACGCTCGACGAGGAGTACGGCGGAGCCGGAGCCGATTTCACCACTACGGCGCTGGCGGTGGAGGAGATGGCGAAGGGTGACATGGGCCTGGCCGTCGTCTTCGCACAGACCTGGAAGCTGGCTCAGACGATCCAGGCGGCCGGCACCGCGGATCAGCGGGCTCGCCACCTCCCGCGCTATGCGGCCGACCCCCGGGCGTTGCTCGCCATCACCTTCACCGAGCCCGACACGGCATCGGACTACTTCGTGCCCCACGACGGTGCCCGCTACGCCACGACGGCGGCGAGAGTGGACGGCGGCTGGCTGCTCGACGGACTCAAGCACTTCATCTCCAACGGCAACAGAGCCAGCCTCTACATCGTCTTCGCCCAGACCGACACTGACCGGTCCCTCGAGCACGGATCGACGGCCTTCCTCGTTCCCCGGGACACGGCCGGCCTCTCGATCGGTCGAGTGCACGACAAGCTGGGCGAGCGGCTGGCCAACAACGCCGAGGTGATCTTCACGGACTGCTTCATCCCTGACGAGGACGTCCTCGGAGAGCCGGGCCAAGGCTTCCAAGTGCAGCAGACCTTCTTCCCCGCCAGTAACGCCTACGCCGGTGCCACCGTGCTCGGGTTGGCCGAGGCCGCCTACGAGCGGGCGCTCGCCTGGACCCGGCAACGCGTGCAGGGCGGACGACCGATCATCCACCACGACAGCGTGGCGTCGGACCTCGCAGAGATGCGGATGTGGCTCGACGCGACCAGGCTCTATGTGCTCCACGCCGCCTGGGCCGGCGACCACCCCGAGGCGTGGGACCCCATGCTCGGTGCCCTCCCGAAGGTGCTGGCATCTCAGGTCGGGTGGAAGGTGGTAACCCGGGCGCTGGAGCTGCACGGCGGGTACGGCTACATGAGAGAGGCGGGCATGGAGAAGCTGCTGCGGGACGCTGCCGCCTTCCTCCACTCCGACGGGGCCAACCGGACGCTGCTGCTCAAGGCGGCCAAGCAGCTGCGCTGAGAGGACCCGGCCGTGGACGTTACCGTCTTCCTCAAGGCCATCCCCGATCCGGCGGGGCCACCCGAGAGCTTCGTCTTCGACAACGGTAGGCAGGACACGAGCCGGGTGCCCTTCGTGCTCGGTCCCTTCGAGGAGAACGCTCTGGAGCTCAGCCTGCGCATCATCGAGGGCACGGGTGGTTCGCTGCGCGCGCTGGCGATGGGGGGGCCGGAGCAAGACAAGCCCTTGCGGACCGCGCGCGCGCTGGGTGCGGAAGCTGTCTTGCGAGTAGACGGACCGTCGTCGTGGGCCGACCCATTGGTGACGGCCCGGCTGCTGTCTGCGGGCGCCGACCGACTGGGCCGAGCAGACCTGTACATCGCCGGCCGCCAGGCCGGCGACTGGGATCGGTCGGTGACGGGTGCCCTCGTCGCCGGTTTGCGCGGCCTGCCGTACCTCTGCAGGGTGTTCGACGCCACCGCCCAAGACGGCGAGGTCCGGATCTCCCAAGAGGTGACGGGCGGGGTCCGGACGGGGACCCTGCGGACCTCCGCCGTTCTCAGTGTCACCAACGCGCCGACGACGGTCCTGCGCATTCCCAACGTCCGCGCCGTGCTGCTCGCCACCCGCAAGCCTGTCGACATCGTGCACGTCGGCTCCTTGCTCGGGGATACCGAACGCGTCGAGCGCCTCGCCGACGACTGGGTATCCCCTCGGCGGCTGGGGCGGGCCGGCCGGAGGGTGGGGGGTGATCCCTCCGATGTGGCCAAGGCATTGGTCGCCGAGCTGGAAGAGCAGGGAGCGCTGCCGGGGACAGGAACGTGACCGCGGCTGCGGTGGTGCTCTTGGAGGAGGAGGTGCACGGCCCAGCCGGTGCCGCCGCCTTCGCTGCGGCGCTCACGATCGCCGGCGACGACGTGCGAACGCTGGTCATTGCAGGGGAGGAACCTGTCTGCGACTTCCCTTCCCTAGGGGTGCTGGAGGTCGGGGTCCTTCCACGACCCGGGACAGACGACGGCGACACCTGGTTCCAGGCGGCACGGGAGCTCCTCTGCGACGCCCCGCCCCCAGTGGTCGTGTTCGCTGCCGGACCCCTGAGCGAGGTGGTCGCCGCCCGACTGGCCGGAGCGCTCGGATTCAGCCCGGTGGTGGACGTCGACACCCTCGAAGTGCAAGACGGCGTGCTCAGCATCGAGCGGTCGGCGTTCGGCGGGAAGGCCTCGCACCGTCTCCGCGCCGTCCCGACCGGCGTCGTTCTGACCGTTTTCGGCGGTGGCGAGACTCTTTCCTCGCCACCGCCGTAGATGCCGGTCCTCGTCCGTCACCTGACGCCGGTAGCCGGCCCCCTGACTTCGGTCGCGCACATTCCTGCGCCACCGGTCGGGCTGCAGGCGGCACGGGTTGTGGTCGCCGGCGGTCGAGGGGCGGGGGAAGCGGGGTTCCGCCACGTGGAGCAGCTGGCGGGACAGCTCGACGCGGCCGTCGGCGCGTCCCGGGCCGCTGTCGACGCGGGGTGGGCACGTCCCGACCAGCAGGTCGGCCTGACCGGGCAGACGGTTGCTCCGGACGTCTACCTGGCGATCGGCATCTCCGGTGCGAGCCAGCACCTGGCCGGCATGTCACGGTCGCGCATCGTCCTGGCCGTGAACACGAACCCGACAGCGCCGATGGCCGCCGCCGCCGACGTGACGTTCGTCGGCGACTGGCACGCCGTGTGGCCGTTTCTCGAGGAGCTGCTCTCGTCGAGGAACGCCGATGGGCAGGCCCAAGGGTCGTCGGCCTGACGACCGCGAGTGCGTGTCACCACGCGCTTCGAGCGGGAACGACGTCGCCAATCGGCACGACGCCCCTCTTCGACAGACATGACGTCCCTCTTCGACAGAAAGGGAGCGCTGAGGGCCAACCGTGCTCGTTGGCACGAAGAGACAGGCAACCACGACGGCTTCGTGCCCGGCACCTGTCCCGGCCCTCGGGCGACGGTAGGCTTCGAGTCTGGATCAGCAAGAAAGAGAGCAAGGTGGTCGTGGAGGCACCGTTCTCGTACGCGCCCCTCACGCCGGCGTCGTTCCTCGCACGCTCGGCTCTTGTCTTCGCCGAGCGCACGGCCGTGGTCGACGGTGACCAGTCGTGGACGTATGCCGAGTTCGGGCAGCGCGCTCGCCGGCTGGCGGGCATGCTGGCGAGCCTCCGGGTAGCGCCCGGTGACCGGGTCGCCGTGCTCGCCCCCAACACCCACATGCTCCTCGAGGCGCATCACGGCGTACCTCTGTGCGGCGGCGTGCTGGTGGCTCTGAACTCCCGGCTGAACGGGGGTGAGCTCGGGACCCTGCTCGGGCACTCCGGGGCGAGAGTCCTGCTCTTCGACCGCTCCCTGGAAAGCAGTGCCACCGCGGCGGCGGCCCGCTGCGGCGGTTTCGTGCGCCTCGTCGAGGCGGGCCATCCCGAAAGCGAATACGAGAGCCTGGTCGCCGCCGCCCCGGAGGTGTCGCTGCCGGTCGACGATGAACGGTCACTTCTCTCGATCAACTACACGAGCGGCACCACTGGCGGGCCCAAGGGCGTCATGTACCACCATCGGGGCGCCTACCTGCAGGCGCTGGCCATGGCATTCCACACCCGGCTCGACGCCGAAAGCGCCTACTTGTGGACGCTCCCCATGTTCCACTGCAACGGCTGGTGCTTCACCTGGGCCGTGACCGCCGCCGGAGGGCGCCACGTCTGTCTCCCCCGCTTCGACCCGGCCGAGGTGTGGCGTCTGTTCCGCCAGGAGGGAGTGACCCACCTCAGCGCCGCGCCGTCCGTCCTCACCATGCTCGCCAACGACAAGCGAGCGGCGCCGGTCGGTCGGCCCCTCCGCATCGCCACCGGCGGTGCGCCCCCCTCTCCGGCACTGATCGCACGCCTGTCGGAGCTCTCGATTCACATCACCCACCTCTACGGCCTCACCGAGACGTTCGGTCCGATCGCCCTGTGCGAGTGGAAGCCCGAGTGGGACGACCTGCCGGCTGGCGATCAGGCGCGGCTCCGGGCGCGCCAGGGAGTGAGCAACGTCATCGCTTGCCCGCTGAGGGTGGTCGACGAGAACGGCACCGAAGTGCCGGGCGACGGCATGACGGTGGGCGAGCTGGTGGCTCGGGGGAACGACGTCATGCTTGGCTATTACCGCGACCCGGAGGCGACGGCGGCTTCGCTGGTCGACGGGTGGTTCAAGACCGGCGACGTGGCCGTGATGCACCCCGACGGCTATGTGGAGATCCGGGATCGCTCCAAAGACGTCATCATCACCGGTGGGGAGAACGTGGCGTCGATCGAGGTGGAGCAGGTGCTCGTGTCGCACCCCGCCGTTCTCGAAGCAGCGGTCGTCGCTGCCCCTGACCCCGTCTGGGGCGAGGTGCCGGTGGCATTCGTGACGCTCAAGGACGGACAGCATGTCACCGGCGGCGAGCTGATCGGGTACGCCCGCGAGCGCCTGGCCCACTTCAAGTGCCCCAAGCGGGTGCTCTTCGAGGAGCTCCCCAAGACCTCGACCGGCAAGGTCGAGAAGTACGTGCTCCGAGCGAGGGCGGCCGCACTCGAGCCCGTCGGACTGACCACGCCGACGTGACTCTCCCCCAGACGTGCTGTCCGGTTTCCATCGACGGCCTCGATCTCGAGGGGTGATGTCGAACGACTCTGCACGCCCGCGCCGCATGCCGATGATCGTGGACACGTCGACTGCCCACGTACGCGCCGCGCCGGCTCGGGCGATCTCGCCGACGGCGCCATGCAAGAGGATCTCCCACTTGGTCTCCGGGCTCAGGGTCCGCGAACAACGACCTGCTCCGGTGCCCCTATGGGAGGGTCACCTGTCCGGCACCGCCCCACGTCTCATCGCGAAGAGCCCGATCTTTTGTACCGATGCAGCCTGGCGAAGGCACCCGGTCAGGGCTTTCGCGGTGGCTGGTCTCGGGGACCCGGTTCATGCCCGCCGTCTTCGTGGTCCCGACAAGGCGCTCGACGAGCTGGTCCGCGGTGACCACCCAGCCGAGGCACCGAGCGACGTTCTCGAGCCCGAAGAGGTGGAGGTCGTCGCCGTACATGGAAGCCACGGCGTCACCGACGACGACGACCCTCAGATCCCGGTTGAAT
>DAHWPS010000012.1:0-2564 GCA_027342785.1 Acidimicrobiaceae bacterium
TCGTCCGCGTCGACGGTGGCCAGCTTGGCCAGAGCGAGGCGTTCGGTCTCGTCGACCAGCTCGGGATGGACAATGAGCAGTTCGCCCAGTAGCTGACCTTGCTCGTCACCCGTGAGCTGCTCGAGAGCGGTGGTGGACGGAAGGCGAGGTCTGGTCATGGTTCGGGCCATGCCCAGCCCGAGGGACGTTCGGCGGGGAACGGCGGGAGGCAGAGCCAGGTCCGGTAGGCGGCGTGAAGCCATCCGGCGACCGAGTTCGGTTCGAAGTGAACGTCGGCAAGGGAAAGAACGTCTTCGGTCTCCTGATGCCGGCAGCGGGCCACCAGACCCCGCCGTTCGTCTCCCTCCACGTCGAAGCCGGTGACCTCTACGGCCACACCGAGCACGGTCGCAGCAACGGGGACGGCCACCTCGTCTTGGAAGACCTGGAGGAACCCCGACATCTGCTCGTCGGTGTCGTGCGCATCGACGGTGATCTCCTCGATGAGCCGGGCGAGAGCCTGCACCATGATGGGACGGTACCGCCTGGGCAGGACGCGGTGACGAATGTCCTCGGGCTCGAGCGGCCCTTGCTCTGGGGACGGGGCCGGCCGACTGGGAAACCACCACCGGCGCCTATAAACTGCTAATCTGAACTCTAATTAGTATGTTTAGCGGAAGGTTGGCAGATGCGAAGCTTCGCCGACGTGGACTCCTTGATCGGCAAAGTACCAGCGAGTGTTGTCACGCGCCTGAGCGTCGTCGATGCCGGACGCGGCTCCGAGGCACTCTACGCCGACCAGCTCCCCGGACTGCTCAAAGAGCTGGCCGACGCGGCGAGGGTCGAATCGGTGATCGCCTCTTCGGCCATCGAGGGAATCGTGGTGGAACCAGCCCGGGCCGAACGGATCGTCCGAGGTGCCGACCAACGACTCCGCTTCCGCAACGAGAAGGAGCTGGCTGGGTACCGTGACGCCCTCGACTACCTGTTCCAAGGTCAGCCGGGCGATCTCTCCGTCGGTTTTATCCTCCATCTCCACCGACTCCTCTTCGGTCGGATCGGTGGTGGAGGGGGGCAGTTCAAAACCGTCGACAACCTCGTCGTGGATCGGCACCCCGACGGGACGTCGAGTGTTCGGTTCGTCCCAACGTCGCACCAAGACACGCCCTTCTTCATCGCCGAGCTCGTCGATCGGTATCGCGCTGAACAAAGCTCCGGGCGCCACCACCGTGCGCTGCTCGTGGGCCTGTTCGCACTCGACTTCCTCACGATCCACCCCTTCGTCGACGGCAACGGGCGACTCTCTCGCCTGCTCAGCACGCGCCTGCTCTTCGAGAACGGCTACGGCGTCGGGCGTTACGTCTCCCTTGAGGGGCTCATCTACGAACGACGCGACGCCTACTACGACGCCCTGGCCGGGTCTACCGTCGGCTGGCCAGACGGTAGCCACGACCCCTGGCCGTGGCTCAGCTTCTTCGTCGAGGTGATCGCCCATGCCTACGAGACCTTCGCGGCCCGTGCCGCTGATCATCGTTCGGGCGTCACCAAGCAGGACCGGGTCCGGAACTACGTGCTCAACCACGCTGGAACGTCTTTCGAGATGGCGGACGTGAGACGAGCCGTCCCCGGAGTGAGCGACCAGACTGTCCGACTCGTGCTGCGGGAGCTGAAGGACGAGGAATTTGTGCGCCCTAGCGGCGTCGGCCGGGGAACGAGGTGGGTGCGCGTTGACCGCTAGCCAGGCCCAGTTCGAGCCTGTGCTCTGTGTTCAACGGCGAGACGTCGTGCTGTCATCTCGCCTTTGCCGGCCTCCGGGCCCCATGGTGACGCCAGCCTCTATCAGAGCGCGCCGGACCGTGCTCGCTGCTACCTTCAACTCTTCGGCGACCCAATCGGCAGACCGCCCCTCGGCGTAGAGCTTCGCGGCCCTGTCGACATCGTTCGGCCGGAGTGCCCGGCGATCCCGCTTCGGGACGCCATGGCGCCGGACGTGCCCGAGGACCGTCGTCCGATTCACCCGGAACGACGTCGCCAGCTCCTCCACCGGGAGACCCCGACGGTACGCGGCAACCAGCTCGGCTACCTCGTCCACTGCAAGGCGTCGCTGCACCGGGAGAGACCCAACGAGCGGATCGGTCGGGTGGACGGGGGCCTCGCCGGGACTCCGCCGAAGTACCGTCCCGAGCGGCGGCAGCTGGAGTGCGGGGCCATCTACCTGCGCCAACGCGCTACCTCGGGCCGTCGAACGTGGTCTTGTACTGTGACAAGGTAAGACCACCAAGTCGGTGTGCCAGACCATATGGCATACTCGCTCCGTGAGAACGACCCTCGATCTGGATGACGGACTCCTTGCCTCGCTCATGGCACGCCTGCCCGGCGCATCGAAGACCGAAGCCATTCAGCGGGCGCTGCGCTTCTACCTGACGCACGACGCCGTCGATCAACTCCGGCAACTCGCTGGCTCGATGGAGATCGACGACGTCTCGGGACGGCTGCGTGCGGCTGACCGCAAAGTGTGACGGTTCTGGTCGACACCTCAGTTTGGATTGAATACCTGCGGCGAGGCAGGGCATCCGAGGCCGGTC
>DAHWPS010000040.1:0-1889 GCA_027342785.1 Acidimicrobiaceae bacterium
CCGTGCGTGTCCACGTAGTTGCGCTCGACCTCGGTCGAGGTGCAGTGGCGGAGTTCGATCATGGCCGCCACCTCGGACGCCGAGCAGGTCTTGAGCTGGGAGTAGATGCACACGCTCTTGCGCTCGACGTGCCAGTAGATCATGACCCCCGGCCCGCCGTAACGGACGTGGTACTCGGTCATGAGGTTGGACGGCCATGACCCGAACTTCTTCGAGTCGGAGGCGCATGCCGTGCCCTCTCCCCAAAGGCCGACGTCCCGCGCGGCGAAGGTGGCGTTGACGACCCGGCGGATGCGGCTCTGCTGATAGCCGAAGGAGCACACCCACGGGCGGTCATGGAACGGCTGGGCCACAGCTCGATCACGGTCACGCTCGACCGCTACGGGCACCTGTTCCCGGCTCTCGAAGAAGCCCTGACCGCCTCGTTGGAAGCGAGCCGGGACAAGGCGCTCGCGCTCGGTCCACAGCCAAAGGCCGACGAGGTATCGGGCACAGATCGGGCACGCCCGGCCCGAACGCTTGTCCGTCGAACACCAACAAAGCCGGCCTGAGCTGCTGGTTTGTGAGCGCCCCCGGCAGGGCTCGAACCTGCGACCTTCCGCTTAGAAGGCGGCCGCTCTATCCGCTGAGCTACGGGGGCCAGCTGTGAAAGCTACCGGGCCCGGAGCCCGGGAGGCTTGGCGCCCGTCGTTCGCAGGTGGCAGTGGCGCAGGGGCGGGTTTATGCCCGTATGCAGGCCAACGCCACTAGGCCGGGAGCGTTTGTGGCGCTCAGCTGGCGAGCAGGTCGTGGCTCTCGGGCTTGGCGGAGGGATGGCGCAGCTTGGAAAGAGCGGCCCGTTCGATCTGGCGGATGCGCTCCCGAGTGAGATGGAGCGCGCAGCCGACCTCTTCCAATGTCCTTGGGTCATCGCCGCCGAACCCGAACCGCAGCCGCAGGACTTGCCTTTCCCTCTCGTCGAGCACGGCCAGGAGCTTGTCCACCTCTCCACTCAACATGGCGTCGGTAACTGCATCGACCGGTGAAGGCGTCAGTGCGTCCGCCACTAGGTCCCCAAGCTCCATGTCGCTGTCGCCATCGATCGGTGAGTCCAAGCTGACCGGCTCGGAGCCCTGCACGAGCAGCTCTACGACCTGTGCCTCGGGCATCTCGAGGGCATCGGCGAGCTCGGCGAAGGTTGGTGAGCGCCCATTGCGGCCCTCGAACTGGTGCTTGGTGCGCAAGAGGCGGCGCACCTGTTCACCAGCATGAACCGGCAGGCGGATGGTGCGAGCGGTGTTGTCGATGCCGCGGCTGATGGCCTGTCTTATCCACCAGCTCGCGTACGTCGAGAACTTGAAGCCCTTGCGCCAGTCGAACTTGCTGACGGCGTGGATGAGCCCGAGGTTTCCCTCCTGGACGAGGTCGAGCAGGGGCAGCTCCGGGGACTGGTACCTCTTGGCGATAGACACGACCAAACGCAAGTTCGAGTTGATGAACTGCTCGGTGGCAGCATCACCGCGCTGGGCGCGACATTGCAACTGTCGCCGGCGGAGAGAGTCGGGCGTGCCGCTCTCAAGCTCCACCTTGGCCTCTCGGCCGTCCTCGATCAGCTGTGACAGACGGGACTCGTCCTCTTTCGTGAGCAACGGGTACTTGCCGATGTTGTCCAGGTAGAGGCGGACCAAGTCCTCGTCTTTGCCATCGTTGTGCATCCGGGCACCCATATGTTCCCTCCTCGCCATGAGAACGTTTCGGCTTCGACTGCCCCTAGCGTTAGCGCTGGCGGTCGTCTTGCCGCCAACTGTGCCAAACTGAGAAGTCCGTGGTGGCCGTAGCTCAGTTGGTTAGAGCGCCAGGTTGTGGCCCTGGAGGTCGGGGGTTCGAGTCCCCTCGGTCACCCCAGCACC
>DAHWPS010000046.1:0-12298 GCA_027342785.1 Acidimicrobiaceae bacterium
CATGACTCGAAGTGGCCGCGGAACGGTAAGGGCCAGGCCAGCAGCCGGTCCGCCCCCGCCCGGCGGGGCGCTGGCTGAGCCGAGCGACCCTCAGGGCAGGTGCCCGGGGCAGGTGCCCGTTGTGACGCGTGACTCTTCGGATGGCGAGGGCGGGCCAGGCGTGCCTCCGGTCCTCTGTCAGCCGGCAGCCAGGGTGCCGTACCGGACCGCGCGGGACTCTCTCTCGGCAACGCCCAGGCCGGGCTCTTGGACGGTTCGGCCTCTGCCCGGTCGAACGCCTCGGCGGCAGCGCCAGAGACGGAGAGGGCTGGGCCCCTGACCTCGACACCTGCGCGGCCAACCGGGCCGGGACCGAAAAGGGAGCTCCGTCACTCGGCCCTGGGTGGCTCGGGCACCTCACGAGCCCTCGACGTCGCTCGTTGCCGCGTCCAGCATGAGCGGCCGCTCTCCCCGAGCTCGGTCTGTCAGCTTCTCGGACTCTGCTTGGTATCGGACGGCCTCTCCGAGTCGGACAGCTGCCCTCGCCATCAGCCGGGAGCTCAGTCGAGGCGTTCTCGCCGGCTTTCCGATCACCGGGAGGCGATGGATGCGCCACGGATGCTTTGACGCCTCAGACTCACCACCGCTGGTCTATCCAGCCCAGCCGTCCTCGTTACGGAGCGGGAGGAGAGCGCGTCGGAAAAGACCGACGCGCCGAGTGAGCGAAGGGCGCAACCAGACAGCGTTCACTGAGAGGTGGGGAGGGATCGATGGTGGCGAGCACGACAGCGGACCGATCGAGTCGACCACGGGTTGGGCGTCAACTGGCCAGGAGGGCAGCGGTTGCCGCCTGCCTGGCTGTCCTGGCAGGAGGTGCTGTCGCCACGACGGCAACCGCGGCAGCCGGCAAAACGGTCTTCGTGTCGCCCACCGGCAGGCCGTCTGCGGTTGACAGCTCCTGCGCGTCGGCCCGCTTTAGAGTCATCGAAGCGGCCATCAAGAAGGCGACCAGGGGCTCGACCGTGGTGATCTGCCGGGGCACCTACAAGGGTCAGGTCGTCCTGACCAAGCCCCTCGTGCTCAAGGGCGAGCACGCCAAGATCGACGCCTCCGGCTCGGACAACGGGATAACTGTTCCCGTGCCGGATGTGACTGTCGAAGGCTTCACCGTGACCGGGGCGATTGGAGAGGGAATCCTGGTCGTCGGCAAGCCAGGGCTGCCGGTCACCCACGTGTCCATCAAGGACAACGTCGTGGAGGGCAACGATCGCGGCAACCCGACAGGTCGCCCGATCAGCACCTCCGGCTACCGGGAGTGCAACGCCACGGGCCCGGTCCCGGGCGACTGCGGCGAAGGTATCCACCTCATGGTCGTCGCCAACTCGGTCGTCGCCGGCAACACCGTCGAGCACAACTCCGGTGGCATCCTCGTCACCGATGAGTTCGGTCCCTCTGACCACAACCTCATCGAAGACAACCTCGTCAAGGACAACCTCCTCGACTGCGGGATAACGCTCCCGAGTCACTCGACGACGGCCTATGTCAAGGGCAGGCTCAACCCGGCGGCGGGCGGCGTCTACGACAACAGCGTCCTGCACAACACTATCATCAACAACGGGACCAAGGGACAGGGCGCGGGCATCCTGCTGGCAGCTGCCCTGCCGGGAGGTGCCACCTACCACAACACGATCGCGGACAACACGATCGTGGGAAGCGGCATGTCCGGCGTGACCGTCCACCTTCACGCCCCTGGGCAGTACCTGAGCGGAAACGTGGTCGAAGGAAACACGATAGTGGTCAACAACCTCAAAGGGGACAACGACTTCAAGCCAGCTGACCATGCCACGACCGGGGTCCTCGTCGATACCGTGGCGCCCTTGTCGATCACCGTTGCCAACAACACGATCACCTGCGACACCTACGGGATCTGGTTCATGCCGTCGGCTCGGGTTGTTGGCATCTCGACGAACCAGTACTGGAGAGTTCGGGTGCGCGTCAAGAAGGCATAGGCGCTCGGTGACTTGCGAACCGTCCGGGAGACCGACGGGATCACCGGACGCCAGCATTGATCGCTCCCCGGCCGAGCAGGTGGGGCTCGATCGTCAAAGGAGCCATCATCCAGGAGGCTCTCGAGTCCGAGGCTGTGAGCTTGCAGTGACTTCGCCTCAGTCCCCGGCGGGCGGGTGTCACCCGCCGGGGACTTGGTCATGGCCACGGGAGCTCTTGAGTCTCCTCCCCAGGCGCTTCACGGTCTCGGTCGAGCGGTCGTGCTCAGGCAGAAGGCTCCGGTGGCCGACCTGCTCCGACACCCCGAGCCCGTCGGGCTGGGCGATCCGGTCGAACTGGCTGGCACAGTGGTGAGCGGACCACCAGAGCGAGAGGTCGCAGTGCTCTCTTCGGGATTGGCCCGCGAAGATCGAGAAGAACCCCGCCACCCCGACGAGGGGCCGGAGAGGCTGGGGCTTCCCGATGCAAGCGCCTCGTCGAGGATGCATCCCGAAAGTGTTCCAGCCCGCCGGCGAGATCGCGAATCCGGCGGCTACGGAAAGCTCAGCCCGCTCCTACCCGGGAACCACGCTGCTCCAAGCCTGGTGATCGGCACTTCCTGCGATGAGAGGAGCCACATAAAAGCTCCCGCAGTCCGGCTCCGGGGCGGTGACAGAAACCGCCGTCGGCTCGCCGGGCAGGGTGACGAGAAAGCCCGACGTCGTGGTCGGACAGGAGCGGTTTTTGACGACGTCCCAGTCGGCCCCGTAGATGTCGAACGAGGCCGTCCCCCCAGGTTGGAGGGTGAGCATGGACCAGGTCTTTGCTCCAGGTCCGCCCTGTCGAACTCGGACGGTCTTGACGGTCTCGGCCTGGCCAGCGACAACCGCCTGCAGGCTCGGCCACCCACCGAGACTGCAGTCGGTCGAAGAGACGTTGGTGACTGTGAAGGTCTCGACGAACTGTCCCAATCCAGCGAGGTTGGCGTGCCATCCAGAGTGATCAGACGAGAGGTGGAGTTGGGCAGGAAGACACCCGGCCGCCGCCTTCGGCGAGATCTGGCCCAGCAGGAGGCGGCTGGCCAGAGCCACGATGCCCGGGCCGCCGCTGAGAGGCCTTCCCTGCTTGCCGTCCACCATGATCGTCACGGTGCCACATCCGTACTTGTCTGCTCTCACGACGGCCAAAGGCTTTTCCGTCGAGCTCGGGGAAAATGCGAGGGTCACGGTGCCGCCGGGCAGGTAGACAGGGCAGCTTTGTGCTCCGGGCGACTCTATGGGGAGGTTGTCGATTGCCCGTCGCAACTGCTCGATCACGCTCGGGCTCGTAGTCTCCGTCTTCTGTCGGGCACCCGAGCGATCGAAGGTGGCGGTGAGATACCGCATGTTCGCCGGCACTAGGTCCGCCTTGTTCTTCTCGGGAAGCCATACGACCTGGCTGTCGACCCGAAGGGCACTTTGCCGGCCCGGCAGCTCGACTGCCTCGAGGAGAAGCTGGGCGCTCTCGATGCTGGCCGAGTTGACCGGCCAGCCGAAGCCGAGCGCAAAGAGGCTCGCTCCGGCCCCAGCGGTGCCACCCGTCCCGCTCTCGGTGAGGCTCCCGCCGGTTGGCGGATGGGCCTCCACCCAGGCGAGGACCGCTACCGGTGCGCCGGGCACCGTGAAATAGCGGGTCAGGTCGACCTGGTCAGGGGTGGCGACCGACGAGAAGGGCAAGCGAAGCTGGGAGGCAGAGCCGGCCGGCGGCCCGCTCGACGGTTTGCTCCCCGGCGGCAGCCGCAGGAGGCTGAGGAGGTGCTCGGCCTCTTTCACGGCTTTGTTGGAAGGGGAGGTCGGCTTTGAGGGAGGAGCTACGACTACAGCACTCGGCCCCGTCGTCGCGCTGGTCTTGAGCCCAGCCCAGATGCCGGCCCCGGCGCCGGCCGAGACGAGTGCCACCACCGCCAGCAGCGCCACGTGGCGGAGAGCGGAGCCACCCGGCTCGATGGGCGGCCCAGGCCGGCGAGAACGTATCTCTCCCCACAGGTCGGGGCTCTCCACCCTGTCGAGAGCTCTCAGGTGATCGGACAGGTCAGGCATCGTCTTCCTCCAGCAACCGGCGGAGCCTTCTTCTTGCTTGGCTGAGGTGCATTCGGACGGTGCCGGGCGTGCAGCCCGAGATCGCAGCCACCTCGCTCGTCGAGTAGCCGGCATAGAAGCGGAGCAGCACGACAGCACGCTGGCGCGCCGGGAGCCTCCGCAAGAGCTCGAAGAGCTCGCCTGGCACCTGGCTCTCTACGACTGGCTGGTCGCCCTCCTCGATCGCTCGCAGACGGCCCCTTTTCTTCAGCTCTCCCGAAGCGATCTTGAACCCGGCCCGCCAGACCCACGCTTTCGGGTCCTCGATGACGGCTCCTCGCCTCAGTGCCTGGGCAAACGCCTCGGCGACGGCGTCGGTGGCGAGCTCGCGATCAGCCGTGTAGCCGAGCAAGGAGCGCCAGAGACGGGCGCCTTCTCTCCGGTAGAGGTCCTCGACAACGCCCGCGAACTCAGCCGAGGAGTCGCTCACCGCTTCATCCTGCAGCACTGCTCTATAGGGAGCCGAACAGCTCAAAGCGCATAGTGGCCAAAAAAGACTCTTCTTGAGCACCCACCCCACAAGGGCGTCTCCTCGCGCTGATGGAGGGCCGCTGTTCCTCCCGCTCGGAGCCGAGTGGAGCGTCGCAAGCCCACCGCGCGTCGGACCGGGTGCAGGCGAGCAACTTTGCCGAAAGTCCGTCGCCGCGAAAGAGGACCCCTCGGGGAAGGGAGAGCTCGGCGTCCAAGAGCCAGGGAGGGCTGGCCCTAGAGGCTCGTGGGCTGACCATCGAGCAGCGTGCTGGTCTGCGCCGATCCATCTGCCGCTCGCCGAGCCGGGTGAGCGGCCAGCGAAGCGCGCATCGTCGCCAGCGCACTGTAGATGGACCGATCGGAGGTCTTCGGCGCGGACCGAGCACCGCGAAGTCGCCTCGACGAGCCGCTCTCCGGCGGAGAACGCTCGCTACGGCGTGTGGAGCGCCCAGCTCGTGCCGGCCTGGACGCGGCCGAGGCTGACGAGACGCATCAGAGCGCTCCGCGGCACAGACCGAGAGCCAGAGCCGGTTCCTCCAGCTCCCTCGATGCCAGAACCGGTTGCTGCCTCCGTAGACGAGCCAGGCGACGGTTCACTCGGTCATCGGCCCCCTCTCCTGGCAGGCGTGCGGGGAGCCGGCGGTCATTGCCTGGTGGCGCATGTCCACAATGACGGCGCGGTCGTCGTTGAACACGATCGTCAGCTCGCCTTGGGCTGGTGCCGCAACGAGGAAGGCCGGCAACGACTCGCCGGCGGACGCAGAACAGCCCCGTGAAACCACGGGGACAATACCCGTGGGAATCTCGTTGCTGGGTACGCCGACCGAGACACACCATGGTCACGTGGCAAGCATTTCCTCCGATCGCAAGACCGTGGCGGGAACCGGCGTGCGAAACCTCCGGGTCGCACTCGGCCTCATCTGGATCCTCGACGCGGCCCTGCAATTTCAGCCTTAGGCACCGCGTGGTAATAAACACTGCAATCTGATGGCTGGGCCGTAGCATGATGGGGTGGTCGACGTGGAGCCAGCCGCCCGCCGGTTCGCAGCGCTGTGCCCATATCTTGATGAACGGCAGCGCCGTCTGTTGTTGGCGGCCGAAGCGAGTGAGCTGGGTCGCGGCGGTGTGAGCGCGCTGGCGCTGGCCACGGGTTCGGCACGTTCGACGATCGAGCGAGGTGTGCGTGAGCTTGGCGGCGAGGTTGTTGGGACGGCGCTGCCGGTGGGCCGGTCGCGTCGGGCCGGGGCAGGCCGCAAGAAGGCGACGGTCGCTGACGCCGAGCTGGTCGCCGCCATCGACGCGCTGGTTGACCCGGACGCTCGTGGTGATCCCGAATCGCCCCTGCGGTGGACGCTCAAGTCGACCCGACAGCTCGCGGACGCGGTGAGCGCGGCCGGTCATCCGGTGAGCTCGCGCACCGTCGCCCACATTCTGGAGACCGACCTGCGGTTCAGCTTGCAGGCCAACCGCAAGAGCGTCGAGGGCCGTCAGCATCCTGACCGGGACGCCCAGTTCCGCTATCTGAACGAGCAGATCCGCCGGCACGCCCGCCGCCATGAACCGGTGGTCTCGGTCGACGCCAAAAAGAAGGAGCTCGTCGGTCCCTACAAGAACAAGGGCCAGACCTGGCGGCCCGCCAAGGACCCGGAGAAGGTCAAGACGCACGACTTCATCGACCGGGAACTGGGCAAGGTGACCCCGTACGGGATCTACGACCTGGGCCGCAACCGCGGCTGGGTGTCGGTCGGGATCGACCACGACACCGCCGCGTTCGCGGTGGCCGCGCTGCGCAGCTGGTGGGACAACGAGGGCTCGGCCGCGTACCCAACGGCCCGACGCCTGTTGATCTGCGCGGACGGGGGCGGCTCGAACAGCTACCGTAACCGGCTCTGGAAAATCGAGCTGGCCCGCCTCGCCGCCGACGCCGGCATCACGATCACGGTGTGCCACTTCCCGCCCGGCACCTCGAAGTTCAACAAGATCGAGCACCGGCTGTGGGCTCAGGTCACCAGCAACTGGCGGGGCCAACCGCTCATCAGCCGGGAGGTCGTGGTCAACCTGATCGGCGCCACCACCACCCGCACCGGGCTGAGCGTGCATGCCGAACTCGACGAAGGCACCTACCCCAAGGGCATCAAAGTCAACGACTCGCAGATGGCTGCCATCGGCCCGCAACTCGAGCGCCACGACTTCCACGGCGACTGGAACTACACCCTGCGCCCTCCTCGCTCACGATGACACCGGCGTAACTACGCAGTTGTTATTTCTACGCGCCTGCTTACATGTTCACCCGAGGCTTCGTCAACGACGTCCTGCTGGCAAGCGCGCAGGGCAACCCGGGGTTCGTCTTCCACCCGACGATCACCATCGCCAACTTCATCGCCCCGCACATCGCAGCCTGGAACGTCCTCTTCGCGCTCTTACAGCTCTTCCTCGGAGTCGGGATCATCGCCGGCACCCTTGCCCGACGATCCTCATTGCTAGGCGGTGTCCTGGCAGCGTCGATTCTCTGGTCGGCCCTCGTCTGGTGGCTCAGCGAGGGGCTGGGTGGCACGCTAAGCGGCGCCTCCCCGCTCGCCGGCGCGCCCGGCCCAGTTCTCCTCTATGCCGTTGTCGCCGTGCTCCTCTGGCCTGGCCAGCGCACTCACGAGACCCCAATACCCGCTCCACACCTGGGGAGCAGGGCGGCACGGATGACCTGGCTGGCGTCGTGGGCGCTGTGCGGCTTCCTCCTCCTGGAGCCCCCCAACCAGGCCAGAGGGGCGGTCTCCTCGGTGGTGTCCGAGGCGGCATCGGGCGAGCCCGGCTTTCTCCACGGGATGCTCTCCTCGGTAGCCGGCTCTCTCAGGGGAGCAGGCCCCTGGGTCGACTCGTTCCTCGCCCTTGCTATGGTCGCCATCGGTGTCGCGGTGGCTTTCGGGTTCCGTCCGCGCGCCTTTCTTGGCGCCTCCATCGCCGTCGCCGCTGCGATCTGGGTGTTCGGAGAAGGCTTCGGGGGGATCCTGACGGGCCAGGGGACCGATCCCAACAGCGGACCGCTTTGGATGCTTTTCGCCCTATGTATGTGGGTGGGACTCCGTGAAGCGAGAGCGGAACCGGAGCTGCGTGGCACCGCTCAGGCCTACGCGACCTCGCCGCCATCCTCGATGCCGCGTCCAACTGTGCCGGTTGCGTAGGCAGCCGGTGTCTTTCATGGGCGTAAGGGATCGGTGGATAACAATCCGCGCGGTACGTGAGGTGGAGGTGGCACCCACCGAAGTCTGTGAAGCTCTCGACTGACGAACCGCTCTGGCAACCAGGACAAGCCTCGTGTCGTGATCTACCCGCGCGTGGCCGTTCTCGCGCCGCCAACCGCGTTCGCTCTCGAACCGGCGCATCGCGAACCAGTTGCCGACCGAGTAGCGAGTAGCAAGTAGAGGTAGTGGTCGTCGACGATTGCTCGGTTGGGACACCGCTCGAGACCTGCCTGTTCGGCTCGTCGCTCGGTGATCGTGTCAACGAGATAGGTGCCTCGCAGGCTTTAGAGGGGTGATGGACGAGACCTTCGACGAGTTCTTCGTGAGGTTGCTTCCCCGGGCCGTCCAGGTGGCCCGCAGGGTGACTGGCGATCCCTGGACGGCCGAGGAAGTCGCGGTGGAGGCTCTCGCCCGGGCACACGCCCGCTGGGCACGGGTAGAGCCCCTTGCGTGGCGGGATGCCTGGGTATTGAAGGTCGCGTCCCGCGAAGCGCTCCGCCAGGTACGCCGCCAGCCGTTTCAGATCGCACCCGAGCGGGCGAGGAACGAATCAGACGTCGTCGTGCTGCGGGCCGCTCTTGTAGCCGCCCTCGTCGAGCTGCCACGCCGCCAGCGGGAGACGATCGTCCTCCGCTATCTCTGTGACCTGCCCGAAGAAGAGGTCGCGGCCGTGCTCGGCGTGTCGGCCGGGACCGTCAAGACCCATCTTCACCGCGCCCTTCTGGCACTTCGCTCCAAAATCGGCACCGACTTCGAGGAGGACTACGTCCATGAGCTCCCGGTCTGATCAGCCAAGGGTCTACGAGCCGAGCGACCCGGCAGAGCTCCTGGCCCGGGTCAAGCGCCGCAGCTCGGCGATCCGCCGCCGGCGGCTGCTCGGGACTGGTGGCGCACTTGCGGTCGTGGTTGGCCTCGTCCTCGGCCTGCTGGTGCCGGGAGCCCTATCGCCGGCTCGTACCCCGCACCAAGCCCAGTCCCGTGTCCATCTCTTTGTCGCACAGCGGGTCGGCAGCTCTTACGAGCTTGTGGCCAAGACCGCTCCTGCCGCTGCTGCCCCGGCAAGGGTGAGAAGCGCGGTGGAGCAGGCCGAGGTGGGCTTCTCCCTTGCGCTGTTGAAGAGGTTGGCAAGCTCGCCCACACCGAGCAACCAGCTTGTCTCCCCGTCGAGCCTTGCAAGCGCCTTGGCGATGCTCGAGCTTGGAGCGGCTGGCTCGACTTTGCACGAGATCGCCTCCACGCTCCAAAGTGCAGGCCTGTCGCCCGGTGAACAGGCTGCCGCTTGGCACAGCCTCGAAGCTCTGCTTGCTTCGCAGACCTCTGCTCGCGGCGCCGCACTTGCAAAGATGCCCCAGCTGGATGTGGCCAATGCTCTTTGGATCCAGCAGCACTTCGGTGTCGAGCCCGGCTTCGTGAGGGCACTGTCGAGCAACTTCGGCACAGGAGTGTGGCAGGCCAACTTCTCCGGCGACCTGGCCGGGGCGATCGCTGCCATCAACCGCTGGACGAGCGAGCACACCCACGGACTGATCAAGCAACTGTTCAGCACTCCCGGCGCGGTCAACGCCTCGACGGTCCTCGTCCTTGCCGATGCGGTGTACCTGCATGCCCGCTGGGCCCACGAGTTCAACGGTGAGCCGCAGTACCTGGCTTTCCATCTTCCCTCCGGCCACAGCGTGCCCATGAACTTCATGACCTCGGGCAAGGGTGGCTCGAGCGGAACGATCACTGTCCCCTCCTCTGTGACAAGGAGCTACGACGAGGTCGAGCTGCCCTATGCCGGAGGCAAGCTGAGCGCCGTCATCCTCATGCCGACCCGCTCGAGCCTGGCGGGCTTCGTCTCCTCCTTGACCCCGCGCTCTCTGGCAAAGATGGTGCATGGGATGCACAGCGCCAGCTTGGAACTCTCCATGCCGAGCTTCACGATCCGGGCGGACAACCTCTTGAACGGCACGTTGTCGGCGATGGGAATGTCCAGCGCATTCAACGCCAACGCCAACTTCAGCGGCATCAGCCCCAAAGCGGGCCTTCAGGTCCAGACCATCGAGCAGCGTGCGTATCTCCGGGTCAGCCCGCAAGGGACCATCGCCACCGCCGTTACGGGTATCTCAGTGGTTGCCTCGGCAGAGAGTCCCCGAGGCGTCAAGACCATTGTCATCGACCGGCCCTTCCTCTTCCTCGTCAGGGACAACGCGACTAGGACAATTCTCTTCGAGTCGATGGTGGAGAACCCGGGCGGGGGCAGCCAGTAACAGCTGTAGTGGAGCCGACATCGGCTCGTGGATCCGCGCGAGGGTGGCAGCAGCCGAGGCTCGGCGACCTCGAAGTCCGGTTCCGGTCAGCCCCTCCCCCGCCCTCTCAGCTCAACGAGGCGGTGAGCCGTCTGCCTCACAGGTTGGCACGAAGGGCTCTCTTGTGGACTGGCTAGCGTGCCCTCGTGATCGCCGCGAGCGACAGAACGAGTGCCGCTGCTGACCGGCTTGACGCGTTGCTCCCCTGTCACCTGCTCCCTTGACCGGACGCCGGCTTTCCGCACCCCAACAGCCCTTCTGAGTCCGGACTGAGAAAAGCCCGAGCATGGTCATGAAAGACGGCCGCTCAGAGGTCTATATGGTGTGATGCCATCGTCGGCGGCGCTAGAGAGCGACGGCAGGGACGACTTCGAGGAGTTCTTTCGGCGGGCTGAGCCGAAGTTGAGGCGGGCGCTCTCAGCCGCCTACGGGCCCGAGCGAGGTCGGGAAGCGGCCGCTGCCGCCCTTGCCTGGGCATTCGAGCACAGGGAGAAGATTGCCAGTCTCTCCTACCCGCTTGGGTACCTCTACCGAGTCGGGCAGAGCAAGGTCCGCCGGCGAAGGCTACGAATCCTCCACCAGCCGCCCGACTGGCGTGAGCCATGGGTCGAGCCGGAGCTCGCCAGCGTCCTCCGGGAGTTGACTGAGCACCAGCGGGTCGCGGTGGTTCTCGTACACGGCTACCAGTGGACCCAGCGCGAGGTGGCCGAGCTGCTCGGCGTCAGCCCGGCGACTGTCCAGAGCCACATCAGCCGGGCTCTCGACCGTCTCCGTTCCGAGCTGGAGGTGAACAATTGAAACCGACTCTGGAAGAGCGCATGCGCGCTGCCATCGACAGCCTGCCGCCGATCGACTCGGATGAGGCCCGGAGAGCCTCGGGTGGGTTGCCGAGTCGCCAGAGGAGGATCGTCAAGGTAGCGGTGACGGCGACTCTCGTGCTGGCCACCCTCGCAGTCGTCTGGCTGGTAGGACTCCGCCGGACATCCGAGCCGAAGAGCTTTCCTGCCGCGCCCGGCTTCGTCGTTCCCTGGCTTTCTACGCCAGCGCCTCCGATGCCAGCGGTGACTCCGCCCACAACGACCCCCACCAGCCTTGCGCCAGCTGCTGACTGCTCCTCGGCCGACCTGCGACTCCGAACCGGTCTTACCGGCGCGGCAGCGGGAAGTGTCGAGACGAGGATCGTCGTAACCAATGTCGGCCATGTCACTTGCCGCTTGAACGACTACCCGAGTGTCTACGGCGTTACGAGGGGCGGTCGGCGGGTGAGACTGAACGTGAGCCACCAGACCATGTTCCCGAGTTTCGTGCCGGCCGACCTCAGACCCGGGGCTAGCGGGGGCACCTTTATCGGAGGCAACGACAGCTGCCTTGGCATGCCAGGCGGGACAGGTCTCGGCACGTCGAAGCTTCCCTACCAGTCGCTCTCAGTCGTCCTGCCCCACGGAGAAGGAGCGATCTCCCTCTCGAAGTTCGCGCCCTGTGGACCACTCAGCGTCAGCCAACTCGGTGTACCGCCCGTCGAGACCGTCTCACCCGCACCCGTTCCGGGCACGATCGCCATGCTGCGAGCTTCCTCAACACTCCCGACAAAGCTGGTGGGTGGGACGACAGCCCACTTCCAGGTGACCCTTGAGAACCCAGGGCAAAAGAGCGTCTACTTCCGAAGCTGCCCTGGCTACACCGAGCTCCTCGCTCTGGTACGTCCAAACAGCGTCCACGTCGACAAGCACTCCTACATGCTGAACTGCAAGCCGGTCGGGCGCCTAGTGCCCGGCCAGAGCGTGACCTTCGCCATGGAAATGCCCGTCAGCACAGTCTCGCGGGAAACGGCGGCGAAATTCGAGTGGGGCCTCGACATCGGACGCCAGCCGCTGGCTCCAGATGGCGTCTACTACTCGACAGCTCGCGCCGTAGAGATACTTCCTGGCAGTTAGGGAGCGACGTGGGGGCCAACCGGCACGCCGGTCATTGGCGGAGCATCGCCAGGTAGCTGCCGTCGCTCTCGTAGGCCTCGGCCTCGTCGAGGAGTCTCGGCCCCGGAGCGACGAGACGGAATTCCACCGCCCTTGGAGCCGAGGGGCGAAACGGCATGGATCTGCAAGATCAGAGACGGGCGAGGAGTCGTAGTGATGTGAGTTGTTTCACAGCCCGTAGCCGGGGGCCGAAGTCCCTCCCGACGCGGGCCTTCCTCCTCGTTGGTCTCGTCCTGGCAGTTGGTGTG
>DAHWPS010000049.1:0-4468 GCA_027342785.1 Acidimicrobiaceae bacterium
CGGGCACACGAGGTCGAACCTGGCGTGGCAGGCGATGGCCCGCCGTCGGGCGACCAGCAGCACCGTCAGGCCAGCCGCCCCCAAGAAGCCCACACCGCTCAGGTCGCAGATGAGCCCCTCGGGCCCGCGGCGCAGAGCAGCGCCGAGCGCCTGGGAGAGTTGGACGGCGGTGGCGATATCGACTTCCCCGGTGACCGAGACGATCACCGACGAGCCCATCGTCCACTCGGTGAGACCCAGGCTCTCTACCCCGGTCCCGACGGGCCCGCTTGCTTGCTCGGCAGCCGTGAGCCGGCCCATGACGCCCCCCGGTTGCAGCTCTGGCCGCTGCGACGGCGGTACAACGTCGCTTGGTCCTGCCATCTTCGTTACTCCCTTCCTCCGAGCACACCGCTCGGGTCTGCATCGCCTGGGTCTGGAGCAACGATGTCGCTGTCAGGGGCCAATCGGCCCGACCGCGCCTGCTGTGTGCAGTGCTACCACCATTCCCGCGGCGCCACAAGGCGGGCGCAACATGGGATCGAGCGCTTCAAGCGTACGGCAGGCCACGCCGGCCTGGCGGGGGTTCAGCGGCGCGCACGCTCGAGCTACTGGCCGGCGGGGACCGCGGCATTCCACACTGGTGCGGACATCGGCGACGCGGTGGTCCGCTACGCCGGGGCCACCGACGACGAACGCCTCGAAAGGGACTTCGGGTTGGATTGGAGCTGGTGGCCGAAACGGCCCGCCGATACCGCAGCCGACCAGCCCGCTGCTGTTGCACTTCCCCTACTTCGACCCCCTCCGCAAACAGATCCTGAAATAGGCTAGGCAGACCTCGTGCTGGCGATTGCACGTCCGCGGCGAAGAGTTCACCGGAGAGCAGAAGGCCCGCAACTCCGCCTGCTACGAAGCCCTCACCGTGCGTGATGGGATTCGTCGCTGTCGGCCTGTACCCAACACCGTGATCCCACCGAGGTCGGACACGTGGGCCTCGCCTACGACTACCTGGCTGAGGCCACCCTCATGGACCTCGACGACCTGGGGCACAATTTCCGCGACGGCCTCCGCGTCGCCTCTCTCGCAGGCACGTGGGTCGCCCTGGTCGCCGGACTGGCCGGCATGCGCGATCGTGGTGGCAACCTCAGCTTCTCACCGTGTCTGCCCGAGGGCATCACTCGGCTGGCCATCGCCTTGTCGGTCCGGCACCGCCGAATGCGGCGTCGAAGTCACCACAGATGCCACGACCTACCGGCTCTTGGCCGGCGAACCGCTTCTGGCCCGAAAATGGGTGGGTCGTCGGGTAAAGTCGCAGGTGGCTGATATGGTCGACGCGGACCGACCCACCTCCGCGGAGCTGTGACGGTCTAGCGGGTTGATGGGTCGCACCCATTTTCACGACGGACCGGCGGCCCGCGGGGCACATTGACTGATCTGATCGCCCAGTTCGGTTCGTCTTGGTGACGGTCTCGGCAAGCATTCGAAGGTCGACCAGAGGAAGGCGGCCGCAGGTCAAATGAGCCCCCCGGCGGACAGGCCTCTTCCTTTGTCGCCCTTGGGACTGCTTCTTGGATGCGGAAAGCACTTGGCGCAAAGCGACCACTTGGTCGAGATGGACCAGCATGCCGGGCTGGTCCCCTGCGGCGATGGTCGTCCTGGCGAAGCATCGTGGGGTACTCCCAGCCCAAGGTCAAAGGCCACGCGCCACACTGCCGCCCCGGTAAATGCGCCGATCACCATCCCGGGCCCGAAGATCCCTCCGGATCCCCCCGAACCGATCGAAAAGGCCGTGGCGGCGATGCGGGCCGCAGGAGCAACGAGCACAATCCAGAGCGGGACGGTGAGCAGGGACGGCTCCATGGCCCGCTGGACCCAGCCATAGCCGGTCCCAAGCACCTGGGCGACCACCAGACCGAGGGCGCCCACGGCAAGTCCGGCCAGGGCCGGCTTGATTGCCCGGGGCAAGGCGATGCGATGGAGGATCTTGGCCGTGCCGTAGAACCCGGTGGCGTAGGCCCGCCCGAGGAGCCCCCCGAGCACACCGATGACCAGGTAGTAGCCGATCTCGCTGGGGTGGAACCCGAAGGACTCCTGGGAGCCGAACAGCGGGATGTAGCCGACATAGGCGCCGAAAATGGCGAAGGCCACCGCGGAGGCCACCAGAGAAGGAATGAGCGCCTCGGCCTCGAAGTCCTCGGTATAGAGGATCTCGGGACCGAGGACCGTTCCCCCGATCGGGGCGCTGAAGATTGCGCCGATGCCCGAGCCGAATGCCCGCCGCGATGGCGATGCGGGTCGTCTTGGTCGACCGGTTGGTCCACCGGCCGAGCAGGGACGCGAACCCGGCGGAGATCTGCCCGGTCGTGCCCTCCCGCCCTCCCGAGCCGATAGTCAGCGCAGAGGCGACGATCTTCACCGCGCTCACCCGGGCCCGGATGCCTTTGGGGTTGTGGTGAAAAGCGTCGATCGCCGAGTCGGTGCCGTGCCCTTCGGCCTCTGGGGCCAATCCAAAGACGACGAGTCCGGCCAACAACCCCCCGAGTCCCGCCGTGAGTGGGATGGCCCACGGGCGGCTGAAACCAGCGGAACCGGCGGCACCACCTTCACCGACCGGCGTTGGCACGTGGTAGCCACCGATCACTCCCAAAGCAAGTAGGTGCCGAACCGTAAGGCCAGGTAGAAGACGATCGCTCCGAGCCCCGCCGAAATGCCGATGACCGTTCCCAACACCAGCCACTTGCGTCGTTAGCCTCATCGGTCGAGGGCGCTCGAGATGGCTATGACATTGTGACGAAGTGGCCCAGGCTCGGGGTCTGGGCCAACGGATGCTGGCTGACCATCGGTCACTCAGGCCTGCCCTGGTCACGTCTCACGACAACTGCGACACGACCCTCGCCAAGAGAGCCCGACTCGTGCTGAGCCCGTCGGCACGGATCCTGCATGGACACGCCCAAGACACGAGCACACGCATCTCCTGTCAAGGGAGCTGAAGGCGACGTTGGGACTGACCAGAGACCAGAGAATGACTTTTGCGGCGATGGGCCCGCTTGAGCGCATCGCCGCAACCAATCCATTCCCATGGTTCACAGGAGCCCCGCGCGGACATGGAGACTGATCTGGCTGGCCGTGGTAGGGGGCAGACTCGACATTTCCGCACACCATGACGGTCCGCAGGTCAGGAAAGCCGTTGATGATCACCATGGCCGTTTTCACGATGATGAGACCACCGAAGGCCAACATGTCCAGAAGTACAGGCTTCGCGCCTTCTGGTGGCCCCAGAACAGCCTCGTGTACCAAGGGAAGCGTTCGAGGATCGACGACGACATCGCCGTCCCGGTGAGCACCTGGCACGGGGCGATGGTGAAGCGCCGAAGTAGGAGAGCAGCTCGACGGCGTTGAAGGGAAGCCCGGGGATCTTTGGCGGCAGGTGGACCATGAGGTAATGGCCCGCCGCCCGCACCGCGTTCGGAAAGATCTCCCAGCTGTGGGCACCATCGTGTGCCACCAGCCGGTCACGAACAACATGATGATGTAGGCGAGCCCGTTGGCCACCCAGAACTGCAGCGTCATGAAGTGCCAGTGCCAGTGCTGGCCGAGGCCGAGGTTCTGGCGGCTCGGCGAGGTGATCACCGGGCTTCCATACGTCCTCCGTGTCGAACGATGACCAGGGATGCCCCGCCCCGGCCGAGACGACCTTTCTCGTGAGACGCAGCCACTCCTTGCCCGGCGGGCAGTCGTCGGCGAGGTAGAACTTCGGGGACGCCGAGAGTATGCCCAGGCCCGAGCAGATCATAAAGACCATGAACAAGATGTTGGCGAAGTGCCCGATCACGATCCACGTCGGGTCGGGAACACTTCGTAGTTGACGGACAGGAATGAGGTCATTGCTCGTCTCCTCTGCGTGCAGCGTCGTGCACCGGCTCGTAGGTAGAACGTGACGTGCGCCGCACGGCGCCTTCAGCGATCGCCTCGCGCAGCGCGTCGCGAAAGACCCCCGGTCCCCAGTAGCGTGCGCCCACCATCTGGGCGAGCTCGCGCCGCTCGGTGGCGCCATGCTCGTCGAGCGCCTTCTCGATGGCCCAGATCTGGCTGGCGAGCACTTGTGGCGGCAGTGGTGACGAAACGGCGATCCCCGGCGACGCGGATATGCGCCCGGGCCCCGGGCGGTACCGGCGCAGACCGGTGCGCTCTTGTGCGAGGCGACGCTCGATCCCCGCCCGGACACGCTCTTCGACGGCCTGACGTGCTGTCGCCTCGGCTCGGCGGCGAACGGTCTCTTCTGTGACGTCCTCCTCGCCGCGTTCGTCTTCGGCATCGGCGCGGTGCTCGGCTGCCTCGATCCGGTCCTCCGCGGCGCGGGCCTCTTCGGCGAGGACGTCGGCAGCTCTGGTCGCTTCTGTCTCACCCGCCTCGTTGCGCTCGGCGCGTTGCTCGTGTGATCGAGCGCGCTGGGCGTGCATCTCGGCCCAGCGGTCGTGCATGTCCGCCC
>DAHWPS010000065.1:0-8376 GCA_027342785.1 Acidimicrobiaceae bacterium
GCGCCGGCGCTTCATGCCCTCAAAGTCACGCTGGCGAGCGGAACGCTTCGTCGTCCTTGCTCGCGATCCACGCGCAACGGACGGTGATCTCATACGTCAGTCGTATCACAACCACGTAACTACGTCAATATATTACCGAAAAACCAGTAGACCCCCACTGGTCAGGTGCGGGAGATCAACAGCGGACATCCTGCCTGCCATCACGCTCTGACCGGTGGACCTCAGGCCACCCTCACCCCCAGCTCAGAAGCCAGGTGTTGCCGTCACCACTTGAACTCGCCAGCCATCGAGGATTCTCTTTCTGGTTTGGCCGGATCTGGCGGTCAGGACTGTGGGCTGGCGGTCAGGACTGTGGGCTGGCGATCTCCGGGGCAGAGCCGACCATCTCGGCGAGGACCTCGTCTGAGGTGACTGCCCCGGTGATCTGCACACGCAGGTGGCCGGGTTCCTCGAACAGCTCCACGCCGGTGACCTTGGAGACGAAGGTTGTGTCGCAGTCGCACTGGCCGATGTTTCAGGAGGCGACAAAGACGTCGAGGACGGCTCGGGGAGTCGCCCGTGGGAGCAGCAGGTCGACGCCGCTGTCGGTGGCTACTGCTTGGGGCTTGCTCAGCTCGACGGTGAGGTTGATGTTGGTCATGGTCGTCGTCCTTTTCTGGTGGGTGGGGTTTCGGGGGTTGGTTGGTGGCGGGTGGCGGGTGCAGCGAGATCAGTGGTGATGGTGGTCGCCAGTTGGCTGCGCTGCTCGGGGGTGAGGCTGGCGAAGACGGCGTCGAGGCAGACCGGCACTAGGATCGGGCAGCATCGGGCGGCGACCGTGGCGCATATCTCGGCTGGTGGCGTGAGGAGCGCCCAGCTCGGCGAGGGTGCCGACGGCTGCTGCGCTCAAGCGCCAGCCGGCAGTGAGGGGTTTGGTCACGGTCGGCGTATCGTGATCCGCCACAGACGGCGGGGGAGGCCGCCTTCCTCGAAGGCTGTGACCGCTTCGAGATCGAAGCCGTCGGCGAGACGGTCCACGAGCTCGCGGTCGAAGAAGTGCACAACGAACCCGCCGTTCTCGTAGAGGTTGTCGCCCAAGTCGATGCCGGCGCCGTAGTGGACGTCACCGACATGGCGGACCGTGTAGATGCAAAGCCCGCCGGGGCGCAGCACCCGGCGCACCTCGCCGGCCAGCGCGACGAGCTCGTCGCTGGAGAGGGCCATGGACAACAACATGTGGGAGTAGCAGGCGTCGAAGGAGCTGTTGGGGAACGGCAGCGGTTGACGGACGTCGTGCACCGTCGTCGCGAGATGCGAGGCAAGCTCGGGCCCGGCTATCGCCGCAATCGAGCCCAGTGCATCACCGGCGTAGTCGAGGCCGTGGACCTCAAGGCCCGCACGCAGCAGCTCAAGGGTGTCACGGCCCTGGCCGGCTCCGAGCTCGATCACCCTTGTGAGCCCTTCACCGGCGAAACGGCTCGCCGCGTAGCGGCCCGGCTCGCTCGGCTCGAGCCCGTACATCGCCGGGTTGGCGTCGAGGGTCTTCTCCCAGTGCTCGCGTTGGCCAGCGATCAGCGCGGCCGGGTCGGTGCCGGCCTGCTCGGCGGTCACCGGGTGGCTTTCGTAGCGTCGGTCGGCTGGTCCCACCATGGCATCGACAGGCTCGGGTCGGTGCGCAACAAAGCGTCGGGACGAGCCTCGAACTCTGGGAGGCCGATCTCGCCGTCTACGAGGCGGCGGCGCAGAGTAGACATCGGGTCTTCGGGTGCCGGCGGCGGCGTCGGGACCTCAACCTCCCAGTGGCGGGGGGGTGGCGACGACGGTGCGGAACCGCATCCCGTCGCGCTGTGTCCGTGGACCATACGCACGGCCATGAACACCCCCATGACGATCATCGTCGGGATCACGAACAACACCGGCCAGGGAAAGAAACTCCACATCATCACTGCACCTCCTCGATGGGTACGGGACGGGTACGACGGGACACGGATCCGCTGGGGCAGCGCTTCAGATCTGTGCGGGCGGTGCAACCGCCTCGGCCGTGCAGGAGGGCCGGGCCCATCACACGCTCGTGTCGTCGAGCAGTGCACGGGCCGCCTCGATGGCGGGACGCAGCTCGTCGCTCGCCGCGCAGTAGTAGACGAACGCCCCCCGCCGCTCGGCACGAACCACCCCCCGGTCCCGCAGCACCCGCAGGTGGTGGGAGACCGCCGGCTGGCGCAGACCGGCGGCGACCGCGATCGCCCCCACCGGCATACACGCTGTGTCGAGGATCGAGAGGATCCGCAACCGGGTCGGATCCCCGAGCGCCTGGAGCAGCTCGGCCAGACGCGCTGCCTCACTACGCTCGATTGGCGGAGCAAGGCTGTCGGTCATCATCAACGTTGTCATCTCTTACTTTAATATATCTACATCTCTAGATATTCCGAAGTCCTGTCGTCGGCCCCGGGTCCGGAGCACCTCCAGGGGCCCCTGGAGTCGGATCTGTTCACCACAGCCGCCGATTACCGGGGTCTGGCAGTGACGGCGACAAACCCCGCGCCCGGTACGACGCCATCGTGAACCTCCTCCTGGGCGAGGCGCGGGTCGCACGGAGCCCGCAGGAGGGTGGATCGGGCACCGGAAGGCTCCAAATCGGCATCTTCGAGGAGCGCGAGATGCTCGGCCAGGGTGAGGAAGTGGGCGGCGCGGTAGAAGGGGTGGCCGGTACGCCCCTTCTCCTCGTACGACCGGCCCCAGGCGCTGTCGGCGGGAACGAGACCGATCACCAGCCTTCCATCGGGACGCAGCACCCGCCGCGCCTCGCGAACAACGCCGGCGGGGTCACGGACGAAGCACAACGTCACGACGAGGACCACCGCAGCGAACACCTGGTCGGCGAAGGGGAGCTGCTCACCGGCCCCCCGCACGACCCGCACGCCGCGCGTAGCCGCGAGGCATAGCGGCACTGCCGCCGGGTCGAGACCGACCTGTATGCCCAGCGACGAGGCGAAGCGGCCGCTGCCTACGCCCACCTCGAGGCGGGGCGCGCTCGTCCCTACCACGAGCGGGCGCAGGCATGCTGACTCGAGACCGAACAGCAGTCGACCTTCGGGGCTGTCGTACCAGGCGTCGTAGCGCTCGGCGAGCGACTCGAAGACCGGTCGCGTCGAGGGTCCCACCAGAGCCGTGGCCCCGGTCAGGCCCGCGCGGCCCCGAGGTCCCCCAGCTGCTCGGTGATGTCGGCGAGCTCTTGCTCGAGGTCGCGCCGACGCTCTTCGAGCGACGTACGCCGGGAGGTCGTCTCGTCCTCTCCGCCCCCGTGCCAGCCGCCTCCATGGCCGCCTCCATGGCCGCCGCAGCAACCCGATCCTCCGCAACAGCCGTGCCCTCGGCCTCGTGGCCCTCGCCCGACCTCTCCTCGTTCCATGGTTCTCATAACTGTTCCTTTCTCTGTGGTCCTCTCGGGGTCTTCCCCGCGAGATCTTGGTAGCGCCGCAGGAGTGCGGCAGTGCGTCTCTGGCTGCCCAGGAGCGACTCGGCCCAGGTGTCGAGCAATGCCGAGCCCTCACCGGTCAGCTCGTAGATACGCTTGAGCGGCCCGGGGGTGTCGTCGCTCCACGCCGAGGTCACGAGCCCCTCCGCCTCGAGCGAACGCAGCAGCCGGTAGAGGTTCCCGAAGTCCACCCTTCCCTCTTCGAGGAGGCTTTCGAGCGCGTCGGCCAGCTCGTAGCCGTGGCTCGGACCCTCGGCGAGCAGTAAGAGGACGGCCGGCTCGACGAAACGCTCCACGCGGGCCCGGACCTCGAAGCTGCCCGGACCGATACGGCAGCGGCACCTCGGCTGGCGTCCGGCTTTCATCACAGGCTCAGTATATGTGACACACATCTATGCCATGCAGCTCCGCATCCCCCAGGGGGTTTGCGGGCGGGCACGATCCATGTTATCTATAGATCTGTGCAAGATGGGAATAATGACGGTGGGCGGTCCGATCTTTACGAGCAGCTGGCCCGTATCGGCAAAGTCGTCATGCATCCCAAGCGCATCGAGCTGCTCGACCTGCTCTGCCAGGGCGAGCGAAGTGTCGAGGCGCTGGCTTCGGCCGCGGACCTGAAGCTGACGACGGCGTCCGCGCACCTCCAGGTGATGCGCCAGGCACGCCTTGTCGAGACCCGCCGGGAGGGGACGCGGGTCTACTACCGGGCCGCCGGCGAGGCGGTTTGTCGGTTCGTCGGCTCGCTCGACGAGCTGGCACAGGCGCGCCTGGCCGAGGTCAACCAGATCCTCCGGGACATCGGCAGCGACGCCGGCACATCCGAGCGGGTGACCCGCACGGAGCTGCTCGCCCGAGTACGCGCCGGCACGGTGGTGGTGCTCGACGTTCGCCCGGTCGAAGAGTACGAGGCCGGTCACGTCCCCGGTGCGATCTCGCTCCCCTTGGAGCACCTCGAGGCCCAACTCGACGATCTCGACCCCGCTCTCGAAGTGGTGGCCTACTGCCGAGGCCCCCTCTGCCTGCTGGCGCCCCAGGCCGTCGCCACCCTCCGTGAGCGAGGCCACCAGGCACGCTGCCTCGAGGACGGGATGCCCGAATGGCGCCAGGCCGGGCTGCCCGTTGCCATCGGGGCGGAGAATGCAGCCTCCGACACCGACCAACCGGCATGTCCACGGAGCGTTCGAACCCCTCGGGCGGCACCGAGCACTGCGAGAAGGAGATCACGATGAAGATCCTCGTCCTCTTGAACGACCCCCCCTACGGGACCGAACGCTCGTACAACGGGTTGCGCCTGGCCGGATCGCTCGCCCGGCGTGACGGCGTCGAGGTGCGGGTGTTCCTCTTCGGCGACGCGGTCGGTTGCGCGCTCGGGAATCACAAGCTGCCCGACGGTTACTACCACCTCGACCGCATGGTGAAAGCGGTGGTCCGCCATGGAGGCGAGATCGGCTGCTGCGGCACGTGCATGGACGCCAGGGCCTTCTCCGACGCGGCCCTCGTCGAGGGTGCTCGGCGATCGACCCTCGAGGAGGTGACCGAATGGACCGTCTGGGCCGACAAGGTCGTGAGCTTCTGAGCACGCGACAGCCGTGGCGAGAGGTGCCGAGATGACGGGCCGGGCTCGAATCGTCGTAGTGGGCGGGTCCTTCGGCGGTCTCAGCACCGCCTATGCCCTGCGACGCCACCTCTCACCCGAGCGGGCGGAGATCACCCTCGTCGCCAGGGACGAGCGCTTCACCTTCGTACCGTCGCTCACCTGGGTGGCGGTGGGATCGCGCACCGTTCCCCAGATCTCCTTCGACCTCGCCGGGCCGCTCGCCTCCAAGGGGGTGACCTTCGCCCACGAGACGGTGACGAGCATCGACACCGGTGCAAAGGTGGTGACGACGACAAAAGGCCAGCACCCCTACGACTTCCTCGTCGTAGCGACGGGCCATCGCAGCGCCAACGAGGCCGTCCCCGGCCTCGGACCCTTCGACGGGCCGGGGCACTCGCCGATGTCTGCTCCTGAGGCCGAGGAGCTGGCCCGTGCCGTCGACACGCTCGTGCGGGACCCCGGCCCGGTCGTGATTGGCGCCGCGCCCGGGGCGAGCTGCATAGGACCGGCCTACGAGCTCGCCTTCGAGCTCGACCACCTGCTGCGCCGCCGCAAGCTGCGCCACCGGGTCCCGATCAGCTTCATTACCCCGGAGCCCTACCTCGGTCATATGGGCATGGGTGGCGCCGGCAAGATCCGCCAGCTCCTCGAAGGCGAGCTCGAAGAGCGCGACATCACCTACCGCACCTCGTCGGCGGTGACGAAGATCACCGCGGACAGCGTCAAGGTGGAAGGGGCGGCCCCGATCCCCTCGGTGCTCTCGATCGTCATCCCCCCGCTCGCCGGGGTCGGGGCGGTTGCGCAGAGCCCGGGGCTCGCCAACCCGAAGGGCTTCGTTCCCGTCGATGCCCACTACCGTCACCAGAGCGCAGAGGACGTCTACGCCGTCGGCGTGGCGGTCGCCATGGCGCCGGTCGAAGAGACGCCGGTGCCGGTGAACTTCCCCAAGACCGGCCACATGACCGACCAGATGGCCCAGATCGCCGCCGGTGACATCGCCGCGAGGATCGGCGGGCACGAAGGGTCGACGGCAGACCTCTCTGCCCGCTGCGTGCTCGACATGGGAACCACGGGCGCCTATCTGGCCGTGGATCCGGTCCGCCCGCCGCGCAACAAGATCCCGACGGTTTCGGAGGGGCGGCGGTGGCTGCTCGCCAAGCGAGCCTTTGAGCGGACCTACCTCTGGCACGCGAAGCGCGGCCGGCGGATGCCCACCACGCTTGGGTGGTGACGAGATCATCGTGGTGTACGGAAGACGAGCAATCAGGACCACCCGGTGGCACTTCGGCGTGCTGGTGCTGGCCTCGTTGACGATGAGCGCATGTGCGACGACCGGTCCGGGTGTGTCGTCGGCGGCAACGCTGTCGCCGGCGACGGTGGCAGGAACCTGGGGCGGCGAGCTTTACGACGCCACGGCGGGGGTTCTGTACACGCTGACCCTTGCTCCGGAACAGGGGGATCGGGTCAAGGGGACCCTCCAGAGCATTACCCGAACGTTCGCGGTCCACGGCCATGTGGCCTCGGGTGAGCTGTCGCTCGATCTTCCCCGGGGCGAAGTGCTTCGGGGCAGGGTCGCAGATGGAACCTGGACGGGCTCGTTTCCTGTCGGCGACACGCGGTGGCGGTTCCGTTTCACGAAGGCGAACCGTTGAGCGTCGACGCGGCAGTTCGCCGAACCCGTCCCGGTCCGGTGGATCGGCGGGACCGTTTCAGCTGACACGACGATGGACAGGGGGTCCCGTCTCGGCCCGCGGGCGGGGATCCAACTGCTGCGGAAGGAGTCGGTGATCCATGAGGTACGGATGTGGTGAGCTCAAGTCCCGAGCGGTGGTGCATGCCTATCTGGTGCTACCAGTCGGAATCACCACTGCGGCCATCCGGAAGGAAGGGTGCCGGTAGGGGGGTTGTTCTGCAGCACGCCGCCCGGAGCGCCGACCGACACGAGCAGCTGAGAGAGGTTGTAGCCAAAGGCAGTCGAGTTCGCCCCCGAGAACTGCCCGTTGTCGCGGGCCATGGTGTAGCCCTGACTCGAAGGTTCGCCCAGCCGGTCTCGATACCGTCAGGTCCCTCGTACACCGCACCGAGCACGGTGCTCGACGTCACGTCCCGGCCGACAAGTACGGCGGGGTCGATGTCCTCGGCGGCGTAGACCACCAGGCCGGCGGCCGGTCCATCGGTGAGCCGGTAGGCGATAAAAGTCCCGCCCGGCCAGCCGGCGTTCACCGTATTCAGGACGACCCCGTCGCCGATGGCATAGATTGGGCCGTAACCGCTGTAGTCGACACCCTGGTCGATGCGTTCGGGTGACAGCGCGGCGACGGACCGAAGAGGATCGGCATACGTCCCCGCCGTCGGAGTGTTGGCCGGTGGCGCAGTTGTCGACGGAGCACCTGCCAACGGAGCACCTGGCGACGCGGCGAGAGTAGTCGCGCCCTGCGGTGATGTGGGAGTGGAGGCGGCGGCAGCGGCCTGGGCTGTGCCGCCATGGCCTCTTCGACGGCGCGCTGCTGCGCTGCCGCCAGCAGAGCCTGGAGGTTTCCCTTCACCTGGCTGAGGGTGGCCTCGTCACCGACCAAGGCCGCCTGCGCCGCCTGCTGGTCGGCGGTCAGTGCCGTGACAGCCGCGTGGGCCTGGGAGGCTGCCTCTTGGTCGGCGGCTGCCGCCTCGCTGGTGCGTTGCTGATCAGCTCGGTAGGCGTCCACCGCCGCGCTGAGGCTGGCTGCGACCAGATCGGTGTACTCGCTACGGGCCATGGCAGAGGTGGCGGTCGCGGTGCTGAACATCGTCAGCATTGCTGTGTGGGCAGCCATGCCTTCCTGTGCCACGTAGGCATGCACAGCGACCTGGCGGAGCCTGTCGGCGGCGACGGACTCCGCTCGGCGGTTGGCGGCGAGTCGCGCCCGGTCCGCAGCCACACGAGCCTCGTCGGTGGACTCGGTGCCCTGGGCTTGGTCGGAACGGCTCACGAGCGCCTGGATCGTCGCCCCCTGGGCGGCGATCTGCTGCGCAAGCTGGGACGCCTGCGACTGGTCCGACTGGATTCCCGCCCACGCGATGCTCGGTAGCGACCCTACGGCGATGATCGTGACGCCGACGCAGACTCCCAGCATGGAAAGCTGCCGCGCCCTGCGCTTCCGATGGGGCTCGGTCGACCACAGCGCACTTGGAGGCATTACTACTGATCTTTCGGTAATATATTGACGTAGTTACGTGGTTGTGATACGACTGACGTATGAGATCACCGTCCGTTGCGCGTGGATCGCGAGCAAGGACGACGAAGCGTTCCGCTCGCCAGCGTGACTTTGAGGGCATGAAGCGCCGGCGC
>DAHWPS010000153.1:0-12448 GCA_027342785.1 Acidimicrobiaceae bacterium
TGATGAGCCCACCCACCCGCTGTGCGGGGACCGGCAACCGGCCTTGTCGGAACCACCGATAGGCGGTCTGGGGATGGATGTTCTGGGCCTCGGCCCACTCAGCCAAGTTCATCACCGCTCAGTATGGATCGGAGGTGTGACAACTGTTCGCAACCCTCTTCACGGCCATGCAGACCTGCCCGCTGGTGGTGAAGGCGGCGGAGACCAGGCGGTCTGCGAAATCGTCGTCGATCTCGACGTCGGAGAGCACGATGGCCGGGTCGTTGCCCCCGAGCTCGAGCACGACAGGCTTGGTGGCATGGGCGGCGTGCGCCATCACCGACCGGCCGCCATCGACACCTCCGGTGAACGAGACCATTCCGACTCCCGGGTGGTCCACGAGGGCCTCACCCAACTGATGGTCTGGACCGCTCACGATGTTCACCAGCCCCGGGGGGAGCTCTGCGGCCAGCGCGGCGCCGACAGCCAGAAGAGACCCGGGGCAGGTCGGTGGGGCCTTGGCGACGACCGCGTTGCCTGCGAGGAGGGCAGGGAACATCTTGTTCCCGAACACCGACACCGGCCAGTTCACAGGAATGATGGCTCCGACGACACCGTGCGGGAGGTGTTGGACGATCGTCGAACCCCCCACGGTGCGATCGGCCAGCGGCTCGGCGGCCAACGCTGCGAAGGCGGAGGCCATCCCCGCCAAGGTCCCGGTGTCAAACTGGGATTCCCAGAGCACCTTGCCGTGCTCTTGGGTGAGGAGACGGGCAAGGTCTTGGCTCTCGACGGCGGCCCCCGCGGCACTGGCAGCTCGCAGCACGTGATCAGCGCGCTCATCGAAGGAGAGACGCCCCCATTCGCCCTGGGCTCTTCCGGCAGCCGCCACTGCGGCGTCGAGCTGGGCAAGCGACGCCGACGGCGCTTGGAGGACCACTTCGCCGGGGCGGACCGGGTTCGTCACGGGGTACTCGCCCAGCTCTCCGGCGCACGTCTGCCCGTCGATCACGAGGCGTGCCGAGGTGCTCATCGCCCCCACTCTCATGTGGGGGCAGCACTCCATCGGAGGCTCGGGTGACGCAGTACCCAAGAGCGGCTGGCAGGTCGGGGAAGACAATGGCGACGCATCAGAGAGAAGTTGTGGACCCCATCGATCATTGTCCGACCGCCGCCCGGGCTGCCCAGCGGTAGTCGGCCTTCCCCGAGGGGGAGCGCTCGACTGCCGTGACGAAGATCACGGCTTTTGGCAGCTTGTACCGGGCGATGGTTCCGCCGGCATGGGCGACGATGTCGGCTTCCGATGCCGATCGACCGGGGGAGAGCTGGACGATCGCCACGACTTCCTGGCCCCATCGTTCACTGGGCCGTCCGACCACCACGACGTCGGCTACCGCGGGATGACCCGCGATTGCCCGTTCAACCTCTTCGACGAAGATCTTCTCGCCTCCAGAGTTGACGGTGACCGAGTCTCGGCCCAAGAGCTCGATCTCGCCGTTGTCGAGATGGCGTGCCCGGTCACCGGGAATCGAGTAGCGCGCGCCTCGGATCACCGGAAACGTGCGCGCCGTCTTGGGTGCGTCTCCCAGGTACCCGAGGGGGACGGACCCGGTCTGGGCCAACCATCCGATCCCCTCGTGTCCTGGAGCGAGCACCGCGTCGAGGTGGTCGTTCACAACGACGGTGCCTGGTCCGGGGACGAAGCGGCCCGCCTTTGCCGGATCAGTCGAGGCCGCATGCATCTGAGCACCGGTCTCCGAGGACCCGGCGGAGTCACTGATGATGAGCGAGGGCAGCTTGGCCAAGGCCAGCTCCCTCACGGCCGGAGTGAGCGGCGCTCCGCCGTTGCCGACTGCGAACAACGAGGAAGTGTCGTAGGTCGCTCGGTCGAGTTCGTCAATGAGCGGTCGCAACATCGCGTCACCGACGATCGTGAAGGTGTTGATGCCCTCGCGTTCGACCGTCCGCCAGACATCTGCGGGGTCCAGTCGCCGAGGGTCCTCGGGGAGGACGATCGTGGCTCCCTCGGCCATCAACATGAACGCTGCCCACTGCGCCGCTCCGTGCATCAGTGGGGGCAGCAGCCCGAGTTTGAGACCCGAGCCGGCTACGACCCGGCGAGCCAGGTCATCGTAGCTCGATACCGTCTGCCAGCTCCCGACCCGTCGTCCGCCCATTGCCGCCACGAAGATGTCGTGCTGGCGCCACAGCACGCCCTTGGGGCTCCCGGTGGTGCCCCCGGTGTAGAGGATGTAGAGGTCGTCTGGCGATGGCTCGACCGGCGGGCCGTCGGGATCGCCGGACGCCAGCGCCTCGTCGTAGAAGACGGCTCCGGGGAGGGGGTCGCACCCCGAGTCGTCGGGGACGTGCACGAGCACCTCAAGGTCGGGAAATCCCTCCAGGAGCGGGGCGAGCGTTGGCGCGAGGGACGCGTGGTAGACGATTGCTCGCGGTCGAGCGTCGGCCAGCAGGTATCGCAGCTCGTCTCCTACGTATCGGTAGTTGACGTTGAACGGCGCGACCCGGGCTCGGTACGAACCCAGCATCGATTCGAGGTACTCGTTTGAGTTGTAGAGCGCCAGCGCCACGTGGTCCTGGCCTGACTCGTGGCCGGCCAGCAGCTTGCGCTCCTGGTGTACCCGCAGCCCGCGCTGGTGGAAGTAGGAAGCGAGGCGACGAGAGCGTTCTGCGATCTCGGCGTACGTCAGGCGACGGCGACCCCAGACCAGGCACTCCCGGTCAGGGACGGCCCCGGCGATGGCCTCGAAGGCGAGAGAGAGGTTGAATTCAGGAGGCTCGTTGCGAGGATCGTTCCCCGTGCTTTCCGAAGGGGTCGCCACGGCGCCGAGGATAGGCGACCACGAGGATGGGTGCAGCCGGCCGTTGGAAGCAACAGCGTGAACGCGAGCGCCAGGGTGAGGGCCAGGGCTGCTGCTCGCGCTGTGGTCCTTTTGTGCGCCTTTGTTCGGGACGCGCCATGATCGAGGGGTGCGACCTTCGACAGAAGGAATGGATGTCCCGATCCGCAACCCGGCCACGTCCGAGGTCATCGCCACCGTCCACCGTGCAGCCCTCGGTGAGGTGGACCAGGCAATTGACCGGGCTGCCCGCGCGTTCGAGCACTGGCGCGCTCTGGCCCCTGTGGATCGGGCGAGGCTCATCCGGCGCTTCGCCGACGTCGTCGACGACCACCTCGAGGAGCTGGCGCAGCTCGAGGTGTCCAACGCCGGACATGTCGTCACGAACGCGCGCTGGGAGGCAGCCCAGGTCCGTGACGTGCTCGAGTTCTGCGCTGGATTCCCCGAGCGTCTGAATGGCCGGCAGATCCCAGTTGATGGGGGGATGTCCGTCACTTTCCACGAACCACTTGGGGTGGCGGGGGTGATCGTGCCGTGGAACTTCCCGATGCTCATCTCCTCGTGGGGGTTCGGACCCGCTCTTGCCGCCGGGGACACGGTCGTCCTGAAGCCAGCGGAACTGACCCCCCTCAGCGCGATCAGGCTAGGTGAGCTCGCTCTCGAGGCTGGGCTGCCCGAAGGCGTCCTCGAAGTCGTCACCGGCAGCGGGTCCGTTGCAGGATGGCGCCTCGTGACCCATCCGGCCGTCCGAAAGGTGTGCTTCACCGGCTCGACCGAAGTTGGTCGCCAGATCATGGCCGGCTGCGCCGAGCAGGTGAAGCGGATCACCCTCGAGCTCGGAGGGAAGTCGGCGAACATCGTCTTCGCCGATGCCGATCTCGTCGAAGCAGCCGAGCAGGCGCCCATGGCGGTGTTCGACAACGCCGGCCAGGACTGCTGTGCCCGGTCGCGGATCCTGGTGCAGCGCACTGCCTACGAACGGTTCCTCGGACTGCTCGAGCCAGCGGTCAGTCGAGTCCAGGTTGGCGACCCCAACGACGAGGGTACCCAAATGGGGCCACTCATCTCCGAGTCCCACCGACGCTCCGTCGCCGCCTTCGTGCCGGAGGAGGACTCGGCCGAGGTCTCGGTCGCGGTACGCGGGAATGCTCCTTCGGGTCCCGGCTACTGGTTTCCGCCCACCGTCCTGGCCACGGTCGATCCGTTCGTTCCTGCGGCGACCGAGGAGATCTTCGGTCCCGTTGCCGTGGTGATCCCCTTCGACGAGGAGATCGACGCAGTGCGCTTGGCCAACGGGACCTCCTACGGTCTCTCGGGATCGCTGTGGACCCGGGACCTCGCCCGCGCGCTGCGGGTCGCCCGAGCCGTGGAGACGGGGAACCTCTCGGTGAATTCGCACTCGTCGGTGCGGTACTCGACTCCCTTCGGCGGCTGTAAGCAGTCGGGGATCGGGCGCGAGCTCGGTCCCGATGCTGCCCTGGCCTTCACCGACGAGAAGACGGTGTTCTTCTCCTCGCTGGCCCCGGGGCAGTGACGGCGCACCGGTCCGGGCAGCACCTGGAGCGAGTACTGCGACGGGTCGAGAAATGGTCACGATCGATAGGAGGGACATGAGCGATCAGGCAGCGAGCCGCCTGCCGGAAACCGGTCGTCTGGCGGGCCGTGTGGCGGTCATCACGGGAGCAGCCAGCGGTATCGGCCGCGCGATGGCAGAGCGGTTCAAGGCCGAAGGGGCCGACGTGGTCGTGGTCGACGTGAACCGCGAAGGCGGCGAGATCGTGGCCGACGGCGTGGGAGGGAGGTTTGTGGCGGCCGACGTCACCGATGCCCAGGCCGTGCGTCATTTGTTCGACTCCCTCGCGGCCGGTGGTGGCTTCGACATCTGCTGTAACAACGCCGGGATCGCCCCACCCGACGATGGTTCCATCCTGGAGACCGAGCCTCAGGCCTGGCATCGCGTCCAGGAGGTGAACCTGACCTCGGTTTACCTGTGCTGCAAGTACGCGATTCCCCACCTGGTCGATCGAGGGGGTGGGTCAATCGTCAACACGGCATCGTTCGTCGCGACGATGGGGGCTGCGACCAGCCAGATCGCCTACACCGCTTCCAAGGGCGGGGTGCTTTCGATGTCCCGGGAGCTCGGTGTGCAGTTCGCCCGTCAGGGCGTCCGGGTGAACGCGCTCTGCCCGGGCCCGGTCAACACCCCACTGCTCAGGGAGCTGTTCGCCAAGGACCCCGAACAAGCCGCCCGCCGGCTGGTCCACGTGCCAATGGGACGGTTTGCCGAGCCAGAGGAGATCGCCGCCGCTGCTGCGTTCTTGGCCTCGGACGACGCCTCGTATGTCACCGCTTCGGCCTTTCTGGTCGACGGGGGGATCCATGCCGCCTACGTCACCCCGGAGTAGCGCTGGAACATCGTGCCCATGACGTGACCGACCTTCGACCCCCCTCGCCGCCCGACCCCCTCGCCGCCCGCCACGACCTCGGTGGGGAACACCTGGGGACGGACGGGTGGTGTCTTGGGGACGACCAAGCCCGGTCTGGGGACAGCGCCGAGAATTTTGGGGACAAGATCTGGATTTCGCCCAGGCCTCTTGACCTTTGCCTCGCCGAAGCGCACGCTTGGATCAGTTCGGGTCGCTGAGGCCCGCCGCAGCGCCGGAGGGGAGCCGAAAGGCCGACCGAAAGCGACGGCAGGTGAGCCGCAAGGTTTGCCGGTCGGGGCGGGGCGATGAGCCCGGGCGATGGAGGCTCGTGATACGGGCCGGTGGCTTCCCTGGAGCCCGCCGGTTCGTGCCCCGAGTCGGAGCTGTCCGACACGGCTCTGGCTCTGGATGGCAACGGGTCGCCGCGGGGGCAGCCCCGAGGAGCTGGACGGCTTCGGCCGAAAGGTTACTCGGGGTTCTCTCGCGTTACGACCGAGGCAGCCACTTCGCACGGGTCCTCGTCGCCCACGCATCGCTCACACTCGAGCTCCAGAGTCGTATGGGTGATCCCGAAAGGTTCGACGATCCGGCTTTTCACGAGGACGCCCACCCCCTGAGCCGTCTCCAAGCTTGGGTGGCCGGTCAGCACCAGGTGGGCCGACAGCGCCCGGACTTCGCTCGACAGGCTCCACACATGGAGATCGTGTACGTCGTCGACGCCGGGAACGTCCAGCATCGCCCCGCGCAGCGAGGTCAAGTCGATGTCCGACGGCGTGGACTCGAGGAGGACTGCGGTGCTGTCCTGCAGCAGGCGGGCTGCCTGTACCACGATGACAGCCGCGATGACCAGTGAGGCGATCGGGTCGGCCCGATCCCAGGCCGGGCTGCCAGCGGCCACGATGGCAACGCCGGCAGCCAAGACGCACAGGGATGCGGCCGCGTCCGACATCATGTGGACGAGCACGCTCTTCATGTTGAGGTCGGTACTGTGGTCGTAGACCGCGAGTGCGGCGAACCCGTTGGCGACCACCGCCACCGCGGCCGTCACCACTACGACCCCGCCGTCGACGTGGACCGGATGGAGGAGGCGGTCGACGCTCTCGGCCACGATGGCCGCGGTCACCACCGCCAGCAGAGCAGCGTTGGCCAGGGCAGCGAGGATGGTGCCACGGTGGTTCCCGAATGATCGGGCGGAGCTGCGTGGTCTCGCCGCCCACCGCACGGCGAGGAGCGACAGGGTGATGGTGGCCACATCGGTGAGGTTGTGCCCGGCGTCGGCGAGCAGACCGGTGGAGTGGGCGACGATCCCGGCCGCCACCTGGCCACCCACCAGTGCACCGTTCACGGTGAGGGCGACGGCCAGGCGTGCGGGACGAGTCATCGGATCCTCGGCGGTGCCTCGCTCACATCGCCACCGGCCAGAGCACGGCTGCCCGCTCCCCCCGCCCGATCTGACGGGCCACCTCCTGCTGGACGAGGGTGAGGTCCTCAGGGTGGGTGACCCCGATGCACCGGTCCTCGACGGAGATCACGTCGAATCGGGTCGGCAGCTCGCCGACCACGGTGCCCTCGGCCAGCGCCTGACCGACGACCTGGGGTAACAGCACCTCAACGTCCCGGTCGCTCGCATCCGCCGACGCCATCGCCGAGCCGAGGAGGTCGAGCATCTCGGTGCCGAAGCCCCACAGGTTCATCGACACGAGTACGTCGCCGTCGATCTCGGCCGGCTCGGTGCCATCGCCGGAGAGGAAGCGCCCGTCTGCAGTCGGCTGCACCAGGTTGCGCTCGACGAGCGACCGCAGTGCGCCCGTATCGTCTACCTCACAGATGCCTCTCGACACCGGCGATTGACCGATCACGGCATTCCGGAGGCGGTACGCCACGAGCGAATTGGGCCGCCCGTGACCTCGGAGGCGCTCAGCCAGCCGGGTGAGCCCGTTCACTCCGTAGCAGTCGTCGGCGTTGGCGACACCGAAAGCCGCGCCTTCACGAAGGTGTCCGGCAGCGGCCAGTACGGCGTGCACGGTCCCGAGCGGTCGTGTCTGGACTGCGAAGCGCACGTCGATCCACTCCGGCCAAGTCCGCTCGACGTGGTAGCGGATCGCGGGACCGGTTGCTGGCCCGACGACCAGCACGAGGGTGGAGAACCCGGCTCGGATGGCGTCAGCGGCGAGCAGGTCGATGACCGCTTCGCCGCCCACTCCGATCGGGGCCAGAGGTTTGACGCCTCCGTAGCGCCGGGCGCGCCCGGCGGCCAGGACGACCAGCACCGCGTCGGATCCCATCGCGTTCAGTCCCCCCAGCGCAGGACGGCACTGGCCCAGGTCATCCCTCCTCCGAAACCGGTGAGGAGCAGGCGAGAGCCGGCAGTGATCCGACCGTCGCCGAGGCCGTCGTAGAGGGCCAGGGGGATCGAAGCCGAAGAGGTGTTCCCGTACCGGTCGATAACGACCACCGTACGCTCCTCGGGGATCTCAAGGCGCTGGCAGGCTGCCTGGATGATGCGGAGGTTGGCCTGGTGCGGAACGAGGACATCCACGTCGGATGCATCAAGGCCGGCATCGTCGAGCGCTCGTGCAGCCGACTCGACCACGACGCGCACGGCCTTGCGAAAGATCTCCTTGCCGTCCATCGTGAGATAGCCACCGTGGTCGCACTTGAGGAGGTGGCGAAGCGAGCCATCGGCATTGAGGTTCCAGCTCAGCAGGTTGCCCGGTCCATCGACGGGTTCGAGCACGACTGCGCCCGCACCGTCTCCCACCAGCACCGCCATGGAGCGGTCGTCCCAGTCGGTGATGCGGCTCAGCGTGTCGGCGCCGATCAGGAGGACCGGACCGGCGCCGACGGCGATCAATCCGGCACCGACGACGAGCCCGTAGACGAACCCCGAGCACGCCGCGTTGACGTCGAACGCTCCACCGCTGACGCCCAAGGCGTCTTGAACCGTGGCCGCCGTTCCGGGCACCATCGCGTCTGGCGTGGTCGTGGCGAGCAGCACGACGTCCAGGTCGGATGGTGCCATGCCAGCGTGGTCGAGTGCTTGGCGTCCGGCGGCGATGGCGAGCCCCGAGGTCGTGCCCCCCACCCGGCGCTCGCGGATCCCGGTGCGCTCGGTGATCCAGGCGTCGCTCGTATCGAGCCGGGCCGACAGGTCGTCGTTGGTCACGATCTTGTCCGGCACCGAGATGCCACAGCCACGAACCCTGATGCCGGCCACCGTCGTCAGCCTCCGGCCATGACAGCGTGGATCCCCACGTAGGCGGCATCGCCCTCGATCACGCCACCCGTGTTCACCGCGACCCCGAGGTGCGCGCCGGCGACCTGGCGTGGCCCGGCCCGCTCTCGCAGTTGGGTCACGATCTCGATCACCTGGGCGATCCCCGTTGCGCCGAGCGGATGGCCTCTTCCGACCAGGCCGCCGCTCGGGTTCACTGCCGGACCTTTGCCCGAAAGCGAGGTCGCTCCGGTCGAGGTTGCCGGACCGGCGGCACCGTGCTCGAAGATCCCGAGCGACTCGAGTGCGTACAGCTCTTCGGCGCTCGTGGCATCGTGCAGCTCCACGATGTCGAATTCGTTCGGGCCGATGCCCATCTCCTCCCAGGCAGCAGCGGCCGTCCGAGCCAAGCGGTCGTGGTAGTCGATCTCACCGTTCCCAGAGCGTGCCACGGAACCGATGATACGTGGTGCACCAGGACCTGCTCTCCTCGGATCCGCCAGCACTATTGCAGCGCTGCCGTCGGTGAACGAGCTGCACATGAGGCGAGTGAGGACCCCGGCGACGCGGGGCGAGCCCAGGACTTCGTCGAGGGTCACCGATCGCTGTACTTGGGCCAACGGGTTCATGGCGGCGTTGGAGCGGGCTTTCACGGCGGCGGCGGCCACCTGCTCGATCGTGCCGCCGCGCTCGTCCATGTACTGGCGAGCCCAGAAGTCGTTCAACTCCATGAGGATGCTGCCCGACGGGTTCCGTTCGGGCCGCGAGCGGGCGTGCATGTCTGCGCGGTAGTCGGCAGGGAGCCCATCTTCGATCCCGGCCAACGTGGCGGCCCGGTCGCCGGTCCACATCTTCTCGGTCCCGACGACGAGCACCGGGCCGCCCTCGGCTCGGGTGGCCATGACGCCGAGATGCAGCGCGGATGCCCCCCCGGCGCACGAGTTGTCGACGTTCACCACAGGGACGTCCCCCAGTCCGGCCTTTCGGAGCCACGATTGGCCGCGGACACATCCTTGGTCGCACAGGCGCCCGCCCATCGCGTTGCTGGCGACCACCAACGAGAGCTCGCTCGGCTCGATTCCGCTGTCTCGCAGTGCTTCGTGCACCGCCTGGTGCAGCATCGCCTCGGGGGAGAGGTCACGACGGCTCATGTCGGTCATGCCGGTCCCGATGACGGCGACCGAGGCGTTGGTCATTGCAGCACCTTTCTGGGGCAGGCTCCCGCCGGGGAGAGGAGAGATGCCCCATGGTGGGTCCGCGTTGCTCGCGGCGGCGCCGATGCCGGCGGACAACCGCCGTTCAGCGCTCCAGGCGTCAGTTGGTTCCCACTACTAGTATTACCACTGGTCGTACCTATAGTAATACCTCTGTATACTGGGAACATTGAAAAAATATTTCTCTCGGTAGGAACGCCGGTCATCCCTGATCCCCGATCGGTCGCACCGGCGGCACGTGCCCATGCTAGCCAATGGTGGCACCGAGGGCGACTTCTTGGTGGCCCGCGTCCCGCAGCCGAGGTCGAGTTGGCGGCCGCCGACAGTGGTCAGCCGACAGGGCCAGCCGACACAGTCAGGGGGCGACGGCGTCGACGACTGCGAGGGTGCAGCGGGCCCGGCACACAGCCCGGCCGTCGTCGCCGACGAGGGCGATCTCCCAGACCTGGACGGTGCGCCCTTTACGGACCGGGGTTGCGGTGGCGGTCAGCACGCCCTCGCGCATCGGCCGCAGGTGGCTGGCGTTCAGCTCGATCCCCACCACGAGCTTCCCCGGGGGGACCGAGAGCGCCCCCCCGTAGCTGGCTGCTGATTCGGCCAGCAGGGCCGAGACCCCACCATGGAGGATCCCATAGGGCTGGTGGACCTTCCAGGTGACCGGCAGCCGGAGAACGACTCGATCAGGGGTGGCCTCGACCGTCTCGATCCCGAGCACCGCGCCGACCGTACGCTCGCTCAGGGCATCAAAGTCGATCGGGCCGGGGGTCACGTCGTACACCCAGGCGAGCCTACCGGCCGCCCGCCGATCCGCCGGTCAACCCGCACGGCAGGTCACGGTCGGGCATCACTGGCACGTCACAGAATCGCACGCCTGACACGTCACCAGTCCGGGGCCCGCCTCCGTCCCCCCGGGTCCGTCGAGCGAGCGGCCGGGGGGGACGAGACCGGATCAGGTCGGCTTGCCGGCCGGGCACCAGGCGTTCTGGGGCACGCCCTCGCACGGGTTGGGCATGGTGGGCAGTGTCGAGGGGATCGGCTGGGACACCGGAGCGCTCTTGGACGGGGTCGGGTACTTGTAGTCCGTCGATGTGCAGGTCTGCCCGAAGAAGGACGCGAAGCCGGTGTCGCACAGGACCTGGTTGATGAGCGAGGTGTGTGTGCCGAGCGTACCGCCGGTTGTGGAGGCCTTGCTGAGCGGGCCGCACGTCGCCTGCTTCTGCTCCAATGTCGGCTGGTCGCTCGAGGTCGCCGGGGTGCCGTTTGTGTTCACGTTGCCCACGAAGCAGTTCTGCGGCTCTGTGCCGAAGAAGGTGATCTGCCCGAAGTCCCCGTTGGAGGGGTTCCCGAAGAACCCGTCGTGGGTGTAGGTGTTGTCCACGAGCGCGTCTGCTTCGGGGTCGTACACACAGGCTGTGAGGGCCAAGTGGCCACCTGAGCCTGTGCAGACTCCCGGACCGCCCGGCGAGGTGTCGGGGTAGGGGACGATCAAGGTGCCCCACGCGCCGTTTGTAGCGAAGGTGTTGTCCATCACCGTGTCGTGGGTCGCCCCCGACACGGTCATGCCGGTGCCGGTGGGCTGGGCCACGGCACCGAAGCCGGGTGCTGTGGGGTTGTTGTTGTTGTGGTCGTAGTTGTCCATGAACACCCAGCACGATGTGGTGTGGGTGAACGCGCTCACGCCTCCGTCAGGGCACGTGCCGTTCTGCGGTGGCGGCGGGTCACCCACGCTCTGGGTGTTGGTGTCGAATCCGTCCTCGTTGTTGTCGAACTGCGAGTGGTCGATCACGAAGATCCCTCCCGAGTTCGTCCCCGAGTAGCCGAGGGCGCTGTTCTCCATCCACGCGTTGTGGATCCAGGCGTCGCAGGCCTGCTGGCAGGCGCCCACGTACATGCCCGAGTCGTCGAAGTTGTTGGCGTAGATCTGGTCCCAGACACCGGGGCCAGCCGAGGTGGAGGCGAAGATGCCGTAGTTGCCGTAGGTCGTCTGACCTCCCACTGTGCCGTCGAACGTCGAGGTCGCAGTCAGGTAGCTGCCCGAGTAGCCGGCGAGGCCGATGGTGCCCGAGCCTTCCCCTCCGTTCCACCAGATCTCGTTGCCGCCGTTGCCCTTCACGTTCAAGAAGTTGCACACGGTGAGGTTCTGGATGGTGACGTTGTCGGCTTGCCACACCAAGATGCCGTTGCGTCCCACCTTCGAGCCTGTGACTGTGGCGCCCAGCTCCTGGGCTGTGGGCTTGCTTGTGCACGCGGGCGTCCCGGGCTTGGTGCCGTCCACGATGGTCTTGCTGCGTGTCATGCCCCGGATGTGCAGGTCCGGGGTGGTGATTGTGACGCCGCCGTACCAGCCTTCGTTCTCCTGCGTCTTCGACGGCGGTGTCGCGAGTGTCGCGTTGGCTTTGTAGTCCCCGGGAGCGATGAGGATCCAATCACCGGGCTGCGCGGCGTTCACCGCTTTCTGGATTGTCTGGTACTGGCCCTCGTGGCCGTCGTATGTGCCGACCAGGAGCACCTGGCCTCCGGTGGTCGGCCCGACCATCGCCATGCCGACGATCGGCTTGTTGAGCGGCTTGCCGCCCATCGACCCGTAGAACTTGGCAGCGCCGAAGTTGAAGGTCCCGCCGTCGGCGGCCACGAGGGTGTAGCCACCGCCTGTCGGGGTGGCGGCCATGCCCACGATCGGCGCGTTGAGCGGCTTGCCGCCCATCGACCCATAGAACTGTGCAGCACCGAACGAGAAGATCCCCCCGTCAGAGGCCA
>DAHWPS010000100.1:0-4516 GCA_027342785.1 Acidimicrobiaceae bacterium
CGCAGCGGAGCAGGCCGCGGAAGAGGTAGTCGCGCTTTGCGGTGGGTCGGGCGACGGTGTCAGGGCGACCCTCGCCGCCCACAGACCGGCTGGCCTGCCGGTGAGGAGAGCCCTCGAAGTCGGCGCCAACACGCACCGCAAGCTCGACCCCGAGGAGTTCCGCGGCTTCTCCCTCGTCGACCGACTCGCGCCGCTGGTGTTCGTGAACGGCGCCGACACCAAGGCGGCCCAGATCTTCACGCTCACCCACGAGCTCGTCCACCTGTTCCTGGGCGAGACCGCGCTCGACGATGCCGACCTCAGGGCAGCACCGTCCAACCCGGTCGAGCGTTGGTGCAACCAGATCGCCGCCGAGGTGCTCGTACCCCTGGGGTCCCTACGGGACGCGCCGTCTGCGGACGTGCCAGTGCTGGACGAGCTGGAGTCGCTCGCCCGCAGGTTCAAGGTGAGCACCCTCGTGGTCCTCCGCCGTGTCCACGACGCTGGCCGGCTGAGCTGGGACGAGTACCAGACCGCCTACCGGGACGAACTGACCAGGATTCTCGAGATCTTGGGGGAGCGATCGGGGACCGGCGGCAACTTCTTCAACACCCAACCGGCGCGGGTGTCCAAGCGGTTCGCCCGCGCGGTCGTCGTCAGCACCCTCGAAGGCCAGACCCTGCACCGCGACGCATTCCAGATGCTGGGGCTCAAGAAGCTGTCGACCTTCGAAGAGCTGGTCAGCCGGCTCGGGACCGGCTGATGGCCTACCTGCTCGACACGAACGTCTTCATCGAGGCCAAGAACCGCCACTACGGCTTCGACTTCTGCCCCGCGTTCTGGGACTGGATCGACCACGCCCACCAGGCGGGAACCGTCTTCAGCATCGACAAGGTTGCCATCGAGCTCGACGCCGTCGACGACGACCTCGCGTCCTGGGCCAGCGAACGACCCGACGCCTTCTTCCTCGAAGCCGACGCCGCCGTGGTGCCGAGCCTGCAGGCCACCAGCACCTGGGCCAACGGCGCCGGGTACGAGCCGGCCGCGGTCGCCACCTTCCTCCAAGACGCCGACTACTACCTCGTTGCCCACGCCCATGCCCACCACCACGTGGTGGTCACCCACGAAGTGGTCGCCCACTCCGCGAAGAAGATCAAGATCCCCAACGCCTGCCTCGGCGTTGGTGTGCGCTACGTCACGCCCTCCGAGATGCTCCGGGCCGAACGGGCTCGCTTCGTCATCGCGCCGTGAAGCCATTCCTGAAAGTGTTCCCCATGCACGAGTTCAGGTCGAGGCTGCGGAAAGGCGCCGGGCCTCATTTCGGCATGCAACACGGACTGCCGAACGACGTTGGACGTCCCGGAGATCTTATTGCAGCGTACGGCCGTTCCCATGATCCACTCTGATGAACGCCTCGAAACTTGCGGCGGCGTCCGTGGGGGACACGCCGCTCGCGAAGAGCGTCTCGGTCCACTCTTCGAGAAGGTCGGCTTCTTCGAAGGTGTGTGCGAACGCTTCTTGGATGCGGAAGGTCTCGACTTCGAGGCGCGTGAGGTGCCAGATGAGCCGCTGCTGGAGAAGGTTCACCCCGTACTCTGACAGGCACGCGACTCGTTTGTCGGTCGTGAGATCGGCGGACAGGGCCTTCCCGAGCTCGTCGAACTGACCCACATGCAAGTTGCCATTGATGAGCTCCGGAAGTGGCATGAGACCGTAGTAGCCCCTTGCCCATGCCTCGCGCCCGATTGGGCTGTGCTCGCGAACCGCTGCGACGAGGACGCGCTCGCGCGTTCGCGCCTCCGGTCCCCGCATGGTGCATGGATGGGCGACGATGATGGCCATCCCGCCATCCTGGACACCCGGGATCGGGACGCCGGCGAAGGCATCTCCGGTGAAGGCTGGGCGGCTGCTGTTCACGTCCTGACCTCGGGCCAGGTACAAGTCGGCCGCTACCGCGTAGGTCTCGAGGCTCAATCGTCGTCTCGGGCAGTCGGACGAAGACCGAGCTCCCCATCGGCGGCCTCGAACACCTCGAACTGCGAGGAGGAGCGCTCGTGCCAACCTGGTTGCCAGCGGTCGAGCGCTGCTTCGGGCGTCTCGTGTCCCGTGGCCAGATCGAGTAGGTCCACAAAGCGACCGTCGGCAGCCATGTCGATCCCGGTCAAGGGTGCTTCAGGGACGAGCGGCATCTCCAACCACCCCGCGACATCGGATACGAGGTGGTCGACGCGGAGGATCTCGGTGAACGCGAGGAGACGTGCGATGGCCAACAGGTGCGGGCCGGTTGGGGACTCGCCTTGACGCCACCTGCGGACTGCGGGAACCGACACGCCCACCAGCCGAGCGATGTCTCGCCAGGCGAAGCCTCGTCCGGCGAGCTCGTCGAGCATCTCGGTCGCTGGCCGCTTCGCCATCTCCCGGGCCTTGGTGTTGAGCTGTGCCTGGAATGCCTGGTGGTGGACTTCGCTCACTTGGCGACTGGCCTCCGCGACGTCATCGCCAACGAGGCGGGTGACATTACGTAGATGACCGACATCCTCGACCAGCTCGTCGATGGTCCGAGTCCGCGACAGCTGCGTCGGCGCTTCCGTAGTCGAGCTGGTACGGGTGCGATCCGCTGTGATGAGGTCAGCCACCGGGGCCCTCCTTCGTGAACTCGGCGAGGAGCTTGTCGGTCACCAGCATGTCGAACAACGCCCGAATGGGCCTTCTGAGCTTGTCGCAGGTGTCCATGATGATCCCCGGGTCGAACTCGGGAATATCTGGTGGCTCCCAGAAACAGTCGAAGTCCAGAGCGAACAGAGTCCCTGGGCCGGGCGGAGCGGGCCGCTTGAGCGGGCCGACCGGGTTGACGACGTAACCAGCCCGGGGTCCGTAGCGAAGTACCAGCTTCTGGTCCGGTCCGGTCCGGTACTGTGCCGCGCCTTCCCATCCGGTTGAGACGAAGCCGGCATCGCTCATCGCGCCGAGCTGGGGGGCCAGGAGCGAGGCATCGACCCAGTCCTGCCAGGCCGAGGGAACCTCTTCCGCAATGTCGGGCACGCGGACCTCGTCGATGTAGCGCATCCCTACGCGAGCGATCCCATCGGGTAGGAGGACCTCGGCTGCAGCGGCCACAGCACGTGCCACGGTCTCACGGAACTCGGGGTAATGGCGATAGCGGGTGGCCTCGATCGTCAGGCTCTCTTCGGTGATCGCCACTGCCAGCATGCGGTCGCGCACAGTGAACCTCGGGATGGTCAGCATCGGCATCGCTTGAGGCACGGCACCGGCAGCGCTGACGGCGAGCGTCAGCTGCTGGATCTTCTGCGACTCGATGACCCAGCCCTCGCCGAGCAGGTCCCGGAACGATCGTTGCAGGTTCATGGGCAGGGGACGGGTACCCGCGCTGTTCGGGAACCGCACCTCGACAGCGACCAGCGCCAACGGCGCGTTCGGGTACACCTCGTGCGTATCGGCCACCGACCTCCCTTTCCTGAGCCAGAGTGTAACCTAAACAGCAAGCAGATAGTATAGCTCAGGTGTAACCGATATCCGCCCGGGAGGTGGAGCCATGACCGCAGATCCGATGCCACCGCTCGTGAGCCAGCCTGCGGAGGCCCGCGCCCAGGTCTTCCTCAGCCACTCCAGCGCCGACCGCCCGGTCGTCGACTGGGTTGCCGCTCAGATCGAGGCCATGGGGATCGACGCCTATCGCGCCGACCACGATGTGCAGCCCGGTACGGTGCTGGCGGACAAGGTACGTGACGCCATCGCCAGGAGCGACGCGCTGCTCGCGCTGCTAACTCCCCAAGGTGACTCCTCCCGGTACGTCCACCAAGAGATCGGCGCGGCGCGACAAGCCGGAAAGCCAGTCCTGGTCCTCTTCGACCGCCGGCTGGACCCGACGTCCCTGGCCATGCTCGACGGCATCGAGCACATCCCCTTCGACCACAACGACGTCGCCACGAGCAGCGCGAACCTTATCTCGGCCCTCAGGCGGCTGAGCGAGCGGCGAGGTCTTCTGACGCCGCCAGTCCTGGTCGTCAACGCTCAGCCCGCCTTCCAGCTCCAGCTCAGCGCTCAGCTCCAACTGACCGCCAACCAGGTCCTGGTCGGCCTACTGGTCGTCGCCGCCCTTGCCGGGCTCATGTACCTGGTCGTCAATAGCGCCGGAGAAGGCGAGACCGGCACGGGCGATGGTGCGTAACGCCTTCGTCCGATGGACGTCGATCTGATGCGCCCACCCCCGTTGCATCGGCGGAGAGCGACGCGGCAAGCACGGCCAGAGAGCAGGACCGGTCGGGGCAGGCCGTCCCGTCCCTTCGATGGCTTGGCGCGCACCAACGTCAGCGATCTCTCGCGTCATGCCCATTCTCACACCTGCCCGTGGTCCGAGCCGGAGGGCCGTGGTTATCCCCGCAGTTGGGGTGTTTGCGGCCCCGTTGAAAGGTGAGACATGTCACCACCTCCAGGCACAAGACTACGTGAGTCACGCAGACTCTGACCGAACGCGCATCGGCTGATGGCGACCTGCCGGTGTCACCTGATCACACGC
>DAHWPS010000111.1:0-2749 GCA_027342785.1 Acidimicrobiaceae bacterium
CGTCGTCTCGACTGCCTGCCCGTTCTGCCTCATCATGCTCGACGACGCCGTGAAGGAGCGCCAGCGGGACGAGGAGGTGTCGGTGCTCGACATCTCCCAGATCCTCGAGCGCTCGATGGGCGGCCCAGCCGCCGTCGGCAGGGCGGGAGCCGGCGAGCCGGAGGAGACGACCTCCTAGCTAGTCCCGTTTTCCGCACCCGAATCGGGTTACTCCTCTTTGCTCTCAGGCCAGGGGAGAGAGATGCCGAGCAGTGCGAGGATGACCCGCTGAACCTGGGTGAGCCGGTCAAGGACCAGACCGCTGGATGTGTAGGTGACCGAGAGGCCATCGAAGGCGGCAAGGGCGGCACGGGCGGTCGGTTTGGCGGCCCGGCCTTCAGGCAGGATGCCGGGCAGCGCTACGCCGTCGCCGAGTGCGGCACGCAACTCGGCTTCGATCAGTCCGAAGATGAGCAGTGCGATGCCGATGATCGCGACGAGGGCCTCGATGCGGTCGTCGTTGTGCAAGAAGACTGGTCGGACCCGAAGGGTCTGTTTGAGGTCGCGGTGGCGCTGCTCGACGATCCACTGGTCCTTGTAGATCCGTAGCACACCGAGAGCATCGAGCGGCCCGTCGTCGGGGTCGGGCAGGTTGGTCGCCAGCGCGTAGAGCCCGTCGAGCGCGCCGGCAGTAGCTATCGCGTCCTCGTCGCGTCGCCAGGTGATGACCGGCTTTCCTGCCCGGGTGCCCGTCGTCACGGCGATCAGACCCGCGACCTTTCCGGTGAGGATCTGGGCGACTTTGGTGTCGACCTGTTTCCTCGTCTTGTAGTAGTGACCGCCGAGCCCGTTGGAAATACGGCCCAATGCCTCTTCTGCTTTTGCAAGAGCACGCTCACGTGCGTCAGCGACCGAGGTGGCCTCCTCGGAGGAGAAGATGTAGACGACCCGCAAGTCGTGGTGCGTCCCGTCTTCTGCGGTCACTGGAAACGGGCACAACAGCCCCTTCCACACCGTGCGGCGAGCGGGGTCGAGTCGTTGTTCGCGGAACGAGACGTAGTCGAGGGAATCGAGCGTGTCGAGGCCGCCGGGGACGTCGGTGGCGAACCGCTCCGCCCAGCCGGTGTCGGCCCGAAGGGGCACGACGAAGCCCACGTGCTTTGCGTCTGCGGCGCAGAGGTTCTCCAGATAGCCGAGCCCCGAGTCGGCCACGACGACGAGGCCGGGAGGCAGTGAGCCAGCCAGGGTCTCGATCGCGGCCACAAATGCCGGCAGCTCGCTGCTCGATCCCTTGTACGGCCGGAAGTACAAAGCGACCCCCGCTTTCGTCGAGGCCTGGAGGGTCTTTACCTGCCGGGCGATGGTCCGGTCCGCGGCCCAGCCCTTCTTCACGAGAGCAGAACCCTCATAGGCGCCGGCGAAGCGGACCGCGGTGAGATCGAGGTGCAGGCGTGAGGCATCGACCTCGAAGCGATCGAGGGTCCGGAGCAGCAGCCGACCCCGGATGTCCTCGGCGACCCGGGCGAAGGCGTCGAGTGCCCGACCGAGGCGGTCGTCGTTGAGCAGACCTGGAGGCACCTGCAGCAGTTCGGCCACCGCGGCTGACGACGCCCAGCCGGCGACGTCGTAGAGCGGGCTGGGCGCGCACAGCCGGTTGGCGACGAGCGCCGAGATCACCTCGCCGTGGGTGAGGAGCGAGCGTCCCCGCATCGGGATGGCCTCGTCGACCACGCCCACCAGACCAAGACGGGAAAGGTAGTGCGCAACCAGGAGGAGCGGGCCGACAGTCCTACGGGTACCGACCGGCGGCGGGTCGAGCCGAGCGAACGCCCCGGCGAAGCGATCGAGCTGCCCGGAGGCCTTCATCTCATCCAGCCGGCCGAGCGTTGCCACAACACGCTGACGCACCTTGCCGTTCTCTCGACGGCCTTCGACCAGCTGGACGTACTCATGGACCGTGTTGCCGCGCCGGACCCGTTTGACCCTCGGATACATTGGCACAACATTACCACGACTACCGCCGAGATTACAAGGGTGTGATTCATCTCGTTGGCACAACACTTGGCACGAGGACCGCCCTTCAGCAGGGCGCAGCACCGCAGGTCACCGGGGGGAACGTGCTACGAAGGCAGGCACCCTTCGACGATTCGGGTGCGGAAAACGGGGCTAGGACGGCGACCGGTTTGGGAAGGTTCCCGGAGGGTTCCAGAGGCGCATGAGCCGCTCTGCCGCCGCGGGCGGTTGGGATCGTGGTGGTCGCCCACCCCCGAGTCCGGTGCCTGTGGTGGTTTGCTACCATGCCCGTGGCCCGATAGCCACGTCGGAGCCGTGAGAGGTCGGAGTGGCGGAATAGGCAGACGCGCTGGCTTGAGGGGCCAGTGCCCGAAAGGGCGTGGGGGTTCAAGTCCCCCCTCCGACACCGAATTGAACCCCCACGCTGACGGGAACATCCCTGCTCAGAGGCGGTACGCGGTGCGTGGGGGTTCGTGTCGGTGCTGGCGAGGTCTGAACGGGGCCGCCCTCTCCGCGCAGCCTGCCGGGCAGCGTTTTGAGTAGACGCCAGTGATGGGCTCAAATGACTGCGGGCAATGAAGGTGAATAGGTGGAGCGCCACAATCGGAAGAGCGCCAGAGCCGTCGATCGGGCGGGTACGCGGCTCAGGGGCGTCGGCTGCGCAGTAGTCCAGATCAGGGCGATCTGTTGCCGCCGGCTCGACGGCTGGCGCACCGTCCGGCCGACCGGCGCCGCTAGCTCCAGCAAGCGGCTCCCT
>DAHWPS010000114.1:0-49385 GCA_027342785.1 Acidimicrobiaceae bacterium
GGTGCCGTCTCCGACGCGGAGCGCGTCGAGCAGCTCGGACAGGGCAGAATCGGATAGAGCCATCGGTGTGACCTCCTCGCTGTGCACTTGTGATGTACACACCGAGCATCACGCCGATGGCTCACCTGGTGGTGGACCTGCTCCGAATTCCCACCACGTGAGGGGACTCATACGCCGATTATTCGGCGTGCCAGCTGTGCGGAACCACCCCACTCCTCCTCTTGAAAAGCCCTTTTTCGACCGGACCGCGTGTGCAGATTGGAGCGGCGTCCACAGCCGTCCTCCCCCGGCCTTGCAAATTATCTAGATATATGACTAAATAGCTACTATGGAAGATATGGAATCAGGCGTGTTCCGTGCGTTGGCCGATCCGACCAGGCGCCAGATCCTCCAGGACCTGCGAGCAGGAGAGCTCTCGGCCGGCGAGATTGCCTCGGCATTCCCCGTCAGCGGGCCGTCAATCTCCCGGCACCTGACCGTTCTCAAGAGTGCCGGGCTCGTGCAGGAACGCCGAGAGGGCAACCGGATCTACTACTCCCTGGTCGGGGAGCGCCTCGCGACGTCGGTGGGAAATTTCTTGTCAGTGGTGTGCCCCGAACAGGCCGTCATGCGCCACAAGCGCAAGAAGGTACCGGCGCCAGGTGTCGACCGATGACGCGAGCACCAGCAATGACGGGCACGATCGACCGGCGACTCCTGATCAACTACCGAATCGACCCGAGGGTCCTCGAAGCGATCGTCCCCTCGCCGTTCCGTCCCCAGTTGGTCGACGGCGTAGGTATCGCTGGGATCTGCCTCATCCGCCTCGGCAAGCTCCGTCCGTTTGGCATGCCCGCGTCCTTCGGTGTGACGACGGAGAACGCGGCTCACCGGATCGCGGTGGAATGGGATGGGCCCGGTCGTCCCTGTCGAGGCGTCTATATCCCACGGAGGGATACCTCCTCGCTTCTCACCGTCTTGCTCGGGGGTCGGCTCTTCCCGGGCGCGCACCATCGTGCCCGCTTCCAAGTCGGCGAGACCACAGAGCGCGTCGAGGTGGCTTACAGGAGCCTCGACGGCATGGTCGGTGTCGCGGCCAGCGCAAAGCGGGTCAGCGATTTCGGCGCTGGATCGGTCTTCAACTCCCTCGAAGAGGCCTCGTCGTTCTTCGAAGGCTCGCCACTGGGCTATTCGCCCACTGGTCACGCGGGGTGTTTCGAGGGCCTGGAGCTTCATACCTCCGCGTGGCACGTCGAACCACTCGAAGTCGAGCGGGTCGAGTCGAGTTTTTTCGCCGACACGGCAACGTTCCCGCCGGGCTCGATCGAGCTCGACTCCGCGCTCCTCATGCACGACATCCCGGTGGTCTGGCGTGCCCGAGAAGATCTGCAGAGTAGGCCAATTGGCATTCCCACCCCGGCGAGGCCGATGTCCGAGGCACCCCAGTGCGAATAGCCGTCACGGGTGGGACCGGGTTCGTCGGCGGCCACCTTGCAGAATCCCTCGCGGCAGGCGGTCACGAGGTGCTTGTCCTGGCACGCGGCGTTGACAATCGACCCTGGGCAAAGGAGATCCTCGGCCTTCCCGGCGTCACTTTCGTGCCTACCGGGATCAGGGACGTTTCGGCCATGCGCAAAGCATTCGATGGTTGTGACGCGGTCGCTCACTGCGCCGGCATCAACCGCGAGGTGGGCCTCCAGACCTACGAGACTGTCCACATTCAAGGGTCGGCCAACGTGGTCAAGGCCGCCGAAGAGGCCGGCGTGCGACGCATCGCCTTCGTCAGCTTCTTGCGCGCTCGCCCCGACTGCGGATCGCCCTATCACGAGTCGAAGTGGGCCGCCGAGGAGATCATTCGCTCGTCGATCTGCGAGTGGACCGTCTTGAAGCCCGGAATGATGTTCGGGCGCGGAGATCACATGCTTGACCACCTGAGCCATGCGCTGTACACGTTCCCCGTATTCTTGGGGATCGGATCTCGGCGAGTGCGCCCACTTGCAGTAAACGACCTGGTGATGCTGCTGGAAGCCGCTCTCGTCGAAGGGAGCCTTCGATCACAGACCATCGGACTTGTCGGTCCGACTGAGATCGCCTTCGATGATGCCGCCCGCCTGGTCTCCAGCGTCATCGGGAAGAAACGGCCCTTTGTCCGCATGCCGATCGCTTTCCACTACCTCATGGCCTTCTTCGCCGAGCGCCTGATGACGGTTCCTTTGATCTCACTTGCCCAGGTCCGGATCCTTCGGGAGGAAGTTGTCGCGGCCCTGATGGCACCCGACGAGGTACCGGCTGAGCTGACCCCGACGACCGAATTCGTCGCATCAGAGATCCGTGCAGGCTTGCCCAAACCGGGCCGCTTCGGCTGTGAGGACTTGCGTTGGTTCTCGGGGCATCGACACGCGAGGGAGACCCCCACCGGAGGAGGTGGGCACGATGCATGACGGACCAACCGCTTCGCCCCGATTCGAAAGCCCAACGGCCCTCCTCATCTTCGACGGCGATTGCGGGTTCTGTACGACTGCCGCCGACTGGGCCCAGCGCCACTTTCGCCACGGAGAGCACGTTCGAGCATGGCAGCTGCTCGGTGACGACGGCCTCGAAGAGCTGAGGCTCAATCGTCGCGACGTCGAGGCGGCGGCGTGGTGGGTCGACGGCGACGGCAAACGGGAGCGAGGCCATCGGGCTGTCGGAAGGGCATTCGATGCGTTCGGAGGGAAGTGGCGGATCATCGGGTGGCTCGTGCTCGTGCCACCGTCGAGCTGGTTCGCAGCCGCCTCTTACCGGCTCGTCGTACGGTGGCGCTATCGCCTACCGGGCGGAACCCCGGCCTGTCGGGTGGATACCACGTCTGCATGCTCGGACGGCAAGTCAGCAGACTCGGACGGCAAGTCAGCAGACTTGGACGAGTAGTCGACCCGAGGTTCGACGGCGCCACGCTCCTGCTCGCAAGCATGAGGTGCGGTCCTGCGCGAGGCGCGACACTGATCGAGAGCCACACCCCTCTGCCACACTGGCGACAGTGTGAAACGTGAAGTGGTCCCCGCGTGCAACGTGAAGACCTCGTGCGCCCCAGGCAGGACTCGAACCTGCGCTCCCGGCTCCGGAGGCCGGTGCTCTATCCACTGAGCTACTGGGGCGGGGTGCCGCCTGGACCGAAGGCTGGGCCGACCCCGAAGCGCACCTGGCCCAGATCGTACTCGTCGACCGCGGCCTGCCGTATCCTCGCTCCGTGACACACGGCCCTCCCGACGCCCAGCTCGAACAGCCTCCGGATCTGCGAAGTGCCCCGCTCGAGCGCGACCTGCTCCCCGACACGGCCGAAGTAGGGCGCTCGGGCCGGCTCACCGTCGGCGGCGTGGACCTGGTGGACCTCGCGGCCGAGATGGGCACGCCGCTGTTCGTCTACGACGAGGCCCACCTGCACACCCGCTGCCGGGCCGCCTACGACGCATGGGGCGAGGGCGTGGCGTACGCCACCAAGGCGTTCTTGTGCCGGGCGATGGCGGCACTGGCTGCCGGCGAGCGGCTCCACTTGGATGTCTCGACCGGAGGTGAGCTGCACGTCGCCCTGTCGGCCGGCGTGCCGGCCGAACGCCTGGTGCTGCATGGCAACAACAAGTCCGACGCCGAGCTCGCGAGGGCGCTCGAGGTCGGCGTCGGTCGGATCGTGGTCGACTCGTTCGACGAGATTGGCCGCCTGGGCCGCCTGGTCGACGATCCCGACGGCCCCTGGGCACACGGCGCGGCTGCCGGCCGGCGCCCGCGCGTCCTCGTCCGCGTCACCCCGGGAGTGGAGGTCCACACCCACGAGTACATCCGCACCGGACAGGCCGACACGAAGTTCGGGTTCTCGCTGGCGTCGGGAGCGGCGGCCGAGGCGGTCGCCGCGCTGGAGCTGCTGCCCGGCGTCGAGCTGGTCGGTATTCACGCGCACATCGGGAGCCAGGTCTTCGACGTCGGCCACTTCGAGCAGGCGGCCGAGATCGTCGGGAGGTTCTTCGCACCGCTCGGCTTGCCCGAGCTGGTGGTGGGAGGCGGGTTGGGTGTGGCCTACGTGAACGGCGAGACGGCGCCCACCCAGGCCGAGTGGGCGGCAGCCACCGCCGAGGCCTGTCGGCAGGCCGGTGTGCCGCCGGATGCCCGGGTGACGGCCGAGCCGGGCAGGTCGATCGTGGCGACGGCCGGGATGACCCTCTACACGGTCGGCACCATCAAGGACCTCCCGGGGATCCGCACCTACGTGTCGGTCGACGGGGGCATGAGCGACAACCCCCGGCCGGTCCTCTACGGCAGCGGGTACGAGGCGTTCCTCCCCCGCTCGCCCGGGGCCTCGCGCCCGAAGGCGGTGCGGATCGTGGGCAAGCACTGCGAGAGCGGTGACGTCATCGTGTCCGACGCCCGGCTCCCCTCCGACCTGGCCGTGGGCGACGTCCTCGCCACCCCGGTGACCGGCGCCTACGGCTACTCGATGGCCTCCAATTACAACAAGGTCCCGCGCCCGGCCGTCGTCTTCGTCTCGACAGGGGATGCCCGGGTCGTCGTCCGGGCCGAGACCCTCGACGACCTCCAGCGGCTCGACGAGTGAGCGGGACGGCCCAGCCCGCCTTCCCAGACCCGCACCAGAGAGGCAGTACCGTAAGGGCATGTCCGCCGACGCGCCCGACGTTGGACCGGTGCGCCTGGCGCTGCTCGGTTGCGGGAACGTCGGTGCGGCCCTGGCCGACCTGCTGATCGCCGGGCGGGCCGAGATCGCCGAACGCACCGGTGTCGACTTGGAAGTGGTCGGCATCGCCGTGCGCGACCTGGGGCGCCGGCGGCCGCCCGGGATCCCCGCCGAGCTGCTCACCGCCGACGCGACCGGTCTGGTCGCCGCTGCGGGGATCGACGTCGTCGTGGAGCTGATCGGCGGGCTCGATCCGGCCCGCGCCCTGGTGGAGGCGGCACTGCGCGCCGGTCGGCCGGTGGTCACGGGCAACAAGGCGCTCCTGGCCGACGCCGGAGCCGAGCTGGCCGAGCTGGCCGAGGCTCACGGCGTGGACCTGCTCTACGAGGCGGCGGTGGCCGGGGCGATCCCGGTCATCCGACCCCTCCGCCAGTCCCTGGCCGGGGAGCGGGTCGTGCGGGTCATGGGCATCGTGAACGGCACGACGAACTACATCCTCACCCGGATGGGCGAGGACGGGATGGACTACGCGGACGCGCTCGCCGAAGCGCAGCGGCTGGGCATGGCCGAGGAGGATGCCGCGGCCGACGTCGAAGGTCACGACGCCGCGGCCAAGGCCGCGATCCTCGCAGGCCTTGCGTTCGGCAGCGCGGTCTCCGCCGCCGACGTCTGGCGCCAGGGGATCAGCGGGGTGCGCGCCGCGGACGTCGCGTTCGCAGACCGCCTGGGGTACGTGGTGAAGCTCCTCGCCGTGGCCGAGCTGGTCGGCGGAGGGCCGGAGATCTCGGTGCGGGTGCACCCGGCGATGGTGCCCCGCTCCCACCCCCTTGCATCGGTGAGGGGTGCCTTCAACGCCGTCTTCGTCGAGGGAGAGGCCAGCGGCGAGCTCATGCTCTACGGGCGTGGCGCGGGAGGACGCCCGACTGCGAGCGCCGTGCTGGGTGACATCGTCGACGCCGCCCGCCACCTGCGAGCCGGGGTGGCGGCGCCGGCGCCGCGGCGACGTGCCGTCCGGCTGCACTCGGTGGACGAGCTCCGGTCGGCCTACTACCTCAGCTTGGACGTGGCAGACGAGCCCGGCGTGCTGGCCGCGGTGGCGGCGGTGTTTGGGGAGCACAAGGTCTCGATCCGGGTGATGGAGCAGGTGGGCCTGGGCCAGGAGGCTCGCCTCATCTTCCTCACGCACACCGCACGCGAGGGCGACGTCCAAGGCACCATCGCCGACCTCGAGCGGCTCGGGGCAGTCGACCGGGTCGGCGGTGTCCTGCGGGTGATCGATCCCGAGGACACAAGGTGAGCGCTCCGGGCGAGCGCGTTCGGTGGCGCGGCATCATCGAGGAGTACCGGGACCTGCTCGACGTGAGCGGATCGACGCCCGTGGTCACCCTCTGCGAAGGCGGCACCCCTCTCGTACCCGCTCCCCGGCTGTCCGACCGTGTCGGGGCACAGGTCTGGCTCAAGGTGGAGGGGGCGAACCCGACCGGATCGTTCAAGGACCGGGGCATGACGCTCGCGATCTCCAAGGCGGTCGAGCGCGGCGCCAAGGCAGTGGTGTGCGCGTCCACCGGGAACACCTCGGCGTCGGCCGCCGCCTACGCCGCCCGAGCCGGTCTGGCCTGTGCCGTCCTCATCCCCCAAGGTCACATCGCGCTCGGCAAGCTCGCCCAGGCGCTCATGCACGGCGCCCGGGTGCTGCAGATCCGCGGGAATTTCGACCAGGCGCTCGGGATCGTGCGCGAACTGCCGTCGAGAGCGCCGGTGACGATCGTGAACTCGGTCAACCCCGACCGTATCGAGGGGCAGAAGACCGGTGCATTCGAGATCGTCGACGCGCTCGGCGACGCCCCGGACGTCCACTGCATCCCGGTGGGCAACGCCGGCAACATCACCGCCTACTGGCGCGGCTACCTCCAGTACCACGAAACCGGGCGGGCAACGAAGCTGCCGCGCCTGCTCGGGTTCCAGGCGCAAGGCGCGGCACCGATCGTCCTCGGGCACCCCGTGGAGCATCCCGAGACGGTGGCGACGGCGATCCGGATCGGGAACCCGGCGAGCTGGTACTCGGCCACCGCTGCGGCCGCCGAGTCCGGTGGGGAGATCAGCGCCGTCAGCGACGCCGAGATCCTGGCCGCCTACCGGTTCTTGGCCGAAGAGGAGGCCGTGTTCTGCGAGGCCGCGTCGGCAGCGTCGGTTGCCGGCCTCCTCAAGTCCGGTGCGCCCCCCGGGTCGACGGTGGTGTGCGTGCTCACCGGCCACGGCCTGAAGGACCCCGACCTCGGGATCAGCCAGATCACCGTGCCCAAGGCGGTCGATCCCGACTTGAAGACGATCCTGGCCGAGCTCTCGGTGTGATCGGCGCCCGCGGGCCGTGTTGCCCGCGGTCCGGGCGCAAGCTATGATATGACCATCCCACCAGCGCCACGGAGCGATCGCCGCGTGCCTTGAACGGTACCGGCGCCCTGCCCGAGTCCGGTGGTGACGGGAGCGGGGCGGCACGGTGTTGTTCCGGCTCTCGATGCTTGTCCCTCCGCTTCGCTCGTGGTGCACCCACATCCGGAGCGGTCCTCACGAGATTGGAGGCCGATGACTGCCGAGAAGCAGCTCGAACGGTCGGTGCTCGAAGCCAAAGAGCGTGACGAGCTCCACGCCATCGCCCAGGCGATGGCCATCAAGACCACCTCGCGCACCAAGAAGTCCGACATCATCGACAGCATCCTCTCGGCGACCGGGGTGCTCGTCGGCGGCGAGAGCGACCCAGGCACGGCGCGCGCCGGCACGGTCCACGCGGGCGAGGCGGCAAACGGGAGCGCACCGGCCAACGGCGCCGCTTCCACCGGCACCCTTCCCACGGGGACGGTCCACTCGAGCGACACCGCGTCGAGCGACACCGCCGCGGTCAGCTCGCCTGTCGATGCCCCTGCCCCTGCCCCTGCCCAAGCCCCTGCCCAAGCCCCGGCGGAGGCCCCGGCCGGCGCGCCGGCCAGCGCGCCGGCCGAGCGAGGGTCCAACGGCCACCGGCCCGCGGCCCAGCCGGCCCGCCAGTCCAACCAGCCCGGGAACATCGAAGCAGGCAACCGCCGGGGACGGCGGCGGCGAGGCCGGGACCGGGTCCTCGGCGGCGGCGGCGAGCTCCAGGGCGGGGCCAACCAGGACGCCGCCTACCAAGGCGAGCTGGTGGAGGTCAAAGGACTGCTCGACTTGCGTGACGAGGGGTACGGCTTCTTGCGCTGCGACGGCTACCTGCCGTCGGCCAAGGACGTCTACGTGTCGATCAGCCAGGCCCGGCGGTTCGCGCTCCGCAAGGGCGACCTGGTCGAAGGGGCATGCCGCCCCGCGGCCACCAACGAGAAGTACCCGGCGCTCTTGCGGATCGACACCGTGTCGGGCCTCGACCCCGACGCGGCCAAGGCCCGCCCGCGTTTCGAGGACCTGACGCCGCTGTTCCCCGACTCGCGGCTCCACCTGGAGATGCCCGGGTCCAAGGAGAACGTCACGGCACGCATCGTGGACCTTCTCGCTCCGATCGGCAAGGGCCAGCGAGGGCTCATCGTGTCCCCGCCCAAGGCAGGCAAGACGACGGTCATGAAGCAGATCGCCCACTCGATCGAGGCAAACAACCCCGAGGTCCACCTCATGGTGCTCCTGGTGGACGAGCGCCCCGAAGAGGTCACCGACATGCGCCGTTCTGTGAAGGGCGAGGTGGTGGCGTCGACCTTCGACCGGCCGTCCGACGAGCACACGATGGTCGCGGAGCTGGCGATCGAACGAGCCAAGCGCCTGGTCGAGCGGGGCATCGACGTCGTCATCATCCTCGACGGCATCACCCGCCTCGCCCGTGCGTACAACCTCGCCGCCCCGGCGACCGGCCGCATCATGTCCGGTGGGGTCGACTCGGGTGCCCTCTACCCGCCCAAGAAGTTCTTCGGCGCCGCCCGCAACATCGAAGAGGGCGGTTCGCTCACGATCCTTGCGACCGCGCTGGTCGAGACGGGCTCCAAGATGGACGAAGTCATCTTCGAGGAGTTCAAGGGCACCGGCAACATGGAGCTCCGGCTCGACCGACGCCTGGCCGAGCGACGTCTCTACCCCTCGATCGACGTGAATGCCAGCTCCACCCGCCACGAGGAGCTGCTCTTCGACCGGGGACAGCTCCAGCAGGTGTGGAAGCTGCGGCGCGTCCTGAACGCCCTGGCCAACGACGGCAACGCCGCGTCGGGCCTGGAGCTCCTCATGGACAAGATCCGCACCACCAAGAGCAACGACGAGTTCCTGGCCGAGATCGCCAAGAGCCCGACGCCCAACGGCTGAGCCGCCCTGCGCGTGCGGAGACCGGTACCGGCCGCCGTACACTGGGTCCCTGGCCGCCGGCCACCCGAGAGAAAGAGCGACACCCGATGAAGGCTGACATCCATCCCGAGTACGTCGAAGCGACCGTGCGGTGCTCCTGCGGCAACACGTTCACCACCCACTCGACCAAGGCGGACCTCCACGTCGAGCTCTGCAACGAGTGCCACCCGTTCTTCACCGGAAAGCAGAAGCTCGTGGACTCCGGCGGTCGCGTCGAGCGCTTCCAGCGCCGCTACGGCACCCGCGGCGCCAAGAAGCCGGCCCGCCGCTGACGGCGGCCGGCACGCCCGGCGTCAGCCGGAGCTGACCTGTGGATCACGATCCCGGCCTCGATGCCCGCATGGCCGTGCTCGAGCAGGAGCTCGACGTCGTCGAGCACGACCTCGCCGACCCCGACGCCGCGTCGGACCCGGCGCGCCTGCGCGACCTTTCGCGCCGCCATCACGAGCTCAGCGAGGTGGTCGGGGTGTGGCGCTCCCTGGTCCAGGCCAGGTCCGACTTGGACACCGGGCGAGAGATGCTCGAAGGCTCCTCGGGCGAGGACCGCCAGGTGCTCCAAGCCGAAGTCGACACAGCTGAAGCGGCGATCGCCCGCCTCTCCGAGCGCCTGGTCGGCCTCCTCCAGCCCAAGGACCCCGGTGACGGACGCAGCGTCATCGTCGAGATCCGCGGCGCCGAGGGCGGGGAGGAGGCCAATCTGTTCGCCCGCGACCTGTTCGAGATGTACTCCCGGTTCGCCGCCCGGCGGGGCTGGGGACTCGAAGTGCTCTCGCAGAGCCCGTCGGAGCGCGACGGGCTCAACGAAGTGGTCTTCGTCGTGAGAGGAGCCGACGCCTGGAGCCGCCTTGCGTCCGAGGGCGGGACCCACCGGGTCCAGCGGGTGCCGGTCACCGAAGCCAAGGGACGGGTCCACACCTCGGCGGCCACGGTGACCGTGCTGCCCGAAGCCGACGAGCTCGACGTGTCCATCGACCCCTCCGACCTCAAGATCGACGTGTTCCGCTCCACCGGCCCCGGAGGCCAGTCGGTCAACACCACCGACTCTGCCGTGCGCATCACCCACCTCCCCACCGGGATCGTGGTCTCGATGCAGGACGAGAAGAGCCAGATCAAGAACCGGGCCAAAGCCATGACCGTCCTACGGGCGCGCGTCCGCAAGGCCGAGGAGGACCGCCGGGAGCTGGAGCTCTCGGCCGAGCGTCGCCGCCAGGTCGGCGGGGGTGGGCGGTCCGAGAAGGTGCGCACCTACAACTACCGTGAGAACCGGGTGACTGATCATCGCATCGGCCTCACCCTCTACAAGCTGGACCAGGTGCTTGCCGGCGACCTCGACCAGTTCACCGACGCGCTGCTCGCCGATCGCCGCTCCCGCCAGCTCGCCGGCGAGCCGTGACGCCCGGTCAGCTCGAACGCTCGATGGCCGCGCTGCTCGGTTCGGCGTCCGAGGCCCGCTGGGTGGTCGCCCACGCGCTGGCCGCCGGCGGAGGCGACGACCGGGTCTGCGCCCGGGCCCGCGAGCTCGCCGAGGCCCGGCTGCGCGGGGAGCCGCTCCAGTACGTGCTCGGGGAGTGGTCATTCAGGACGTTGGAGCTGACCGTGGACCGCCGGGCGCTGATCCCGCGTCCGGAGACCGAGCAGGTCGTCGAAGCGGCACTGGACGTGCTCGGCGCCCGCAGCGACCCGGTCGTGGTGGACGTGGGCACCGGGTCGGGTGCCATCGCCCTGGCGGTGGCCGCGGAGCGGCCCGGCGCCGTGCTCTGGGCGAGCGATGCCGACCCGGTGGCGCTGGAGCTGGCAGCCGAGAACGTCGCCCGCGTCGACCGGGCGGTGCCCGGGGTGGAAGCACGGGTCCGGCTCGTGCCGGGCTCGTGGTTCGACCCGTTCCCCGACGCGCTGCGCGGGCAGGTGGACCTGGTCGTGTCCAACCCGCCCTACGTGAGCCCCGAGGAGTGGGGGGCGCTCGACCCCGAGGTCCGTTGCGAACCGTTCGGCGCCCTCGTGTCGGGGCCCGGGAGCGACGGGACGCCGGGGTTTGCCGGGGTCGAAGCCGTCGTGACCGGCGCCGTCCCGTGGCTGGCCAGGCACGGCGCTGTCGTGGTCGAGATCGCGCCCCACCAGGCCGGCGCGGCGGTGTCGGCGGCCCGGCGGGCCGGCTTGGCCGAAGTCCGGGTCGCGCCGGACCTGGCCGGGCGCTCTCGCGCCGTGGTCGGGCGGGTGCCCACACCGTGAACACGGCGGCCGCGCTCGAAGCGCTCGACGCCGGCGGGATCGTCGCGCTCCCGACCGACACGGTCTACGGGCTGGCCGCCCGGATCGATCGCCCGGGCGCGCTGGCGGCGATCTTCGCCGCGAAAGGACGGCCGCGGGACCTCGCCCTGCCCGTGCTGGTGGGCCACCGGCGCCAGGTCGCCGACGTGAGCGCAGGATGGCCCCGGGCCGCCGAGACGCTGGCAGCGGCCTTCTGGCCCGGGCCGCTCACCGTGGTCGTCCCGGCCGTCGCGGACCTGGGCGAGCGTCTCGGCAGCGGGGGCACCGTGGGCGTCCGCCTGCCCCGCCACGAGCTCGTCCGGGCGATCTGCACCCAAGCCGGTCCGCTGGCGGTCACCAGTGCCAACCTCCACGGCCGCCCGCCCTGCACGACCCCCGACGAGGTCACGGCCTCGTTCGGCGCGGGCGAGGTGGCCGTTGTCGTCGACGGCGGGCGCTGCGACGGCGTGCCGTCCACCGTGGTGGACTGCACCGCGTCGCGGCCGGTCTGCGTGCGCGAGGGCGGAGTGCCCTGGGACCTGATCGAGGCTGCGCTGGCCGAGCGTTAGGCGAGCGTTAGGCGAGCGTGAGGACCCCGGCCGCGTCGAGGGTCCCCGACCGGCCGATGCCCTCGGTGGTGGTGAGCTCGCCCATGGCGTCCCGGTCGTCGATGGTGGCCCAGGTCCGGGCCCCCGCCGGCGTGCGGCAGGCCGCGATCCCTCGTTCGGGCACGCCCTCACGTCCGTAGACCACGGTGTAGGTCTCCACCGTCACGGGGCCGCTCGCCGCGGCGTCCACCGGGCACGAAGGCTCGGCGTCGACGGCAGCCTGGACGTCTTCCCAGCGGAAGCCGTCGCGCCCGTCGTGGGCCGGCGGCCGCGAGGCGTAGACGCCCACCGCGTGCTTGGTCGCGTACCAGCCGAGCCCGGTGACGAGCCCGACGGTGCCCGGGGCCTCGCGCAGGCGGCCGACCATCGTGGCGATCCCGTGCGTCGTGTAGTTGTTGCCCGGACCCCCGGCGAACGTCAGCCCGCCCGTGATGGTGAGCGGGCGCCCCGGGTCGTCCAGCGGCAGGCCGAGCTCGGGTGCAGAGATCTGGACGGCGCAGGGGAAGCACGAGTACAGGTCCACCGGGCCGATGTCGTCGATCCCCACCCCTGCGAGGGAAAGTGCGGTGCGGCCGGCGTGGCGGATGGCGGGAGAGCGGTGGAGCTCGGCGCGCTCGGAGAGGAACCAGTGGTCGTGGGCGTCGGCTCCGGCCAGGGGGAAGACCCAGCGGTCCTCGGGGACCCCGGCTGCCCGGGCGGCCTCGACCGAGCAGCAGATCAGCGCCGCACTTTGGTCCACCTGGAGGTTGGCGGTGCAGAGCTTCTGGTAGGGGAATGCCACGGGACGGTTCTGCGGTCCGGGCGCGGTGATCTCCTCGGCGGTCCGGGCCTCACGGAACCAGGCGTAGGGGTTCTTGGCCGCCACCTCGGAGAACCTGGACCACAGCCCGCCGAAGCGGTCCCGGTGCTCCTCGAGCGTCCAGCCGTTGGCTCCTCGTAGGGCGTTCTCCAAGAGGGGGTAGGCGTGGATCGGCAGCAGGATGCCGCGGGCGGCCTCTTGGTCGGTCACCGGGCTGCGGTCCGTGCCGAACGGCGTGGGCGCCGGAGTGCTGCCCTCGGCCTGGGTCGGCCAGTGCAAGGCGGTGCCCCCGGCTGCCCGGCGGGCGGCGTGCTGGGTGTAGGCGCATTCGGCTCCGGTGATCAGTGCCACGTCGAGGTCGCCGCGGGCGATGGCCCTCGCCGTGTCGTGGAGGAGCGTCTGGGGCATGTTCCCGCCGACGGCCGTGAGGAGCTGTTCGGCCGGCTCGATGCCGAGCGCGGCGGCGACCGCCAGCCCCGGATTGGGGATCCGCCACGTGAGGATGCCCATGAGCCGCATGCTGCCGGCCCGCTCCAGCAGCCGGCGGCCGGCCGGTGCAAGCCCGCCGGGAGGAGCCCCGTCGCAGTCCTCGGCGGCTGCCCGCAGGGCCTGGGCCATGAGAGCCACCGGATCGGGCCGTGTGCCGACGGCGATGGACGGATCGGGCCGGTTGGTGATCTGGCCGGCGCCGACCACCACCGGGGTGCGAGGGTCGAGAGCCACGGACCGGGAGCGTAGCGGGCCTGCCGGGCGGTCGGCATTTCTGCCCGGAGGCCTGTTCGGCTCCTCGCTACAGTGGGGCGATGAGGATCGCCGCGGGTTCGGACCATGCAGGGTACGTGCTGAAGCAGGCCCTGGTCGCGCACCTCTCGGGGCTTGGTCACGACGTCGAGGACCTGGGCACCGCCGACGCCGAGCACTCGGTGGACTACCCCGACTTCGGCGCGGCGGTCGGCCGCGCCGTCGCTGCCGGGCAGGCCGACCTCGGGGTGTGCGTGTGCGGCACCGGGATCGGGATCGGGATGGCTGCCAACAAGGTGCGCGGTGTGCGCGCGGCGGTCGTCCACGACGTCACCACTGCGTCGCTCGCCCGCCGGCACAACCACGCCAACGTCGTGTGCATGGGCGGGCGCACCACCGGGGAGCTCACCGCGTTCGACGCCATCGACGCGTTCTTGGCGGCCGAGCCCGAGCACGGCCGTCACGACCGCCGGGTCGACGAGCTCGCCGCGCTCGACGAGCTCGCCGGCCGCGACGCACTCGGTGGGCACGATGCCGCAGGGGGGCGCTCGTGAGCCCGGTCGACGGGTCGCAGCTCGACGGGTCGCAGTTCGACCGGCAACCGCCGTTCGACGGCTGGCTGGCGGGCGACCCCGAGATCGCCCGCCTCCTGGCGGCCGAGATGGACCGGCAGTCGACGACGCTCCAGCTCATCGCGTCGGAGAACTTCACCTCGCCCGAGGTCCTCGCGGCATCGGGCTCGGTGCTCACCAACAAGTACGCCGAGGGCTATCCGGGCCGGCGGTACTACGGGGGCAACCAGGTGATCGACGAGGTCGAGGACTTGGCCCGGGATCGGGCGATGGCGCTCTTCGGGGCCGAGCACGCCAACGTGCAGCCTCATGCCGGCGCGAATGCGAACCTGGCCGCCTACCAGGCACTGCTGGAGCCAGGGGACACGGTGTTGGCCATGCGCCTCGACCACGGCGGGCACCTGACCCACGGCTCGCCGGCCTCCATCACGTCCAAGATCTGGCGGTTCGTGGCGTACGGGGTCACCCCCGCTGCGGGCGGTGCCGCGGGTCCGGGCGGTGCCGCGGGTCCGGGCGGTGCCGCGGGTGCGGGCGGTGCCGGCGAGGTGATCGACTTCGACCAAGTGGCAGACCTGGCCAAGTCCGAGCAGCCCAAGCTGATCGTGGCGGGCTCCACCGCCTACTCGCGGGTGATCGATCCGGTGCCGTTCCGGGAGATCGCCGATGCGGTCGGCGCGCTGTTCATGTTCGACGCTGCCCACCCGATGGGGCTCATCGCCGGGAGGGCGCACCCGAGCCCTGTGGGCATCGCGGACGTCGTGACCTTTACGACGCACAAGACGCTGCGGGGTCCTCGGGGGGCCGCCATCTTGTGCCGCGCCGAGCTGGCCAAGAAGATCGACAGCGCCGTCTTCCCCGGCCTCCAGGGCGGCCCGCTCGAGCACGTGGTCGCCGCCAAGGCGGTGGCGTTTGCCCAGGCGGCTCGCCCCGAGTTCGCGGCCTACGCGGCAGCGGTGGTGGACAACGCCCGCGCGCTGGCGACCGGGCTCGCCGCCGAGGGGTTCCGGCTGGTCTCGGGCGGGACGGACAACCACATGCTCTTGGTCGACTTGCGGACCTTCGACCCCGAGCTCACCGGCAAGGACGCCCAGGAGGTGCTCGACCGCGCCGGGATCACCTGCAACCGCAACACGATCCCCGACGATCCCCGTTCGCCGTTCGTCACGTCAGGACTGAGGCTCGGCACGGCGGCCGAGACCACGGCAGGCATGCGGTCGGCGGAGATGGGCCGGATCGCGTCGCTCCTCGCCCAGGTGCTGCGCCACCGCCATGACGAGGGCAAAGTGCGAGAGGTACGGGCGGAGGTTGCCGCGCTGTGCTCGGAGTTCCCCCCGTACCCGTCGATCGCCGGGTCGCGCGACCCGGGCTGAGCCGAGGCCGCGGCGGTGGGAGCTGGCACCATGCCGCCGATCGGGTGGTACGTCGTGGTCCTGGTGGTGGCCGCCGGGGTGACGGCGCTGTGCTGCGCACCCGCCCGGTGGCTATCGGCCAAGGCCGGGCTCGTCGCAATGCCCGACGAACGCAGGGTGCACGAGCGTCCCACCCCCTACGGCGGGGGAGCGGCAATGTTCGTCGGCTTTCTCGTGGCGATGATCGCCGCTGCCAACATCCCGGCGCTCCGAGCGGTTTTCGCCAGCTCGTCGGAGCCCATGGGCGTGGTCCTGGCGGCCGCTGCCATCTTTGCCGTCGGGCTCATCGACGACGCTCGTGACATGTCGGCTCCGGCCAAGGTCGCCGGCCAGGTGCTCGCTGCCAGCATCCTGTACTTCCTCGGCGTCACCCTCTACGAGTTCAAGGTCCCGCTCGCCGGGTTCGTCTCGCTCACGCCGGACGTGACGCCGCTCATCATGGCCGTGTGGGTCATCGCCCTCACCAACGCCATCAACCTGATCGACGGGCTCGACGGGCTGGCAGCCGGGGTGGTCGCCATCGGCTCTGGCGCCCTGGCGATCTACGGGATCCGCCTGATGCAGATCGGGACGCTGCTGCCCGACAACGTGGGGGTGCTGATCGCGGTGATGGCGTGCGGGATCTGCCTCGGGTTCCTGCCCTTCAATTTCCATCCGGCGAAGATGTTCATGGGGGATGCCGGCGCGCTGCTGCTCGGACTGCTCATGTCCGCGTCGACCATGGTGATCGGGGGGCGGATCCCGGTCACGTCGCCCACCAGTGGCATCACCTATTTCTTCTTCGCCCCGCTGTTCATTCCCGTGTTCATCCTCGGCGTCCCGCTGGTCGACATGGTCTTCGCCTTCATCCGGCGTACGGCCCACGGGACCGCGTTCCACACGCCGGACCGCGACCACTTCCATCACCGCCTGCTCCGGCTCGGGCACGGCCACCGGCGCAGCGTCCTCATCCTGTGGGCGTGGACCGCCCTGCTCTCGGGCTTCCTCCTGTTCCCCCTCTTCGACCGCCAGCTCAACGCCGTCATCCCCTTCGGCGCGGCTGCCCTGGGTGTCGCGCTGTACACGTTCTTCCACCCCGGCCTCCACCGCAGGGGTGACGGCAACGGGGGAGACGACTCGGGTCCCCCAGCCCCGCCCGGCGCTTCGGACCCCGCAGCGGAGACAGGGCTCCTGGCCGGCGACGCGAGCGGGGCTTCCGGGGGCGATCGCGGGCGGGATCGTGCGATTTTGCCGAGTGGGCCGCTCGGGTGCGATGATGAGAGCGTGTCAAATCCCCACCTCGCCACTCCCCGAAAGGCGCGCCTGCGCCCCGGTGACGGCGTCGGCGCGGCGCACGGCGCGTGACATCTGGATACCGGCTTGACGCCCCCTCCTCTTCCAGCGACTGATACGGCGCGGCCCGGCCATGGTCGAAGGTCACCCGCCTCCCGAGGCCCCGCCCCCTGGGGGACCGCCCCCAGCGGGACCGCCTGGTGGGGGGCAGCCCCCCGCGGGACCGCCTGGTGTGGGACCGCCTGGTGGGGGGCAGCCTGGACGGGCTCCCCGCCTGGCCGACTTCTTCTGGCTGGGCACTGCCTGTGCCATCAGCATCGTGGGAGGAGGGGCGATCGGGTACGGGCTCGACGCTGCGCTCGGGACTGCGCCGTGGCTGACCTTCGTGGGGCTGGCCTTCGGGATCGTCTCGGCGGTGCTGCTCTCCGTGGCCCAGGTCCGCAAGTTCCTCTAGGCTGTCGTGGCCGGATCGCCCCCGCGGGCGGTGGCCGTCATCGGCTGGACCGACTGCAAGGGCCGGGCTACCGAAGCCCGAAGGTGTAAGGAGAGCCGTGTTCGCCAGTTTTTCGCTCCCCGACGTGGCTGCCGTGTCACGCCGCACCGTGCTCGGTGCCGTGGTCGTCGGGCTCCTGGGCCTCGTCGGCTGCGCGCTGCTCGGGGCGTCGTTGATCGGGCTTGGGTTCTGCATCGGCCTGGGTCTCGGGATCTTCAACTTCCGCCTCATCCAGCGATCGGTGGCCAAGGTCGGCGAGCGCGAGGACGAGAATCGGCGACGTCCGCTCGCGTTGAACACCATGGGCCGTCTGAGCGTCATCTCGGTCATCGCCCTTGGCCTCCTGTTCGCAGACTTCGAGCTCGGGGTGGGCGTGATGGCGGGCCTTGCGGTGTTCCAAGGGCTCCTGCTGGCGAACGTGGCCCGCTCCATGTTCAAGATGGGGCACGTCGGAGCCACAGGCGTCGCGGGTGGCGAGGACGGAGCGGTGCCCGAGCTGCCGCCGGTCCCCGTAGAGCCCGGCGGCGAGGGAGCCTGAGCGATGGACCTGGTGGCTCGACCCGTGCTCCTGGCGGCACAGATCACAGTGGGGCTCCACATCCAGAGGAAAGTCTTCGGACTGACCCTCAACATGGACACGATCTGGGCGACGGTGGCCGCCATGGTCGTCGTCGGACTGCTCGGTCTCGCGTTGCGGCGCCAGGTCACCAGTGGCGTGCCCGGACGCATGCAGGCCGCGTGGGAGATGATGGTCGAGGCCGTCACGGCCCAGGTCGAAGGCTCGATCGGCCCGGCGGGCACGAGCATCATTCCTCTTGCGGTCGCACTGTTCGTCTTCATCTTGGTGTGCAACGTCTTCGAGGCGGTCGGATTGGGCAGCACCTACGAGTGGTTGCCGGCCCCCACCGGGGACATCAATCTCCCCCTCGCGCTGGCCATCTTCGTGATCGTGCTCGTGCACATCGCGTCGGTGAGGTCGCGGGGGCCGGTGGGCTACGTGAAGCACTACCTGCTGCACCCATTCCCGGTGTACCTCATGCCGTTCAACCTCTTCATCAACCTCGTCGAGGAGATCGCCAAGCCGATCACCCTGGCGCTGCGGCTCTTCGGCAACCTGCTCTCGGGTGCCCTCATGCTCTCCCTCATCGCCGCTCTGGGCGACTGGAAGCTCGCGTCGCTCCCGATCGGCGAGGTGGTGGTGCTCATCATCAACCCGGTCTGGAAGGTGTTCGACCTCGGCGTCGGGGCGATCCAGGCGTTCATCTTCGCCCTGCTCACGATCCTTTACTTCGACGTGGCGATGAGCTCAGAGCACGACGGGGAGGAAGATCTGCTCCGGGTGGAGGCGGCGGGGTCGCCTACGGCATCCGACCAGGGGGAGAGCGAGCTCGCCGGTAGGCGGTGAGCTCGGGCAGCGAAGAGACCATACCAAAGTCCATACCAAGCGGAACACAGAGAAAAAGGAGACGTAGGACATGGCAGTAGAGACGACGCCCGAAGCGATCAAGCTGGCCGGCGCGATGATCGGCGGTGGCCTTGCGCTGGGTGGCGGTGCCGTCGGCGCAGCCATCGGTGACGGGCTGGCGGGAAGCCAGACCATTGCCGGAGTAGCCCGGCAGCCCGAGGCGCAGGGACGGCTGTTTACGATCATGTTCCTGACCGTCGGATTGGTGGAGGCAATGTACTTCATCAATTTGGCGTTCACCGCCCTGTTCGTGTTCTCACTTGGGAAGTAGGGCTCGACGTTGATTGGACGGCATCCCACTGAGGTGCGGTCGCGCCCGTCGTGTGGCCGCGCTCCACAGCGCCTTGGCGAGGTCCGCCGCGGGGGTGACAGCACATGATGATCGGCAGCGATTTCCTCGTGCCCAATGCGACCTTCATCGTTGAATTGGTCGCGTTTGTCATCGTGCTGGTGTTCATCGCCAGGGTCGTCCTTCCACCGCTGAACGCAGCTCTGACCCGGCGGACCGAGAGGATCAGAGCAGAGCTGGAAGCAGCCGAGGAGGCCAAGTCTGACGCGGCTGCCGCTGACGAGGAGCGCCGAGCGGCGCTCGACCAGGCTCGGCAGCAGGCTCGAGAGATCGTCGCCCAGGCGAACCGCACGGCAGAGCAGGTGAGCACCGACGCCCAGGCCCGAGGGCAAGCCGAGTACGAGCGGCTCCTGTCGGCGGCCGAGGCCGAGGTGCGCTTGGCCCGCGAGCGGGCAGTCGAAGAAGCGGCAGCACGCCTGGGCCAGCTCGTCGTCGACGTGGTGGAACGGATCCTCGGGAGAGAGGTCGACATCGAGGCGCACCGGACCCTCATCGACGAGGCGGCGGCGGCACTGGCCGCCGGCGGTGAGGCTGCCGGATCGGCGGCTGCGGGGAGCTCTTCGGGGGGCTCGGCAGGGAGCGGTTCGCGGCAATGACAGCTCGCCTCGAAGGCTACGCGGCGGCAGTCCTCGGGATGGCTCCCGACACGCGCGCCGTCGAACGCGCGGCCGGCGCGGCAGCAGTCGAGCACCTGATCGTGAACCACCCCAGGCTCAGCGCGGCGATGACCGATACGGCGGTGCCGGCGGCAGCACGCCGGGCGTTGCTCGACGACCTCCTCCAGGGTCGGGTCGACGACGAGGTCCGACGAGTCGTTCGGTTCGCTGCCGGCTCGGTGGCTGGACCGGCGGTGCCGGCCGCCCTCGCCTGGATAGCCCACTACGCACACCACGTGGCCGACGGGCAGGACGTGGTGCCGGGGCCGCTCGGGCACTTGGCGTCACGGGACCGGGTAGGGGGCTTCGCGACCGCACTGTGCGAGGAGTCGGTGCCCGAGCAGCTCGACGAGATCGAGGACGAGCTCTTCCGGTTCGCCCGGACGGTGGAGACCGCACCGGCACTGCGCGGCGCGCTGACCGACAGGGACCTGCCTGCCAAGGTGCGCCGGGGCGTGGTGGAGGACCTTGTCGTCGGCAAAGTGCAGCCGGCGACGGCTCGCATGGTGGACTACGCCGTTGCGGCGGGGCGCCCTCGGGACCTCGTCGGCACCCTGCACTGGCTGGTGGAGCACGTGGCCGATGTTCGTGGCTGGAGGGTCGCCCTCGTGGCGTCGGCGCGAGAGATGGGTTCCCAGGAGCGTGAGCAGCTCGTGGCCTCGCTGGACCGGCTGACCGGCCGCCCGGTCGAGCTCCAGGTGGTGGTCGAGCCGTCGCTGCTGGCCGGCGTGAGGGTGCGGATCGGCGACCTCCAGGTGGATGCCACCGCGCGGGGAAGATTGGACCTGCTCGAGGACCACATGGCCGCTGCCGGCTGGGCCGACCGGGGGTTCGGCGGCGGGCGGACCCGGCTCTCCGATGCGGGTGAGGCCGCTCAAGGAGCGGGTCGTGCCGACGGGTCGGTCAGTGGAAGAGGAGCACAGGAACCGGAGGGAGAGAGCTGATGGCAGAGCTGACGATCGACGCCAGCGAGATCACGGCGGCGCTGGAGCGCCACGTGGAGCAGTACACGCCCGAGGTGGCCACCGAGCAGATCGGGCGGGTGGTCGAAGTCGGTGACGGCATCGCCCGGGTGTCCGGGCTACCCGGTGCTGCCGTGAACGAGCTCTTGGAGTTCGAGGATGGGACGCTCGGTTTGGCGCTGAACCTCGACGAAGACACGATCGGGGCAGTGGTGCTCGGTGACGTCGACTCTTTGGAGGAAGAGCAGATCGTCAAAGCCACCGGCCGGATCCTCTCGGTGCCAGTCGGCGACGCGCTCTTGGGACGGGTGGTGAGCGCGTTGGGCGAGCCGCTCGACGGCAAGGGACCGATCGCGGCGTCCGAGCAGCGGCGGATGGAGGTACAGGCACCCGGGATCGTCGGGCGCCAGCCGGTCGAAGAGCCGCTGCAGACCGGTATCAAGGCCATCGACGCAATGACCCCCATCGGCCGCGGCCAGCGCGAGCTCATCATCGGCGACCGCAAGACCGGCAAGACCACGGTGGCGATCGACACCATCCTCAACCAGCAGGGCCAAGGGGTGAAGTGCATCTACGTGGCCATCGGTCAGAAGAATTCGTCGGTAGCTCAGACGGTGAGCACGTTGTCGGCCCACGGCGCGCTCGACTACACCGTGGTGGTCGTGGCGTCGGCCGGCGATCCGGCGCCGTTCAAGTACCTTGCCCCGTACGCCGGTTGCGCCATGGGCCAGCATTGGATGGAGAACGGCGAGGCTGCCCTCATCGTCTACGACGACTTGTCCAAACAGGCCGAGGCCTACCGGCAGATCTCGCTGCTCCTGCGCCGGCCGCCGGGGCGCGAGGCCTACCCAGGTGACGTCTTCTATCTCCACAGCCGGCTCCTCGAGCGGGCGGCGAAGCTGTCCGACGAGCGCGGTGGCGGCTCGCTCACCGCGTTGCCGATCATCGAGACCAAGGCCGGGGACATCTCGGCCTACATCCCGACGAACGTGATCTCGATCACCGACGGCCAGGTGTTCTTGGAGTCGGACCTCTTCTACGCCGGCGTGCGGCCGGCGATCAACGTCGGGAACTCGGTCAGCCGGGTGGGTGGTGCAGCGCAGGTGAAGGCCATGAAGTCGGTCTCGGGGACGCTGAAGCTGGACCTGGCACAGTTCCGCGAGCTGGAAGCGTTCGCCACCTTCGGCTCCGAGCTCGACAAGGTCTCCCAGGCACAGCTCGACCGCGGGTACCGCTTGACCGAGTTGCTCAAGCAACCACAAAACGCTCCGGTGCCGGTGGAAGAGCAGGTGCTGGTCATCTATGCCGGGACCAACGGATGGGCCGACGGCGTACCGGTCGAGGAGGTTCGCCGGTTCGAGACCGAGCTGCGTGAGTACTTCCGGGGCAATCACGCCGACCTGCTCGAGACGATCCGGACCACGGGCAAGCTCCCCGAGGAGTCAGAGATGGACAAAGGTCTCCAATCCTTCCTCGACGGGTTCGACACCGGGAAGGCCGACTGAGCTGTGGCCGGCGGGCAGGAGCGCGTGCTGCGGCGTCGGATCCGCAGTGTGCAGTCGACGAAGAAGATCACCAAGGCGATGGAGCTCATCGCCGCCTCCCAGATCGTGAGGTCTCAGAGCAGGATCGCCGCCAACCGTCCGTACCGGGCCGGGATGGCACGCCTGGTGGCCGAAGCGGCCCTCGGGGACCCCACCGCGGCGGCCAAGCTGCTCGGCGTGCCCGGAGCAAGACGCAAGGTCGCCGTCCTTTCGATCGTGGCCGATCGGGGGCTGTCGGGTCCCTACAACTCGTCGGTCCTGCGAGCCACCGAGCGCCTGTTGGGCGAGCTGGGGTCTGAAGGGATCGAGGCCCGGTTGTACACCGTGGGCAAGAAGGCGGTCTCGTACTTCCGCTTCCGGGGTCAACCGGTCGAGCACAGCTTCGTCGGTATGAGCGAGCGGCCTGCGTTCGCCGATGCCCGCGCCGTCGCCACTGCCGTCGCCGCTCCGTTCGTGGCCGGGGACGTGGACCAGGTTCTCTTGGTGTCGACCCGCTTCCATTCGGCCGGTCGCCAGGAGGTCCAGACGCTCCAGCTCCTCCCGATGCTGGACCCGGCCGACCGTGTGAGCGAGGACGGAGCGACGCCTGTTCCGGGGCGCGCCCTCGGGGGCTACACCGAGTTCGAGCCCGACGTCGAGACCCTCCTTGCCGAGCTCGCGCCCAAAGCGGTCGAGTCCGAGGTGTTCTCGGCGCTCCTCGAAGGCGCCGCCTCGTTCTTCACCGCTCAGCAGCGAGCAATGGCAGCGGCCAGTGACAACGCCGACGAGCTGGTGCGGACGCTCAGCCGGATCATGAACCGCGCCCGCCAGGACGCCATTACGACCGAGATCATGGAGATCGTCGGCGGAGCGGAAGCGCTCCGTCAATCGAAGGGAGCTTGACCGAAATGACTGCCATCGCGCCCGATGCCACCGAAACGACCGGGGGTGTCCTCGAGCACGGAAGGGTCGTGGCCATCGCCGGACCGGTGATCGACGTCGAGTTCCCCCCGCACGCCCTCCCCGAGATCAATCATGCCGTGGAAGTGGACCTCGAGCTTGAGGGGTCGAAGATCACGGTCACTGCCGAGGTGGCCCAGCAGATCGGTGAAGGCAGGGTCCGGTGTGTCTGCATGCAGCCCACCGATGGTCTGGTCCGCGGCGCTCCCGTCCGCAATACCGGTCGAGGCATATCGGTCCCCGTGGGCGACGCAGTGCTGGGCCACGTGTTCAACGTCCTCGGCCGACCGCTCGACACCGACGACATCGGGCCGGCGGCCGACCATTGGGAGATCCACCGGCCACCGCCGGATTTCGACCAGCTCGAGCCACGGGCCCAGATGTTCGAGACGGGGATCAAGGTCATCGACCTTCTCGAGCCGTACGTCCAAGGTGGCAAGATCGGACTGTTCGGCGGGGCCGGGGTGGGAAAGACGGTCCTCATCCTCGAGATGATCAACCGCGTCGCCACCAACCACGGCGGGGTCTCGGTCTTCGCAGGCGTCGGGGAGCGCACCCGCGAGGGTACCGACCTGTGGCTCGAGATGCGCGAGTCGGGCGTCATGGAGAAAGCGGCCCTCGTCTACGGGCAGATGGACGAGCCCCCTGGCGTGCGCCTTCGAGTGGCGCTGGCTGCCCTCACCATGGCCGAGTACTTCCGAGATGTCCAAAACCAGGACGTCCTGCTGTTCGTCGACAACATCTTCCGGTTCGTCCAGGCAGGATCCGAGGTCTCCACCCTCCTTGGGCGGATGCCGTCGGCAGTCGGGTACCAGCCCACCTTGGCGGACGAGATGGGGGAGCTCCAGGAGCGGATCACCTCGACCCGTGGTCGGTCGATCACCTCGGTCCAGGCCGTATACGTGCCGGCTGACGACTACACCGATCCTGCGCCGTTCACGACGTTCACCCACCTCGACGCCACCACCGAGCTGTCCCGGCAGATCGCCGCCCTCGGGATCTATCCGGCAGTCGACCCGCTGGCGTCCACGTCGAACATCCTCGCTCCCGAAGTTGTGGGCGAGCGCCACTACGCGGTGGCGCGCCAAGTGCAGGGTGTGCTCCAGCGCTACAAGGAGCTCCAGGACATCATCGCCATCCTGGGGCTCGACGAGCTTTCCGAAGAGGACCGCGTCACCGTGTCTCGGGCACGCAAGATCCAGCGCTTTCTCTCCCAGCCCTTCAACGTCGGCGAGGTCTTCACCGGGCTCAAGGGCGTCACCGTCCCCGTGGACGAGACGGTCGAGTCGTTCGAAGCACTGGTCAAAGGCGACCTCGATGAGGTTCCCGAGCAGGCGTTCTTGAACGTGGGGGGAGTGGAGTCGGTCCTCGAAAAGGCCCGCAGCCTCGAGTCCGAGGCCAGGTGATGGCAGGCGGGCTGCTGCGCGTCGTCGTCGTCACTCCCGAGGAGCGGCTGGTCGACACCATGGCGAGCGAGGTGGTGGCGAGGAGCTCCGACGGGGACCTCACGGTTCTCGATGGTCACGCCCGGCTGGTGACCGACGTGCTGCCCGGCGAGGTACGCGTGGTCTCGGAGGACGAAGGGACCCTCCGGCTCGCCGTCCACGGCGGCTATCTCCAGGTCGAGCACAGCACCGGAGCTGAGGATCTCGGCGACGAGGTCGCGGAGAGCCCGGTCTCGCCCGGAGGGTTGGCTGCCTTGGAATGGGGAACCCGCGTCACGCTTCTCGCCGGAGTGGCCGAGCTCTCCGGCCAGATCGATGCAACTCGAGCCGAGCTGGCCAAGACCCAGGCCATGGCTCGGGTGGAGGCAGCGCGTGGGTTGCTCCCAAGCGGTGACGACGAGCCCGGTGGGGACGTAGCGGTGGAGCTGGCCGACGCCGAAGCGGCCCTTCGGCGGGCAGAGGTCCGCCTCGAAGTTGCTTCCGGTGGGGGCGGCAGGGCCGGCGAAGGCTGAGGACCGGCGAGAGCGAGGGACCGTCGAGAGCGAGGGACCGTCGAGGAGCACCAGCACGATGTGGTCGTACCGGTGCCGGCGGTACCGGTGCCGGCGGCGGCGGCGGGTGCCGTCGGTGCGTGTCGGCGGTGGGTGCCGGCGGCGGCAGCCAGGTCAGGAGAAGGGGATCGAGCTGAACTCGGCCAGCTTGGCCAGCGGGTGGCTGGCGTCGATGGTCCGCAGGGTGCCGGACTTCGACCGCATGACGAGGGACTGCGTCGTGGCGCCGAAGTCGTGGTACCGGACGCCTCTGAGCAGCTCTCCGTCGGTGATCCCCGTGGCGGCGAAGAAGCAGTTGTCTCCTTTCACCAGGTCGTCGATGGTGAGCACTGCGTCGAGGTCGTAGCCGCCGTCGAGCGCTGCCTGTCGCTCCTCGTCGTTGCGAGGCCAGAGGCGACCCTGGATCTCACCACCCATGCACTTGAGCGCCGCGGCCGCGAGGACCCCTTCGGGCGTCCCCCCGATGCCGAAGAGGATGTCAGCGCCTGCCCCCGGCCATCCGGTCGCGATGGCGCCGGCGACGTCGCCGTCGGTGATGAGGCGTATCCGGGCTCCGGTCTCCCGCACGGCCGCGATGAGGTCGGCATGGCGGGGCCGGTCCAAGATCACCGCCGTGAGGTCGCGCACCGGCTGGCCGAACGTCTTCGCGAGGCGCTCGAGGTTCTCGGCCGGAGGAAGGTGGATGTCGACCGAACCGCGTCCGCGCGGGCCGACAGCGATCTTCTCCATGTAGACGCACGGACCGGGGTCGAACATGCTCCCGCGCTCGGAGACGGCGATGACCGAGAGCGCTCCCCCGCGGCCCAACGCGGTGAGCGTGGTGCCGTCGATCGGGTCGACTGCGATGTCGGTTTGAGGGAGGGATCCGTCACCAAGCTGTTCGCCATTGAAGAGCATTGGGGCATGGTCCTTCTCGCCTTCCCCGATGACGACGACACCATCCATTGACACGGTCTGGAGCACCACCCTCATCGCGTGCACCGCGGCTCCGTCGGCACCCTCCTTGTCCCCTCGGCCCATCCAGCGGCTGGCGGCCATTGCGGCCGCTTCGGTGACTCGCGCCAGCTCGAGAGCGAGATTCCGGTCCGGTGCCTGTTTCGCGTGGTTCACGGTGTGTGACTCTAGCGGGCGCTCCCTCCGGCGGGCGTGACCGAACGACGAATGCCCAGGTGGAAAATCAATTCCAGAGCTCGTCGTCCCGAGCCCGCCATACTAGGGCGCATGTCGTCGCTTCTCATCGAGCCCAATGGACCTCTCCATGGCACGATCCGGGTCGGCGGTGCCAAGAATTCGGCGTTGAAGCTGATGGCGGCCTGCCTGCTGGCTGAAGGCTGCCATCGGCTGAGGAACGTTCCCCGGATCACCGACGTCGACATCATGTCCGACATGCTGAGCGCGCTCGGTGTGAAAGTCTCGAGAGAGGCAAACGGTGATCTGCTCGTGCGTTCGCCATCGGCTTCCACACTCGTCCCGGAGGCTCCCTACGAGCTCGTCGAGCGCATGCGGGCATCGATCGTGGTGTTGGGACCGCTCCTCGCGCGTTGCGGGCATGCCACTGTGTCTCTCCCCGGTGGTGACGACTTCGGTCATCGCCCCATCGATTTTCACTTGAGCGCGCTCGGCGCGATGGGCGCCGAGTTCGAGACGTCACACGGCTACGTGCTCGGCAGGGTCGGCGACGACGGTCGCGGGAGGCTGGTCGGGGGGAAGGTGGTGCTCGAGTACCCGAGCCACACGGCGACGGACAATGCTCTGATGGCCGCCGTCTTGGCCAAAGGTACGACTGTCATCGAGAATGCTGCACGCGAGCCGGAGATCATCGACCTGGCCGCGTTCCTCGGCGCGATGGGAGCGTGCATACGGGGTGCTGGGACCTCCCGGATCGAGGTCGAGGGCGTCGAAGAGCTCGCGCCCGCCGCACACACCGTGATCCCCGACCGGGTGGTGGCAGCCACCTACGCTGCCGCCGCCGGCTTGGCCGGGGGCGAGATCCTGGTGGAGGACGCGCGCTCTGATCACATGGAGATGCTCATCCGAAAGCTGTCGTCCATGGGAGTCCGGATCAACCAAGGACCGTTGGGGCTCGAGGTGGTGAGCGATGGCTCGCTGCGGTCTGTCGATGTCGCTACTCTCCCCTATCCCGGTGTCGCGACCGACTACAAGCCGTTGCTCGTGACCATGCTCACGGTGGCCGACGGTGTGGGCATCGTCACGGAGAACCTTTTTTTCGGACGCTTCCGGTACATCGACGAGCTGCGGCGAATGGGCGCCGACGTGCGGACCGAGGGACACCACGTGGTCGTCCGCGGCGTGCCGCGTCTCTCCGGAACTCAGGTCAGAGCGATGGACATCCGGGCCGGCGCCGCACTCGTCTTGGCCGGGCTGGTCGCCGAAGGTGAAACCGAAGTCCTCGGGGCGGAGCACGTCGACCGCGGGTACGACGATCTGGCCCACGGGCTTTGCTCGCTCGGAGCACGAGTGACGCGACAGTGACGACCGGAGCATCGCAAACCGGCGCGCTCCTCGCCGATGCGCAACGAGGGGACCGGGTCGCCCTCGCGCGGCTGCTCTCGGTCGTGGAGCGGGGAGGGCCAGATGGCCGGGAACTGGCGGCCGCGACCTATCGTCACGAACCTCCGTACAGCATCGGTCTGACGGGCGCGCCCGGCGCCGGCAAGTCGACGCTCACCAACCGCCTCATTTCGGCTGCCCGGGCAGGATGGCCTGCGATTGGCGACCAGGACGTCGAGAACGTGGCCCGCGTCGCAGTGCTCGCGGTGGACCCCTCTTCGCCGTTCAGCGGTGGAGCCATCCTCGGAGATCGGGTGCGAATGCAGGAGCACGCAACCGATCCCTCGGTCTTCATCCGCTCGATGGCCACCAGGGGCCACCTGGGGGGCCTCGCGCTCGCGGTGCCCGACGCAGTGCGCCTTCTGGGGTCGGTGGGGTTCTCCGTCGTACTGGTCGAGACCGTTGGCGTCGGCCAGATGGAAGTGGAGGTCGCAGCGGCGACCGACTCGACGGTCGTCGTGGTCACGCCCGGGTGGGGAGACTCCATGCAGGCCAACAAGGCCGGCTTGCTCGAAGTCGCCGATGTGTTCGTCATCAACAAGGCAGACCGACCGGGAACGCGCGAAGCCCGTCGCGACCTCGAGCAGATGCTGGATCTCTCCCAGCTGGGATCATGGCGTCCGCCCATTATCGAGACGGTTGCCCTCTCCGGTGACGGCGTCGATGCGCTGTGGGCTGCGGTTGCCGAGCATCGGGAGTATTTGGTCCGTTCCGGTGATCTGGGCCGGAGACGACGCGAGCGCTCTGCACACTCTCTGCGCCGGGTGCTGGTTGCCCTGGCACTCCAAGCGGTCGAACATGCGATGCACAGCGAGGAGATCGAGCGCTGCGTGCAGGATCTCGACGCCGGTTTGCTCGATCCCTACACCGCGGCCGAGCGCTTCCTGGGAGATCCTTCCGAGTGGTTCGCGCAACGCGCCGGACGGCTGCTCGACCCGCCTCGCTGAGCGACGAGGCCGTGTCCGGGCGGGCGCTACGGGAGTTGTCCGGGCGGGCGCTACGGGAGTTGTCCGGGCGGGTGCTACGGGAGTTGTCCGGGCGTGGCCGCTGGTGCCCGGGCAGGTGGAGTACGGTTCTCCAATGGCCAACGACCGAGGAGGGGTCGCCCAGCCCCAGCCGAGCACCGAAGAACCTGCATACGTCACGGTCGAACGGCGCGACGATGGCGTGGCGCTCGTGCGTATCGACCGCCCCAAGGCCAATGCCTTGTCGATCGAGCTCCTGCGCCAGCTCCGGGTGATCGCCGAAGCCCTGTCCAATGATCCACCCGGTGCGGTGGTGGTGTGGGGGGGCGAGCGGATCTTCGCGGCTGGTGCGGACATCGTCCAGCTCGGCCAGGACAGCCCCGAGGCCGTGAGCACGGCCTTTCAGGCCTCCCTCGGGACCTTGGCTTCGATCCCGCGCGTCGTGATCGCCGCTGTAAACGGCTATGCCCTCGGCGGTGGTCTCGAGCTGGCTCTCGCATGCGACTTGCGGATCGTCGCACAGGACGCCGCTCTGGGCTTGCCCGAAGTGCTCCTCGGTGTCATCCCTGGTGGAGGGGGAACCCAGCGTCTACCGAGGCTGGTCGGCGCGGCCCGGGCCAAGGAGATGATCTTCACCGGTCGGCAGGTCTCGGCCGACGAGGCATTGTGGATGGGCTTGGCGAACCAGGTGGTGCCTCCCTCCGACGTGCTCCCCACGGCACTCGCGTTGGCCGGTCGGCTCGCCGCCGGAGCGGTCATGGCACATGCCTTGGCGAAGTCCTCTATCGACGACGGGTTGGCGCTCTCGCTTCGAGACGGTCTGCACGTGGAGCGGAGCCATTTTCTCGCTGCCGTCCGGACTCAGGACGCGGCGCGCGGTATCCAGTCGTTTCGGGAGAACGGCCCGGGGCACGCCGTGTTCAGCGGGCGCTGAGACGGTGTTGGCGACGCGTGGGTGCTCTGGGACCGCGTAGCTGAACGGCGTGGCATCGGTGAGCGGCATTGGCACGACCGAGCGCGATCCATCACCAGGGTGGTACCAGCGCGCGGTGTTCTACGAGGTTCTAATCAGAGGCTACTTCGACGCCGACGACGACGGGACCGGCGATCTCCGAGGGCTTCGGGAGAAGCTGGACTACTTGCAATGGCTCGGTGTGGACTGCGTGTGGCTCCTCCCCTTCTACCCGTCGCCACTGCGGGACGGGGGCTACGACATCAGCGACTTTTTCAACGTGCACCCTGACTACGGGACGCTCGGCGACCTCGTGGCGCTCCTGGAGGACGCGCATTCGCGCGACATCAAAGTGATCGCTGACCTCGTGATGAACCACACCAGCGACCAGCACCCCTGGTTCGTCGAGTCTCGCATGGACCGCACGAACCCCAAAGCCGATTGGTACGTGTGGAACGACGACGACCAGCGCTGGCCCGAAGCTCGCGTTGTCTTCACGGACGTCGAACGGTCGAATTGGACCTGGGACGACTCGCGTCAGCAGTACTACTGGCACCGTTTCTACTCGCATCAGCCTGACCTCAATTACGACAATCCCGAAGTGGCTGACACCATGGTCGACCTCGTCAGGTTCTGGCTCGAGTTGGGCCTCGACGGGTTCCGTCTCGATGCGGTGCCCTACCTGTACCAGCGCGACGGAACCGCCGGTGAGCACCTTCCCGAGACCCACGCCTTTATCCGCCGCATACGCAAGGAGATCGAGGCCGACTACCCGAATCGCGTGCTGCTCGCCGAGGCGAATGGCTGGCCGGCGGACGTCGCGGACTATTTCGGGGACGGCGACGAGTGCCACATGTGCTTCCACTTTCCCCTCATGCCCCGTCTGTTCATGGCAGTGCGGCGCGAGCAGCGGTACCCAGTCACCGAGATCCTGAGCCAGACGCCCGAGATTCCCGAGAATTGCCAGTGGGCCATCTTCTTGCGCAACCACGACGAGCTGACCTTGGAGCAAGTGAGCGACGAGGAGCGTGACTACCTGTTCACCGAGTACGCCAAGGACCCTCGTATGAAGCGCCACATGGGGATCGGGCGCCGACTGGCTCCCCTCCTCGACGGCGACCGCAGACTGGCAGAGCTCCTGCACTCCCTCCTCCTTTCGCTGCCCGGGAGTCCGGTCATCTACTACGGCGACGAGCTCCTCATGGGGGACAACATCTACCTGGGTGATCGCGACTCGGTGCGGACCCCGATGCAGTGGTCGCCTGACCGCAACGGGGGGTTCTCCCGGGCGGACTTCGCCCAGCTCTACCTGCCGCCGCTGATGGACCCGGTGTACGGGTTCGAGGCGGTGAATGTCGAGGCACAGAGGAGGAACCCGGGCTCGTTCCTCCACTGGCTTCGGGGGATGCTTGCCGAGCGGCGCTCGCTCCCGGTCATGGGGATCGGTCAGATGGAGCCGCTGGCGTGCCCCAACCCTTCGATCCTGGCATTCGTGCGCTCCGGGCAGGTCGGGGACCCGGCCGACGGGGCTGCCAGCCCCTCCACGCCCCGAGAGCGGACGCAAGCCGTTTTGTGCGTCCATAACTTGAGCCGGTTCGCCCAGCCGGCAGAGCTCTCCCTCGCGCACTGGTCCGGGCACGTCCCTTTCGAGGTGCTCGGCCGGGTGCCGTTCCCCGCGATCGCAGAGGAGCCGTACACGATCACTCTTGGACCCTACGGGTACCTGTGGCTCGAGCTGGTGGACGAGTCCGGCCCCGCGGGAGAGCGCCTTCCGTGACGATCCGCGAATCGACGTCCGGTGGCCCGACGAGCGAAGAGCTGCTCAAGGCGGTGCAGGTGTGGCTCGCCCAGCGCGATCCCGGGAGCGTGGAGGGGCTGGTCGAGCCTGTCGTACCAAGGGCTGCGACGGCGTCGGCAGCACCCAGCGCAGCAGCAACACGTGGGGAGCCGGCGGGTACCGTCGGTGGCGTTCCTGGTCCGGCCGGGGATGCCCTGTCTCTCGTCGAAGTCGAGGTCTTGTGTCCCGGGCGCCCGGGGCTCATCGACACCGTTGTCGCGTTGGATGGGCGCCTGCTCCACTTGGTGTTGGGCGTTCGCCGGCCCGGGGACGAGGCCCACCTCCTGCGGGCCGGGGACGATCCGGTCCTCGGGCTGCTGGACGATGCCGCCGGGCTCGGTGTCGTCGTGGATGCGGTGCGTGACGCCGAGCTCGCTCCGCTGGTGTTGGAGGCGGTGGGGTGGGTCGGCGATGATCCGGGTCCACCCTCGCCCGTCGCCGACGATCCGACCGGAACCGTGCTGGCGTTCGGGGACACGTGCATGCTCACCGTCTTCTCGTGGCTCTTCGACGGTCCCAACCCCGGAGTGGAGATGCTCACGGCCCTGGACGAAGCTGGGTTCAACCATCTGGCAGCCCCCTTGGCCCGGTGGCAGAGAGCCGGGCGCGACCTCGGTCTGGTCCAGGAGAGCCTGTCGGGGAGCGCAGGAGGTTGGGCATTGGCGCTGACCTCGTTACGCGATCTCTACGCGGCCGGATGCGAGCCCGAGGATGCAGGTGGCGACTTCGCGTCCGAGGCCAATGCGCTCGGCACCATGACTGCCCGGATGCACCTCGCCATGGACCGTGCGTTCGGTCGCAGGACCGGTGAGCTCAGGGCCTGGGCCCACGATGCGGGCGAGACGATACGTCGCTCCGAGCCCGGGCTCCTCGCCAAAGAAGGTGTCGCAGAAGCGATGCACCTCCTCGAGTCGTCGGAGCTCAAGGCCCCGATGCTCAGGACCCATGGGGATCTCCACCTCGGCAGGACCGCCCGCACCGACCAGGGTTGGGTGGTCGCCGACTGGATGCCAGGCGGCATCCCAGCGGGCGCAGACACCCCTGCGCACCGTACCCCGTTGGCTGACGTCGCCGACATGCTGTGGTCGCTGCACCACGTTGCGAGCGTCGCATCGCTGGAGCGAGACCCGACGGGTCGATCGGGGCTCGAGGGCTTGGCTCGGGCATGGGAGACGCGGAACCGCCGGGCGTATCTCGCCGGCTACCTCGGGACGCCGGGCATCGGCGGCCTGGTCCCCCCTGACCGCAGGGTCGTTCGCAGCCTGGCGGCTCTGCTGGAGGTGGAACGAGAAGCGGTGCGGACGGCTGGGTCTGGTCCAGCCACCTAACGTCTCCGGTTCGCCTCCTCGGGCTCGGGACAATACACTCGCCATCAGACCATTCGCAGACGTTCGACCAACGACAAAGAGGAGATGACCATGGCCGACTACACCCTTCCCGACCTCCCATATGACTACGGGGCGCTGGAGCCCCACTACTCGGGCCAGATCTTGGAACTTCACCACGGCAAGCACCATGCCGGGTACGTGGCCGGTGCCAACACGACGCTGGAAAAGTTGGCCGATGCCAGGTCCAAAGGTGAGTACGGGGCAATCGTCGGATTGGAGAAGACCCTGGCCTTCAACGTGTCTGGCCACGTCCTGCACTCCGTCTTCTGGAAGAACCTCTCCCCGGATGGCGGTGACCGTCCCGACGGTGAGCTGGCCGCCGCCGTCGACGAGCACTTCGGGTCGTTCGACGCATTCCAAGCACAGCTCACGCAGGCAACGACGACCATCCAGGGTTCGGGATGGGGAGCGCTGGCCTGGGAACCGCTCGGTCAGCGCCTTCTGGTCGAGCAGGTGTACGACCACCACGGCAACGTGGGCAACGGATCGATCCCGCTCCTGGTCTTCGACGCCTGGGAGCACGCGTTCTACCTTCAGTACAAGAACGTCAAGGCAGACTTCGTCGCCGCACTGTGGAAGATCGTCAACTGGCCTGACGTGGCTGAGCGCTTTGCCCGCGCCCGAGGCGTGTCCATCTCCTAGCCTGTGTCGGCTCTGCCGATCAGCTCAGGGGGGATCGGTGGAGCGGGGAGGTGGCATGAAGATCGGGGTGCTGACCGGCGGCGGGGACTGCCCCGGGCTCAACGCCGTGATCCGGGCGGTCGTCCTGACCGCCCACCAATTGCACGGTGATGAGGTCGTCGGGTTCGAAGATGGCTGGCGTGGGGTGATCGAGGGACGGGCACGTCCCCTTTCGCCGGCGGACGTCCGGGGGATCCAGGCCACCGGTGGCACCATCTTGGGCACGTCGAGGACGAACCCGCTGGCCGACGAGCACGACGTCGATCGTGTGCTGTCGACCCTGTCGAGGCTTGGGATGGACGGCGTGGTGGTGATCGGTGGGGACGACACTCTCGGGGTCGCGCGTGGCCTGGCGGCGCACGGTGTCGGTACTGTCGGGGTGCCCAAGACGATCGACAACGACCTCTCGGGCACTGAGGTCACCTTCGGGTTTGACACCGCAGTACAGATCGCGACCGAGGCGATCGATCGGCTCCAGACGACCGCCGAGTCTCACCACCGGGTCATTGTCTGCGAGGTCATGGGCCGGCATGCCGGTTGGATCGCGACCTACGCCGGGATCGCCGGGGGTGCCGCCGAAATCCTGGTGCCGGAGATCCCGTTCGACTTGGGAGAGGTCTGCGGTCATCTCGTCGAGCGGCACGAGCGGGGCCAGTACTCCTCGGTCGTGGTCGCCGCCGAGGGAGCACTTCCTGCTCCGGGACCCGAGGCCGAGGCTGCCCTCCAGGTCGCGTCGATCCGTGGCACCGACGCGTTCGGTCACGTGCAGCTCGGTGGGATCGGGGCGTGGTTGGCGACGCAGATCGAGGAGCGTACCGGCTACGAGTCCCGGGTCACCGCCCTTGGCCACATCCAGCGCGGCGGCACCCCGACGGCATACGACCGGGTACTGGCATCGAGGTTCGGGGTGGCCGCGGTCGACGCGATGCACGCTGGCAAGACCGGCATGATGGTGGCGCTCCAGGCGGGCGAGATCGTGCAGGTGCCGCTCGAGGAGGCCGTCGGCCACAGCAAGACGGTGGATCGATCGTTGCTGACGCACGTGGCACGGCCGCTCTTTGCCTGATCGCCGCTCGCCACGCGTCCGCGCTCGTCACGCGTCCGCGCTCGCCACGCGTCCGCGCTCGCCACGCGTCCGCAGACGTCACGCGTCGGTGGTCCGACTTACCAGCCGGAGGAAGCGATGATGGGAGCGTTCAAGGCCTTGCCGGCCATTCCTCCCTGGTAGGTCGCATTGCCAAAGCTCCAGACCGCTCCGTCGGCCATCACGACCCAGTAGCCGCCGCCATCGACCGTGGCCATGATGGAGCTGGCCGGATCGGATTGGCTGGTGGTCCCGGCCGGGAGTCCACCGAAATTCCGTGCGTCACCGAAGGCGTAGACGTTGCCGCTCGCGTCGAGGATCCAGTAGCCGCCACCATTCGGCGTGCGGACTGCGTCGACGATTGGTGACGGCGCACTGCTCACCGACCCGGCGAATCTGGCATCGCCGAAGGCGTACACACTGCCGATCGAGGTGACGACCCAGTACCCCTGGCCGGTCGCGTCGGGGACTGCGGCGATCGCCGGCGCGTCGCAGCCATGAGGGAGAGCCGGGCAGGATCCGGCGAAGTGGGCATCGCCGAACGCAAAGACGCCGCCGTCGGAGGCCACCATGTAGTACCCACCGCCTCCCACGCTCGGCACCATCCCGATGATCGGCGCGTTGAGGTGCTTGCCCGGTCCGGGTGTACCGGCGGGCCCGATATGGAACCCTGGGATCGATCCGAAGAAGCTCGCATCGCCAAAGCTGAAGATCCCACCGTCCGCTGCGACCAGCCAGTACCCCTGATCGGTCGCCGTCGGGGTGATCCCCACGACTGGCCGCTGGAGGTGCATGGACCCGGTGGACCCGTAGAAGTGGGCCGCGCCGAAGGTGAAGATCCCCCCGTCTGCTCCCACGAGCCAGTACCCCTCAGTGTGTGCTGTCGAGCCAGTGCCTGTAGGAGTCCCTGTAATCGTGGTCCCTGTGGCCGTCGGGAGATGAGCTTTGATGATCGGCTCGGCGATCCCAGCCATCCCCGCCTCACCGGCTTTATTGGGGTGGACGGGGTAGGACGCGGCTGTTGCGGGGATGATTGGGGAGATCCAGCGCGTGCTGCTCCCCGTACAGGAGTTGTATGGCTCACTGGCTGTGTAGGTGTCGATGTACGTCGCTCCATTCGCCGCCGCGGTGGAGGCCAGCATCTGGTCGAGGTCGATCTCGATGCTTCGCAAGTATGGAGCGTCGGTGGTGGTGAAGGGCAATGTCGGCCAGCAGCCCGTGCTCGGCGGAGGCGGGACGATGTCCGGATAGCCGATCAGGTAGACCGATGCATGGGGCGCACGAGCATGGATGTCCTGGAGGACCCCGGCGATCTTTGGAGCGATGGCCGTGATCTTGGCCGAGAGCTGTGTGCCCGCGGCCGTCCCTGTCGGGTCGTAGTAGTTCTTGCAGTTGAAGTAGTGGTCAACGACCCCCTCGATCGGCGGCCCATCGGGGGTCGCGGCGACGCAGTGCTCGATGATGCTGGTGAAGCCGAGATTGTCTCCGCCGACGGTGGCAGTGACCACCGAGTCGTTCGAGGTGACCGCGTCGAGCTGCGGTGGATTGGTGCCTGTCGACGTGGATTGCGAGCCGGTGAAGTCTGTGGTCGTGGCCCCGCTGCAGGTGGCGTCGGTGAGTGTGAGCCCCAGGTCTCGTGCGATGACATGGGCGTAGTTGTTGGTGGAGCGTGCGCATCCAGAAGGATCGTTCATCTGCGTCGGGATGTCAGGCCCCGAGGCGTAGGAGTCGCCCAGGGCGGCATAGGCGAGCGGGGTAGTAGCTGCCCGGGTAACCGCTGCCCGGGTAACCGCTGCCGCGGGTCCGATGCCGATCCCAAGGGCGGCTCCCAAGGCCAATGCAGCAAGGATCGAGACGCTCTTCAAGGTGAAGGCGCGAGAGGCAATTGAGCTTCGTCGCGTGCCCGACATCCATGGCACGACACACCCTTCACCTGGTCGGGCATTTCGTCGGGCCAATCTTCCCCCGTTCGCCGCCTGAGCGCCGCTCTCTGCGGCACCTGCCAGCCGACCGTACTGGCACGGTACCCGCTCGTCAACCACCACCCGATCGCTCGCGAGCTCGACGTCGACCCTCGACCTGCCTCAGCCGGTGAGCACTCCCGCCCGGAGCTGATCGGCGGCCTGTTCGGGGTTCACGATGTTGATCGCGACACCCGTCCCCATCTCGAAGCCGGCCCGGGTCGTGGCTTTCGGCCACACATGGACGTGCCAGTGGTACGGCTCGTTCACTCGGTAGGGAGCAGAGTGGAAGACGAGGTTGTACGCGACGTCACCGATCGCCTGCTGGAGTTGAGCCAGCGCACGCTTGATCGCTTGCCCTACGGAGATCAGGTCCTCGGTGGGGCTCCGGTAGAGGTGGGCGTAGTGCGATCTCGGGATCACCAGCATCTCGTAGGGCGTCGCGCTCCAGAAGGGACAGACGACGACTACTCGATCGTCGGCATAGACGACTCGAAACCCTTCGGACTCTTCGGCGTCGATGGTGGTGCACAACAGACAGCTCCCGGCGAAGCGAGCGAATCGCGCCTGCTCTTCTGCGAGCTCTCGCGGTACGAACGACATACCCATCAGCTGCCCGTGCGGGTGCTCCAGCGAGGCCCCGGCCTCGCGACCGCAGTTGACGATTGCCTGGCTGTAGCGAAGGTGAGGGAGCTGGGAGTGCTCCTCCACTCGGTCTCGCAGGGCTGCCATCACGAGACTGGCCTGATCGTCGGAAAGCATGGACCAGGTCGCCTCGTGGTCTGGTGAGAGGATCAGCACTTCGTGGATCCCTCCGGCTGACGCCTGGGTGAACACCGGCCCCCGGTTGGTCACGACGAACGGCTCGTCTCCGGTGAACGCCGGGTAGAGGTTCGGCACGACCCGGACGAGCCAAGAGCCCGAAGGCCCGTAGGTCTCGAGGGCGGGCGGGCTGGCCTCCTCGTTGCCTGGACAGAACGGGCAGGGACGGTCGCTGTGCTCCTCGACATCGCGGCAACGGGTGACGAAGGCGGCGGGCCGGTCAGCTCGCACGGTGCTCACGACCACCCATCTCCCCGAGAGGGGGTCGAGCCGGAGCTGGTTCAATTTTCGCCCTTCTTAGTCATGGCCTGCTCATCTCGTGAAGGTCGCCCCCAGACGGTCCGGGAGTGCACACGCTGTGCAAACTCTACGGTACCTCCCGAAAGGTCGGAGAACGTGACACCTATGCCGATCCCGCGCCAGTTCGGCGCCAGTCTCGCGCCAATTCGTTGACGTCCTTCCCAGGACGGAAGTCCTGGGCTCGTGCTCGCCTGCCGGTCATGTCCGGGGCCACTTGGCCGTACCCCGCCATCGGGGGTGGCTCGGCCGGGCGGCAAATGTGCGGCGAACCGGCGGGGGCCGCGGGACGAGCGACAATGTCGGTCTGTGCATGCACGGCTGCTCGCCTCGGGGCACGCTCACCGACCTCCTACCGGGCCGGCGTTCGACGTAGTCCTGCTCCTTCACGTCACCGCGGTCGTCGTCGGGCTGGGGGCCGTCGTGGTGAGCGGCGTCCAGGCGGGCCGGCTCTGGTCCTTTGGCCGCAGCTCGGCAGGGCGTGCCGCCCCGTTTCCCCAGTCACTCAGGGAGTATTTCGCCCCGGGTGTCAACTGGGTCGCTCGCGTCCTGTACGCCGTCCCAGTCTTCGGGGTCGTGCTCCTCGCGCTCTCCTCTGGCCGTTTCGGGTTCGGTGATGCCTGGGTCCAAGCCGGTCTCGGACTGTGGGTGATCGCGACGCTTGTGGCCGAATGGCTCCACTGGCCGGCCGAGCGACGGATCCAGGCGTTGGTGGCGACCGGTGAGAGCGGGGACATCGGGGAGCACGGCGAGAGTGGCGACAGTGACGCGGGCGGCAAGCAGCGAGCTGAGCTCCTGCGGACCTGTCGCTCGGTCTGCGTCACCGCCACCCTGCTGGTCGGGGTGCTGCTCGCTGCGATCGTGCTGATGGTCGCCCGGCCATGAACGGGTCGTCTGTCCAGGTTCGCCTGCCGGCGTGACGCGCCGAAGCCCGCGCAGCGCGCCGCACGCCGCGCGCCGAGCGCCGTGGCGTGTGGCGCGGCAATCAGCAATCAGCGATCAGCGATCGGCGATCGGCGCTCCGTGCCCCGCGCCGCGTACGGAACGCAGCGCCTGGTCGACAGCCTGCCGGGCGCCCTCGAGATCCCCGGAGCCCACCTGGTCGAGCAGCCCGGCGTCGAGCAGCGCCGACCAGCGCACGTCACCCGTGGAACGCCCTGCGGACCGGAGGCGCGTTCGGGCGTCGCCGAAAAGCTGGGCCAGTCGTCCGGCTCCAGGGACGAGCTCGTCGGCGATCTTCCGTCGGAGCCAGGAGGCCAGGGCCGGGCTGAGCCCCGACGTCGACACCGCCACGGTCACCGGACCGTCACGGTGGACGGACGGGAGGTAGAAGCTGCAGTGGTCGGGGTCGTCCGCGCTGTTCACCCACACACCGGCCCGATCAGCGTCGACGGCGACGGCCCGGTCCACCGAGGGTGTCCCAGTGGCGGTGATGACCAGCCGGTAGTTGCCGGCGTCACCCGGTGCGTACCCACGGCGCACGATGGTCACGTCCCCCGCCTGCCCGCTCCCGAACCAGCCAGCAGCTGCGCCCGCCTGCCCGCTGGGGGCTCGGTCATCAGCCGCGGTCAGCCGGTTCGACAAGCGCTCCATATCCGCGCCGATCTCGGGGGCGATCACGGTCACCGATGCGCCGCATCTGGCGAGCCCTGTGACCTTGCGGGCTGCGACGCTCCCGCCCCCCACGACCAGGCAGCGCCGTCCGGCGAGGCGGAGCACGACCGGGTACATCGGGTGAGGGGGAGACGACCCGAACCCGTTGCCTGTCTCGCGAAGACGCCGCTGCGGCTCAGGAGCGGCCGTGCTTTTCGCCATCGACCAGCTCGGGCTCGCCGACCATGCCCGCAGCCACGGTCGCGTGGGTGGCTTCCTCCACCAGGACGAAGCTGCCGGTGATGCGGTCCTGATGGTAGAGATCGACGGCAAGCGGAGTGGCGGTCTTGAGCCTCACGACGCCGATGTCGTTGTCGCGCAGCTCCTCAACCGGGTCGAGACGCAGTGCGTTCACGTCCAAACGGGCACGAACATCCTCGACGATCACCGGGGTCACGCGAGTGGTGTGCTTGATCTGGAGACGCTCGCCGGCTCTGAGCTCCCTCTCGCCAAACCAGCACACCGTGGCCTCGAGCTCATCCACCACTCGCGGGGGATCGTCGGCCGAGGAGATGAGGTCGCCGCGCGACACGTCGAGGTCGTCCGCGAGGTGTACGGAGACCGACATTCCGACAGGTGCCTCAGGGAGCGGGCCGTCGTAGGTCTCGATCAGCGCCACGGTGGACTCCCGACCCTCCGGGAGGACGACAATTCGGTCTCCTCGGCGCAGCGTGCCGCCGTTCACCATCCCGGCGTAGCTGCGCCCCCCACCGGGCTGGCGCAGGACCCATTGGACCGGGAGCCTCGACGCAGCACCCCGATGACGGCCGTGCACGGCAGCCCAGCGTCCGGCCGGTGCGGACTCGAGCGCACCCAGGACCGTGGGTCCTTGGTACCACGGCGCAGCATCTGACGGCTCGACCACATAGTCCCCGAAGAGGGCCGACGTGGGGATGACCGTCGTGGAACTCACCCCGAGCCGCCGGGTGAGCGAGCTGATCTCGCTCGCCACTTTGCCGAACGTCCCCTCGTCCCAGTCCACGAGGTCCATCTTGTTGGCGCAGACCACGAACTGGTCCACGCCCAGGAGGGCGGCGATACAGGCGTGGCGCCGGGTCTGCTCGCGCAGCCCGACGGTGGCGTCGACGACAAGGAGCGCCAAGTCCGCGGTCGATGCTCCGGTGGCCATGTTTCTCGTGTACTGCACGTGGCCGGGGCAGTCGGCGATGATGAACTTGCGCCGAGGAGTGGCCGCGTAGCGGTAGGCGACGTCGATGGTGATCCCCTGCTCGCGCTCGGCCCGGAGCCCGTCGGTCACGAACGCGAGGTCGACGTCACCGACACCGCGACGCTCGGATGCAGCGGCCACCGCCTCGATCTGGTCCTCGAAGAGCTGGCGGGTATCGAAGAGCAGCCGTCCGATGAGCGTCGACTTCCCGTCGTCGACCGACCCGACGGACGCGAACCTCAAGAGGTCCATCGGCGCGGCGGTGGCATGCTCGACCGCGCCGCACGGCGTCTGGGTCCGCTCCGGAGCGGGCACCTTTAGAAGTACCCTTGGCGCTTGCGGTCTTCCATGGCCGTCTCCGAGAAGCGGTCGTCGGCCCGGGTGGCCCCCCTTTCGGAGATGCGCGATGCGGCGACCTCGGCGATGACCTGGGCGACCGTCGAGGCCTTTGACCTGACGGCTCCGGTGCAGGTCGCGTCACCGACGGTGCGGAACCGGACCGTCTCCTCGGTGACCTCTTCGCCCTCGCCGGGCTGGACCCACTCGCTGACAGCCAACAGCATCCCATCGCGGGCAACGACCTCGCGCCGGTGGGAGAAGTAGATCGACGGCAGCTCGAGCTCCTCTCGGAGCACGTACTGCCAGATGTCCAGTTCGGTCCAGTCCGAGAGGGGAAACGCCCGCACCTGTTCGCCGGCCTGCACGCGCCCCTGGTAGAGCTGCCACAGCTCCGGGCGCTGGCGCTTGGGGTCCCACTGGCCGAAGGCATTGCGGAACGACAGGACGCGCTCTTTCGCACGGGCCTTGTCCTCGTCGCGCCGAGCGCCGCCGATGCAGGCGTCGAAAGAGTGCTCGGCGATGGCGTCCAGGAGCGTCGCCGTCTGGAGCCGGTTGCGGCTGGCACCTGGCCCCGGGTCGAGAACGCGTCCACGGTCGATCGAGTCCTGCACTTTCGCCACCAAGAGCCGCTCGCCCAGCTCGGCGATCCGACGATCGCGGAACTCCAGCACCTCCGAGAAGTTGTGCCCGGTGTCGATATGCATCACCGGGAACGGAAAGCCGCCAGGGCGGAACGCCTTCGCCGCCAGATGGAGGAGCACCGCCGAGTCCTTTCCTCCGCTGAACAGCAGGACCGGACGCTCGGACTCCGCAGCCACTTCCCTCATCACGAAGACCGCGTGGGACTCGAGCAGGTCCAGGTGGTCCGCGGAACGGCAGGAGGATGTCGTCGCGCCAGATGATGTGGTCCGCGCTGTACCGGAGGCTTCCCCGCGGGCATTCGCGAGCTCGTCCCCCGGCGCTGCGGTGGCCATGCGATCATTGGTCTCAACGGCGTTCGTCATCTGCACTCCGTCCCTCCCTCGTCGCCGGGAGCCCCTGGCCCCGAGCGAGCTCGCCCGGTCCGGAAAACTTGACTATTTTGGTCATGTATACTCTCGGTGGTTTCGGTGCCGCTGTCAAGCTGGCAGTGGGGACGGGACCGGCCAGCGAGGGCCGGAAGGCGGCGAGAGGATGGCTGCGCCCCGGCCGAGCGCAGGTCGGTGACTGCTCGAGCACCGAGCAGCGAGCAGCGTCACAGCAATTGGCCGCCGGCAGCCGGCTCGAAAGCACCCGAGCCAGCCGATATCGGCCCACGCAGACGGGAGGACGAAGACGTGGCAGCAGCGTCAGGTAGGAGGGGAGTGCCGGCGGGGGCAGCTCCGCAAGGCCCCTTCGCGTCGCCGGCCCCGTCGGCGCCCGACCAGGCGACCTCGGGGATGCCCGCGAGCGAACCCGAGCGCGACCGGTGGCTGGCCGATGCCGATCGTCGGCTGGGGAACGCCCCGCCCACCCGGGTACTCGAATGGACCTTGCGAGGGCTCGGACCCGACGTCGTGCTGGCGGCGTCGTTCCAGGACATCGCGCTGATCGACTTGGCGATGTCGGTCGATCCCAAGATCGAGGTGGTGTTCTTGGACACGGGCGCACACTTCCCCGAGACCCTCGAATTCGTCGAGGCAGTACGCGCTCGCTACGACCTTCGCCTGTCGGTGGCCCATCCCGGGCCCGAGGCCGACCGCTGGCCCTGCGGGTCCGAACGGTGCTGCGAATTCCGCAAGGTTGCGCCGCTCCGGCACGCCCTCGCCACAAAGCGGGCATGGATCACCGCGCTGAAGCGGACCGACGCTCCTACCAGGGCCCAGGCACCGGTGATCGGCTGGGATGCCGCGTTCGGCTTGGTGAAAGTGAACCCGATGGCCACGTGGACCGACGACGACATCGCCGCGTACTTGGCCGAGCACGACCTCCCGGTCCACCCGCTCGTCCCGCAGGGCTACAGATCGATCGGCTGTGCCCCTACGACGCGGCCCACGTCCCAAGGCGAAGACCCGCGGGCAGGCCGCTGGGCGGGCACCGGGAAGACCGAGTGCGGGCTCCACGCGTGACGACACCCACCACCGCGCCCATGACGACGGACACAACGACCCATCACCAGCACCGGAGCTGCACCGTGAGGAGAGGCGGGCGTCGTGGCGCGTGACCTCGACGACCCCTACGGCTTCGGGTTCCGCGGCCGTGAACGGTCGATGAAGTTCCTCAACCCGTACCGGAGCATCGGCGAGCTGAACGTCCAAGAGCGCGAGAAGCTGCGGCGCCATCCGTTCGCGGTGGCCCAGGCCATCGTCGATCGCTACTCCAAAGAGGGCGTAACAGCACTGAAAGCGGTCCCCGGCGAGGTCGAGCGCCTCAAGTGGGTCGGTCTGTACCCCCAGCGCCAGGGAGGGGACGCGTTCATGATGCGGGTCAAGGTCCCCGGGGGCGTGCTCACCGCAGCCCAAGTCCGAGAGATCGGGATCGTGGCCGACGCGTTCGGCGAGGGGCCCGAGGACAGCGCGGTGTTCGGCAACCGGTTCGCCGACATCACCACGCGCCAGACCATCCAGATCCACTGGCTCCGCCTCGCTGACATCCCGCGAGTCTGGCAGCGCTTCCACGCCGTGGGCTTGACCACGGTGCAGGCCTGCGGCGACTCGGCCCGCAACGTCTGCTCGTGCCCGGTGTCGGGCGTCGACGCCGCCGAGGTGGTCGAGGCACTGCCGGTCGCCCGGGCGATCTCCGAGCTCTTCACGGGCAACCGTGAGTACGCCAATCTCCCGCGCAAGTTCAAGATCGCCGTGACCGGGTGCGTGGAGGACTGCGTCGGGGTCGAGATCGACGACGTCGGGATGTGGCCGGCCCGCTTGGAGGACGGCACGGTGGGGTTCAACGTGCTCGTGGGGGGCGGGCTCTCCGACGGTGAGCGCATGGGGTCGGACATCGACGTGTGCGTGCGGCCAGACCAGGCAGTCGAGCTGGCCCGGGCCGTCGCGCAGGTCTTCGGCGAGCTGGGCAACCGAGAGAACCGGGGCCTGTCGCGCATGCGCTACCTCGTCCAGGAGCTGGGGCCCGAAGGATTCCGTGCCGAGCTGGCTGCCCGGGCGTCGTTCGCGCTCCACCCGGCAGGAGAAGAGCTCACCGTCCGGTTCCGCGGCGACCACGTCGGTGTCCACGCGCAGAAGCAGCCGGGACTCTCCTACGTGGGGTGCACCGTCCCGGTCGGGCGCATCCGCGGTCTCGAGCTGGTGGAGGCAGCCCGACTGGCCGAGGTCTACGGGGACGGCACGGTGCGCCTGGGCACCGACCAGAACCTCGTCATCAGCGGTGTGCCCGACGACCGCGTCGACGATCTGCTGGCCGAGCCGTTCGTGCAGACCTACTCGCCGTTCCCCGGGCCGTTCACCCGTGGCGTCGTGGCATGCACCGGCAGCGAGTTCTGCCGCTTCGCCGTCGTCGAGACCAAGGAGCGAGCGCTCGACTGGGCCAGGCAGCTCGATGCCCGCCTGGCGGCTTCCGGGGACCGGAACGACGGCGAGGTCCTCCGGCTCCACTTCTCGGGGTGCTCGGCGTCGTGCGCCCAGCCACAAGTGGCGGACTTCGGGTTCCGGGGCGACATCGCCCACGTCGACGGTCACATCGAAGAGGCGGTGGACGTCGGGTTGGGCGGTTCGCTCGGACCGGGAGCCGCGTTCATCGACTGGGTCGCCGGCGCACTTCCCGTCGCTCGGGTGCCCGACGCGGTCGTCCGGGTGGTCGAGCAGTACCGGACCGAGCGCCGTGCCGGTGAGCAGTTCTCCAACTGGGCACGTCGGACCGATCACAGCGTGCTGCGGTCGCTCGTCGAAGGGACGGCGTCGACACCTGCTCGCTCACCGGTGCCCGAATACCCCACGGAGGTTGGATGATGAAGCGCTACGCGCTGCGGGAGAAGATGAACGGCATTCCCGAGCCACCGGGCAAAGTCTGGTTCTGGGAGCTCGAGTCAGCGGTGATCGACGCCGAGCGCTGCGTCGAGTGCGGCACCTGCGTCGCCGTGTGCCCGTCGAACTCGATCGGGGTCGACCCCGAGACCAACTTGCCCGAGCTGGTCAAGATGTGCACGGGTTGCTCGCTGTGCTGGGACTTCTGCCCGCGCGGCGGTCTCCGCTACGAAGCGCTCTGGCCGCCGTCGACGACTGACGCGGAGGACGCCGGTGTGGTGCCGACGTCGGTGAGGGCCGACGCCTCGGACCCGTACTGGATGATCACCGGCGGCCCGCCCGCAGACGGGCTCGGCTCGGTGCTCGAGCGCTACGCGGTGCGCAGCTCTCGGCGGACCGAAGGTGCCCAAGACGGCGGCGCGGTGACGGCCATCCTCACCGGGCTGCTCGACGCCGGTGAGATCGACGGCGCGTTGGTGTCCAAGCCGAGCGAGGATCCCGACCAGCCGTGGCGAGGCGTGCCGACGATCGCGACCTCCACGGCCGAGGTCCTTGCCGCGGCAGGGAGCTTCTACAACCAGACCATGGCGCTGGCCGAGTTGGACTTGTCGGCCTACGACCTTCCAGCATCACCTCGCATCGCCGTCGTCGGGACCCCGTGCGAAGTGCAGGGCATCCGGGCCATGCAGGCTCGCCGCTGGACAACGGGCAACCATCGTATCGACGCCGTCGTGCTCACCATCGCCCTCTTGTGCACGAAGAGCTTCGACTACGAAAAGCTGATGCTCCAAGAAGTGGCGGCGCGCCGCGGTGTCGACCTCTCCCGGGTGGGCAAAGTCGACGTGATCCGCGGCAGGATGATCGTGGAGTACCTCGACGGCGAGATGGCAGTCGACGAGCCGGTCAAGGCGTTCCACGGCGCCGCCTTGAAGGGGTGTGACGAGTGCGCGGACTTCCTGGGACGATCAGCAGACCTCTCGGTCGGGAGCGTGGGATCGTCCGACGGCTGGACCACGGTGCTCGTTCGCTCCGAACGCGGCAGGTTGGCATTCCAGCACGTGCGCGGCCGGCTCGACGTGCGTGACCTCGACGACCCCGAAGCGCTGCTCCGTCTCGACGCACTGGACAAGCGCATCGCCGAGCGGTCGCTCCAGCGCAAGCTCGACCCCGAGGCACCGCTGTTCATCGACTTCGAGGAGCACGTGCGGGGCTACCAGGGAACCGACCGCCGTCCCGCGGTGACGTCGCGGTGAGCCGGTGACGGCCCCGGCGTCGCCCGCCCAAGCCGCGCCCGATCTCCGGCTTCACGTCCCCGACGAGCCAGTCGAAGAACGGGCCCGATGGCTCCGCGACGTGCTCGGCACCACGCCGCTCTCCGAGGTGCTCACCGGCGACGCGGGGATTGCCCGGTGGCTCTGGGAGCGCTGGCAGGTGCTCGAGCGCTCGGGCATGACTCGCGATGCGTTCGTCCAGGTGGTCCTCGGCTACCGCCGGGAGATCTGGCTCTGGCTGGTCGGTGAACGGACGTGGGAGCAGTGCTGCTCGGAGCTGATCGGTCGTGCGACCCGCCGGATCGCCGCCTGAGGTCCTGGTGGATCGGCACGGCGGGCCGGTGCTCCGCCTGCGCGCGGTGTCGGTCGTCCGCGATGGCCGTGCGATCGTCGACGGCGTCGACTGGGAGGTGCAGGCCGGCGAGCGTTGGGTCGTCCTGGGCCCGAACGGATCGGGCAAGTCGACCCTGCTCCAGGTGGCCGGCGCCCGCCTCTGGCCCACCGAGGGCTCGGTCGAGGTGCTGGGGGAGCGCCTCGGACGGGTGGACATGCGCGAGCTGCGAGCCCGGGTGGCGTTCGTCAGCAGCTCGCTCATCAGGCAGCTTCGCCCCGAGCTCACCGCGCTCGAAGTGGTCGTCACCGGGCGCGACGGCGCGCTCGAACCCTGGTGGCACCCCTACACCGACGACGACTGGTCGCAGGCGGCAGCACTGCTGGCCCGTGGAACGCAGACCGCCAAAGGGCTTTCGGTGGCCGACACGATTGGCGAGCGGCTTCTCGGTGTGCTCTCCGAAGGAGAGCGCCAGCGGGTCCTGCTGGCCCGCGCCCTCATGGGACGGCCCGAGCTCCTCCTGCTCGACGAGCCGGCGGCCGGGCTCGACCTCGGCGCCCGGGAACGGCTCGTCGCAGGAATGGGGGTGTTGGCGGCGGATGCCGCCGTCGCGCCCCTGGTGCTGGTCACTCACCATGCAGAGGAGATCCCCCCGGGTTTCACCCATGCCGCCTTGCTGCGGCGAGGCCGGATGGTGGCTTCCGGGCCGCTCGACCAGGTGCTCACGTCCGAGCAGGTCTCGGACTGCTTCGAAGTCCCGGTCACGGTCGGCCGCCGGTCCGGACGGTGGTGGGCGCAAGCCGCCGGATGAGGCCGGGAGCCTCGGGGGCGGCCTCTGCCCGAGGTGCTGTCGGCGGACCCGGCCGCAACCGTGCCATTGCTCAGGGTCGTGACCTGGGGGGGAGCGGACTGCTTGCGGGCCGCCGACGGGTCGGGTACAGATAGCCGCACAGGGGGTAGCGCTGATGGGGTCGGCGTTCTGCTCTCACTCCCGACCATCCACCACTTGGACCGGACAGCTCGGTAAGGTCCGACAGCGAAGGAAGGTAGGTCATGGGGGAGTGACGCTGATGGTCGTGCTGGTCCTCGTTGGCTTGTGGGTCGTGGTGCTTGCACCCGGGTTGCTCCGACGACTGAGAGACCGCGAGCCGACCGAGTCCATCGACTCCTTCCACGAGCAGCTCCATCTGCTCGAGCGGACCGGCCCCAAGCTCGTCGAGCCGGCCTACCGTCTCGAGACCGTCCAGTCGGTCAGCGGCGTTGCCGTCGGTCAGTCGGGGCTCCCGTCGGTGTCGAGCCGTCCGGGGCGACCGAACCTCGTGCTGCTGTCCCCGGTGGGCGCGGGCGCGGGTGTGCACGCGGGTGTGCACGCGGGCGCGCATGCGAGCGTGTATGCGAGCTCGGCAGAAGGATCGGGCCGAGGCTCGGGCGGGGGCTCGGAGGGTGCCGTGGTCGAGGGATCGGACGTGGACTCGCCTGTGGGCGCGAGTTGGGTTCCCCGGGTGCACGGAGATCCCCGTGTGACGGCCGGCGAGCTGGGCGGATCTCCGGGCCATCTTTCCCGCGGCCATTGGCCCACGACAGACGAAAGAGCCCGGAAGGCTGCTCGCCGCCGTCAGCGACGGGCACGGCAGCGGAGGCGGCGCACCGTGCTGTGGACCGCCGGAATCTTGGCGGGCTCGGCCCTGCTCGGCATTGCCCCACCGCTGCGCGCCCTGTGGGTCGTGACCGGGATCACTGCCGTGGCATTGGCGGGCTACGTCGGTCTCGTCGCATATGCCCAGGCCAACGACGCCGACTCGGTCCGCCAGCCCGCAAGCCGCTCGCGCCACTCGCGCCACTCGAGGACACCACTGTTTGATCACTCGAAGGCAGTCCGGCCGCATCGACTCGGCGGTTACTCCTATGCCCACGCAGCCTCGCTGCGAGCGGAGACAGCGGCCGGCGCCGGCGACTGGGGAGCGGTGAACGACGGAGAGCTGTTCGCGCCGGCGGGAGGCGCCGGGGTCGCGGTGGACGTCGGGACGCGGTCGGATGAGGGCGCACCGGCTTCGTGGACGGCGTACCCGCCTGGCGACGACCGCGGCGACGAGGTCGCCTGGGAGTACGAGGACCAGCGGAGGGCAGCCGTCAGCCGTTGATCTGCCGTGCGGGCGTGGCGGTGGGTGTGCCCCTGGCTGCTTCTTGCACTGGTCGCGAGTTCCTCGCTGCGGCTCCTCCTTGCGGGTGCTTCTCGCTGCTGCTGCTCGTTGGTGCTGTTGCTGGTGCTTCTCGTTGGTGGTGTTGCTGGTGCTTCTCGCAGGTGCTCGTTGCAGGAGTTGCGCGGTAGACAGGTCTGAGTCCCCAACCGTTGGGCCAGCTTCTCCGTTCCGATGTCGGCCAGGCACGGCGCAGCAAGATGGGCGGCTCAGACGGCGGAGACTGGCCGACCTCGTTCCACCGGGTATCGTGGCGCATAGGCCCGGGGGTGTAGCTCAGCTGGTAGAGCGCTACGTTCGCAATGTAGAGGCCGAGGGTTCGAGTCCCTTCACCTCCACCCGTTACCCGGCCCTCTCGCGCCCCTCTGCGTAGGGGCAACCCCGTAGGGTCCGAAAACTCGGCCACGGCGTCTACCAGGGAGTTCGCGTGATCGATCGATCCGAGTACGGTGCGTCCCCGCCGTGCGTCATTCCGACCGTCTCCGTTCCCAGCTGTGGTCGTTCGCCTACCTCGCCATCCGTCGAGTGCTCTCGCTCGTGGTGCTCACCTTCCGGACCAGTGGGTCGAAGGAGATCGAGATCCTCGTGCTGCGTCACGAGCTCGAGATCCTGCGGCGCAACGGGTCGCGGCCGCGCCTCGAACCGACCGATCGGGCATGGCTCGCCGCACTGAGCCGACTTCTGCCACGAGAGCGGTGGTCGGCGTTCGGCGTGCGACCCGAGACGCTGCTTCGCTGGCACCGGCGCCTGGTAGCTCGCCGCTGGACGTATCGGCACCGTCCACCCGGGCGCCCTTCGCTCGACGACGAGGTCGTCACCTTGATCGTGGGGATGGCGACGGACAATCCGGCCTGGGGGTACCAACGTATCCGAGGTGAGCTCCTCGGC
>DAHWPS010000132.1:0-3386 GCA_027342785.1 Acidimicrobiaceae bacterium
TGTCGCTTCACAGGGGGCCTCCTCCTCTTGTCGAGGGTTTGTGTGGAAACCCGATTGTCGTCCGCGACGGTCGGATCTTCACGAGGGGCGGAGGCCCCGCCCCTTCATCGCATCAGGTAGCGGGCGACCGCCAAGTGGGTACTCAGCGGTCGCAGTCAACGGCGACTTCGAGCGCCTCGCAAAGCTGCCGCATCCTGACGTCGGCGAGGCGCCCGATCCGTTCGGTGAGCATGCCGATGGCGACGCTCTCGATGGAGTCCAAGTTGGCCACGCAGTGCCGTGGCACTGGGTCGTCTCCCGGTTCGAGGACAACCTCACTGGGCAAGCCACGGATGGTCGTGGTGCACGGAGCGACGACCGCCCGCCGAAGGCGAGGAATGGCGGCGTCGCGCGACAACACGACCACCGGCCTTCGGCCAACGTCGGGAAGCTCACACCACCAGACGTCGCCCCGAGCGGGCAACGAGCTCACGACGCGGCAGCCGCAGACCGGAACGATGCGAGATCACCCCACTCGTCGTCTTCGTCGAGCGGGTGGTCGTCGTAGGAGGCGTACGCTGCGTCGACCTCCGCGGCACGGTGTCGAGCGAGGAAGGCCGCCAAGGCGTCATCGACAAGTGCTGAATCCGGCACGCCCGCCTTCACCTCGCGTGCCTGCTCGAGAAGTTGCTGATCCACGGTGGTGCTGATCCGGACGCGGGTCATGCTACGACTATAGCATGCGTATGCCACAGTCGAGCCGGATACCTAGCGGTTCCCTGACCCCTACCAACGCCGGCTTTCTCCGGCTGGACTCGCCCCAACCGCCGGGAGCGTCACCCAAGTCCGCAGCGAGATCGGCCACCGACCCGGTAGGCTGCTGGTGGCATCGGGGGCGCCGGGGGCGCCGCCGGGCTCGCGGGAAGGACCTAGCCCTAAAACAAGCGATTCCGACGACGAGACGGACTTCACCGGTCAGAACCTGTGCGACGAGGCGCCGGGGCCGGTGTGGGGGCGTTGACGGAGGTTCAAAAGCCGCAATTCGCCCGGCGATCGGGGCATACGAGGGTCCTGAGAGGCGTCTGGAGCGCATCTGAGGGTCGCTGACGCGACCGGCGCTCCGGCCGGCCATGAGCGCGCGAGGCGGTGTTCGTCAGAGTGCGTCGACGAGGCGGAAGAACGGCCCCAGCCACTGGTTGTAGGCCAAGACGCGCCACCGCACACGCCGTCCCGTCTTCACGATCTGGGCGGGGATCGCGACGAAGGCGGCCAGGAAGGTGTGGAACTCCATGGTGAGCAGGCGTCGGCGCTGTTCGTTGTGGCGCTGGGCCCAGCGGCCGCTCACCGGCAGCAACAGTGCGCACCAGGCTTTCAGGCTCCAGGCGAGCGAGGCCATGGTCATGTAGGCCCAGTTGGCGTTGAGAGTGTTGACCGGAGCGTGCAGGGCGCGCACGTCGGACTTCAGCTGGGCGTGCAGGTTCTCCTGGTTGCAGCGCTGGCGGGCCTGGTCCACCACCTCACTGGAGGTCATCTCCCACTCGTTCGTGATATAGAAAAAGTACCGGTACTCGCTGAACAGGACGTTCTCGCCGCGCTCGACGGAGATGTTCTTCCTGAGCGCGACCACCCGGTAGTCCCGCTTGCACTTGGCCGGCCGGTAGGAGAAGCAGACGACGTCCTCGGCCTTCTGGCGCAGCACCTTGTAGTTCCGCTCGCGCACGATCTCGTCCTTCACGTTGACCGGGCGCGTCCGCGGCCTCGTCGCGATCTGTCGCTCGGCTCTTTTGACGAGCTCGTGGTACATCTCCTCGTCCGCGCTCTTCGCCGCCTCGATGAGGTTCTTCCGGGCGTCGAAGCCGAAGACGAAGCGCACGCCGTCTTGGTCCCATCGGTCGAACTTGCCGGTGAGCGCGTAGTCGGTGTCGCCGCGCAGGCGGATCTGGGTGAACCCGGCGGATCGGCACAAGGCGATCGCCCGATCGAAGTAGTCGACCACCCCCTCGTGGGAGGGTCGGTTGGCGCCCAACAGTCCCAGGTACAGCGGTTCTTTGGTGTTGGCGAGCGAGACGAGGAGGGCCGAGTACCCCCAGATCCCGTTGTAGGAGATGCTCATGCCCTCCTTGGTCTCTGCTGTGGTTCCCACGATGGTCGCGTCGGCGTCGATGACCGCCGGCTGCTCGAAGAAGGAGGCGGGCTGTTTCGCCCAGACCCTGAGGCGGGCCCGGTTGACCGCTTCTTGGAGACAGAGGACCTGGTCCTCGTCGAAACGCCGGCAGAAGTCGCCCGCCGTCGTCGGATCGGGGATGGACTTCGTCCCCAGCCCGTCGAGGAACACCGCGTCACCGCGACGGGCCTCGATGTCGTCGAGGGTCCGCCCTCCGCACAGCGCGTTGTACGCGATGTTCAGCACATGGTCGGACTCGAAATAGGGCTTGTGCAGCTTCAACAGATGCAGCGAGGAGTCGATCTCCTCCGCCACGCCGACCGTCTCGACGAGCTTCGCGATCATGCCCATGCCGCCGTGCGCCACCGCCTTGGTGCGTGTCGAGAACTCGTAGGCGATGTTCGCCCGTCCGAGCACCGGGCCGTCCAGGTTGATCGCGACCGCATTCTCGAGCCGTCGCCCGATCGCGGCCTTCTCGGCTACGAGCTTACGCTGGCGCCTCGCCTTGGCGTTGGTCACGGTGCCTCCCTTACGTCGATACCCAAGTATCCTACTTGGGTATCGTGCGGATAAGGTGGATGCCGATGACCCCGAGCGACAAGGACCCGATCGGCAAGCATCGCCGGACGAGACAGGCCCGTATCGCCTCTGAGCTCGGCCAGGCCGGGTTCGCGCTGCCGGGCACCGTTCTCGTGCGCACGACGTGCGGCAAGAAGAACTGCGGGTGCCACGCAGACCCGCCGCGTTTGCACCGTCCCACCGTCCAGTGGACGCGCAAGATCAACCAGAAGACCGTGACTCGCAATCTCACCGACGAGCAGTGGCAGCGCTACGCAGAGTGGTTCGAGAACGCCAAACGCCTACGCAAGCTGCTCGCAGACCTCGAGGCCCTGTCCATGGAGATCTTCGAACAGGACTCGTGAGGTCTCGATCAGCCACCGGGCCAGGAGAGGCCCGTCAGGCTGGGGCCCGGTGGGTCTTCACCCGAAACCGCTCAGCGACCGCACCGGACATCGTTGCCACATACTCGGAAACTCTTCCAGGAGAACGCACTGCCGGGGCCGCAGGCAGCTCCCCCCTACTCCCTTCGCTTTCTTTAGGCCTAGCGGGGCTCCGCCCCAGCCCGACGAGGCGGTGTTCGCGGTGAAACTCGTCGGTCGTGCCTGGGCGCGTACCTCGCCGGCGGAGCACAGGCACGGGCCTCAAGCCCGTACTCGCACCTTTCGTCCGCGGTGCTGACGCG
>DAHWPS010000186.1:0-4755 GCA_027342785.1 Acidimicrobiaceae bacterium
CGCACCGAGAACCCGTTCCAAGGGAACGCCGTACAGCTCGACCATCGAGACGGCTGCGCCGAGCTGGCGTGCGGAGGCGGCGACCTCTGCGCCGATCCAACCCGCGCCGATCACGACCACCTGCGCCTTCGGGCTGAGCACCTGGCGGAGCCGGTCGGCGTCCTCGACACTGCGGAGGTGGAACACCCCGTCGAGACCGGCGCCGTCGATGGCGAGGCGTCTAGGTACCTTGATCCCGCAGGGTCGATCACCGCGAGTCAAGTTTTCACGGGGTCGAGGTCTGTGGTCGCGAGCGATGATGCTCAGGCAGCGAGGCGCTCTCGTTCGATGAGCCGGTCGATCTCGGTGTTGAGGTTCTCGAGGGCGCGTCGCAACGCTGGCGGGGACGGCCCGGGACTGGTGAGGTCGGCGATGCCGGCGTACAACACGCGGTTGTGCAGCCGGGTGAGGAAGACGGCCGCAGCCAACCCGAAGTCGGTGACGTCGTAGCGCAGGGTGTGGGGGATGCGTTCGATGAGCCCGTGGAGACGCAGACGGCGCAGGTGGTAGGTCATGCGGCCCTGGGTCATGGCGCCCGGGTCGAGCCCGAGCAGTGGGGCGAGCAGCGCTCGCAGGTCGCGGTTGGCGAACCCGTTGGGCAAGAGTCGCAGGACCACCAGTGCTGAGAGCAGCGCCTGGGTCGCGGGGGCATCGAAGCGCAGTCCGGGGGCGCGTTGGCCACGAACGACGACGGGCCGGCAGACCTGGTCGTAGGCGTCGGCTCCGGCGGTCGGGTCGCTGCTGGTTCGTTCCACCTCCAAGAGGCGGCGGTTGGCGGCAAAGCCGATCTCGCGCAATGCGGGAAGGTTGTGCAGCAGGCGGCCGACGCCGAAGTCACGGCTGTCGTTGACCGTGGTCTCGGTGCGCAGAGCCCGGTTCAGCTTGAAGTACTGCTTGATCCGGGAGTGCTTGTAGTCGACGTGGATCGAGGGGACCACCCCCTCGGTGACCACCCGGGTCCGGAAGCGCCCGGGAGTGCGGCGAGTCACGCGCCGGGCGAAGGTGAGCGACACCTGGTCGGGGCGGCCGGCATCGAGATTGTCACGGATCACCTCCTCGAAGAACACCCGTCCTGCCAGTGGGCGGTCGAGCACCTGGGTGAGGGAGAACTCGGCCTGGAGGACAGAGACGTCGTAGCGGTAGCCGGCCCGGCGGTCCGCCGCGGTGAAGGGGTGGGGAAGGCGAGCCAGCCACTTTCGGCAGAAGGCGTCGATCTTGGCCGCTGAGAGGTTGTCGCAGATGCGCTGGAGCCGGCGGGGGTCCGCGCACGACAAAAAGCCGTTGTCGAGGGCCTCGAAGTCGATGCCGGCCTTTTGTGCTTGGCGCTGGGCGTAGTGGTGCCCGTTGACACACACCTTGGCGGTGTAGGGGAAGAAGGTGCCGAACTTGATGAAGAACGGGCCGAAGTCGGAGTCGTAGCCGTAGAAGTAGAAGTGGTTCGGCATGGCGGTGCTCGACACGAGCCACGGGTAGGCCTTCCCGGTCAGCGGGTTGACGCGCTTTTCGGTCCGGTAGACCCGGGCCTTCTCCTGGGCACGGCCGACGAACAAGACGGCATCTGACCCGTCGTGGCCGGCCAAGTAGCCCTTCGCGATGTCGTCCTTGCGCTCGCCCTTTTGGAACTGGACGAGATCGATGCCGCGCTCGTCGATGAACCGGTGGATCGAGGCGACGAAGTCCCTCGAGATGGGGTCCATGAGGGCACCCGAGGCAAAGGGCATCCCCCGATGGCCCTTGAAAAAGCCGACCACGCCCGAGGGGTAGACCAGCTTGGGCTGGTAGAGGTTCAGGTACATCCGGTCGATGCACTCCAGCTCGTAGACGACATGGTCGCGAAGGACTTCGGCCACGGTCTTGGGTAGGGTCATCTCGGGCTCCGGTCGATCGGGGGCCTCACGGCCAACCACCGCTTCGAGCGGCACATGAAAGCGGGCCCGAGGGCTCGCGCCTTCCCGCTCGGCCGGAGCCTACGCGGCCAGCCCACCCGGCGTCTTCTCGAATGACCCGGCACCGGGCCGCTCGTGGTCGGAGCCGCCGAGGGATCTCACCCTCCACGGGCCAGCGAGCGGCACCGTGACGGCCACGGCGGGGGCCTCCTCGTCGATCCGCGACCAGCTCGAGGCCTTCTGCTCCCCATTGTTCGGAGGCCCCCGCCGTTGCCGTTCCGCTCTGCGAGCACGATGCTGGTGCCGTCGCCGAGGGGGTCAAGCCCACACGAGCAGCGGAACCGTTCCGCGTCAGCATCGCGGACGAAAGGTGCGAGTACGGGCTTGAGGCCCGTGCCTGTGCTCCGCCGACGAGGTACGCGCCCAGGCAAGACCGACGAGTTTCACCGCGAACACCGCTTCGTCGGGCTGGCGTTAGCCGGCCCCGCGCCGGTGGCCGCTCCGCGAGGCTGTCTGCTGGTCTGAGAGGATGTTCGCCGTGGACACCCCCGTCGAGCCGGATGAATCTGGTCATCTCGACGTCGGTGAGGGCCACCTGATCTACTGGGAGACCGTCGGTTCCCCAGATGCACTACCGGCAGTTTGGTTGCACGGTGGTCCCGGAGCACCGCCCTCTGCTCGCACCAGGATGAGCGTGGACTCCTCCCGCTACAGGCTCGTCATATTCGATCAGCGAGGCTGTGGCCGCAGCAGGCCACTCGCAAACGATCCAGCGGCCGATCTGTGGACGAACACCACCGACCACCTTGTCTCCGACATCGAGCGTCTGCGCTCCTACCTTGGGATCGATCGATGGGTTGTGATCGGCGGCTCCTGGGGCGTCACCCTCGGTCTCGTCTACGCCCAGCGGCACCCCGAGCACGTTCTTGGATTGGTGCTCGGTGCGGTGACAACAGGGAGCCGGAGAGAGACCCAATGGATCACCCGGGACATGGGCCGAGTCTTTCCCCGCGAATGGGAGCGGTTCGTGGAGCTCGTCCCCGAAGGCGAGCAGGCGGGTGACCTCGCCGCCGCCTACGGCCGCCTGCTCGCGAGTCCTCGCCAGGCAACTCGCGAAGAAGCTGCTCGCAGATGGTGCGAGTGGGAGGACACTCACATGTCGCTGGCACCGGGCTACGTGCCGCATCTAAGCGTCCGGGAGCTCTCCTGGCAGATGGTCTTCGCTCGCCTCGTGACCCACTACTGGGGCCATGGTTGCTTTCTGGCCGACAACGAGGTGTCCGCCAACATGGCGAAGATCGCTCACATTCCTGCCACGCTCATCCACGGCGTCTACGATGTCTCAGGACCTCTCGACACCGCTTGGCAGCTGAACAAGGCCTGGCCTGCCAGCCGCCTGGTCGTAGTTGATGACGCTGGACACTTCACCGGCAGCATGGCCGAGGAGTTCACCGCCGCGACCAACGCCATGGCCGAGCGGTTGCGACCGAACCAAACGCGCTGAATCCACGACTCCCAGAATGATGGGTCGAACGCCCTTGTGTTTCAAGGAAAACTCCACCACTTAGGGTCGGATCTCTCGCCGGTGCTGGGATGGTGGCAGCGCGAGATGGACCAGCCACTTCCTCTCCACCCCACTCGCTCCGAGCCAACTGGCCCCGCTGCCGCGCTGCTCTAGCCGCCGGAGAGCGGGGTGGTGTCGGCCTGGGAGATGGTGCCGCCATGCTGGGACGACCGCGACATCGTCGGGCGCGCCCTGGCGGCTGTTACGCTCGTCAAGGCCAACACAGCGACGAGGACGAAGGTCTCCGCCGCCTTCGAGATAGGCGACAAAGCGCTTCGGCTCCGATCCATCTTTTCGCCGAGGAGGACGTCGGGCTCGCCCGGAGTGGCCCCTCGAAGCTGGCAAGCGACAGCTTCCGAAGCAACGAGGGTGCCGGAGGCGTGCCTGGCATTCCGCAGCAACCTGTCGAGCGACGGCAAGCAGGGCGTCAACTCCCTACAAGCGCTACATCAACTGTTCGACGATGGGCCCTGGATGTGTGCTGCACCCAGTGCGGGACCCTCAGCCATCGGGCCCCCGGCTCACCCTTGGCACCGAGTACCGGAGCACCCGCAGTGGTCTCCTCGACGCGCGCACCTGAACAGTTGCCATCCGTCAAGGCATTCGTCGAGGGACTGTCGAGCGACGAGGCATTCCGGAGCCGCCTCGCTGGTGCCCGAACGCCCGAGGAGCACCAGGAGATGGCGCGTGCAACCGGATATGACCTGGGCGCCGGGACATGCCTGGGATAAAATTGCCCCTTGAGGTTGGGGAGCTCTCCGACGAGGACCTCGGGAAGGTCGCCGCTGCCATAAGCACCGCCGTCGCCACCATCGACATCGCCACCGTAGGCACCGCCACAGTCGTCGGCATGGTCGCAGCAGTGATCGTCTGAGCACCACCGGAACAACGAGGAAACGAGAGAAGGCAAGGTTGATGACAGGAGAGACCGTCAAGGCATTCGTCGAGCGCCTGTCGAGCGACGAGGCATTCCGGGACCGCCTCGCTGCTGCCCCAACGCCCGAGGAGCGCCAGGAGATGGCGCGTGCAGCCGGATATGACCTGGGCGCCGGGGACATGCCTGCCATCAAGTCGACCCTCGGCATCGAAGAGCTCTCCGACGAGGACCTCGAGAAGGTCGCCGGTGGCATGAGCACCACGGTCGCCAGCATCGCTGCCAGCGCCAGCGCCGTCGCCAGCGCCACCGTCGCCACCGTCGCTGCCGCGGCCGCGCTCGTCTGAGCTCAACCACAACAACGAGAGAAGGGAAAGTTGATGACAGAAGAG
>DAHWPS010000167.1:0-6144 GCA_027342785.1 Acidimicrobiaceae bacterium
GGTCCGGGGGCGCGGCTGGGTCCGGGGGCGCGGCTGGGTCCGGGGGCGCGGCTGGGTCCGGGGGCGCGGCTGGGTCCGGGGGCGCGGCGACGCGTACCGTGTAGGCATGGACGCCTCAGGATGGGACGAGCGCTACCGGGCCAGCGACCTGGTCTGGTCAGCCGAGCCGAACGTCTTCGTCGCCGAGGTGACGTCGTCGCTCGAGCCCGGAAAGGCTCTCGACCTGGCGTGCGGCGAGGGCCGCAACGCACGATGGCTGGCCAGCCGCGGTTGGAAGGTCACGGCGGTGGATTTCTCCTCGGTGGCAATCGAGAAGGCCAGACGGCTGAGCGAAGGCCACCCCGGCGAGGTGGATTGGCGATGTGCCGACATCGTCACCTGGTCACCGCCTGAACTGGCCTTCGACCTGGCCGTGCTGTCCTACGTCCAACTCCCCGGCACCCAGATGCAAGACGTCTGCCGACACGCGGCGGATGCCCTTGCGCCCGGAGGCCACTTGCTCTTGGTGGGGCACGCCCGGATGAACCTTACCGAGGGCGTTGGAGGCCCCCAGGACCCGGCGGTCCTCTACGAACCAGAGGACGTCTGTGCGTGGCTTCCCGGCCTGCAGGTCCAGCGGGCCGAGCACGTCCTCCGGAAGGTGGGCGAGGACGTTGGCACCGCCATCGATACCCTGGTGCTCGCAACGAGGTCTGCGCTCGGTTCGGAGGCGACGCCCTGAGCCACCACTGACGCCGCCGAGTGTCCCGGGTCAGCCCGAACCTGACCTACTGTCCCTCGCGAAAGGCGGGTTATGGAGCTCGGGGGCTTGCCCACCAGGCCTCGCCGGGTGAGACGAAGCCTTCAGGGAGCGGGTACCGCCGCCGTTCGAGCGGTTGCTCCGGTGGCAGTGCCGGTCCCAGCTGCTTCAGGATGGCTCTCCTCTGCCGCGGCCTCCGCGACCTGACGGCGCACGTCGTCCATGTCGAGCGCCCGGACCTGGGAGATCAGGTCCTCCAAAGCCGAGGAGGGCAGGGCGCCGGGGCGAGCGTACAGCAGGACTCGGTCCCGAAAGATCATGAGGGTGGGGATCGACATGATCCCGAGTGACCCGGCCAGGTCACGTTGGGCCTCGGTGTCGACCTTGACGAATTTCGCGTCGACATGCTGCTCTGAGGCCTTTTCGAACACTGGGGCAAACGAACGGCAGGGTCCACACCACGATGCCCAGAAGTCCACGAGGACGATCCCGTCGGATGAGACCAGCTCTTCGAAGTTCTCCGCCGTTGCCGCTACCGTTGCCATCTCAATCTCCCTGTCCTTGAGGCAGGCTGTCCTCCGGCCTGCCGCCGATTGCTGTACCGTCCCACCTCTTTCGGCCGGCACTTCGTACAACCCATATACCCCCTTGGGTATTTCCTGACGAGCGGGGGCTCGGTCGGCGAGCTCGTCCGGTCGTCGAGCTCGTCCTGTTGGCGGGGCATCCGGTTGGCGGGGCATCCGGTTGGCGAGCTCGTCCGGTTGGCGGGGGCTTGATCCTGCGGAGACGCAGCCGAGACGGGTCCTCCGGCGCGCGGTCATCCGGCTGCGCAGGCAGGAGATCGGCGGCCACTGGCGATGGCGTATCACGATCCCTCGTGCCACCAGCCCGCGCTGGGATGTATCGAATGGACGCGGTCGTTCGTCTATGTAGTAGGTGCCGGTAAAAGACCGGCAGAAGAACGAGGAGATGAGAGTCATGAGAAGGACCGTTGGAAATCTGGATCGTTTCGTCCGCTTCGTGCTTGCGGCGGGGGCTGTGGCCGGTGCTGGCGTGCTCGGCTTCTCGAGCGGATGGGGGGTGCTCCTCCTGGTCGGCGCGGCCGTGATGGTCCTGACTGGTTCGAGTGCCTACTGCCCCGCCTACAGCATCCTGCACATCGACACGCTGCCCAAGACGGAGGAGCACCATCAGGAGCGAGGACAGGTCGGAACCCGTCCGGCTGCCTGAGCATTCGCTGACCCGGTCGCCGAAGTCTGCCCGATCCGGGAATTCCCCTGGGTCGGGCAGGGTCGGGGGTCGTTGAGGGTCACACCGGTCGCACATCAACCGAGGTGGTCGAGTGAGCACAGTCGGGCGATCAGTCGGGCGATCAGTCGGGCGAACAGTCGGGCGATGGTGGCAGACTCGAGTCCGTGACCTCTCCTCCCGTGCCATCTGGTGCGTCAGGATCCTCCGATCGTGGCAACGAAGTGGGGAAATCGTTCGCAGATCAGGTGGCGGCCGAGGGCCCCGGGCTCTACCGGTATGCCGTCTCGCTCGTGGGCAACCGTCAGGATGCCGAGGATCTCGTCCATGACACCGTGGTACGAGCGCTGGAGAAGCGCCAGCAGCTGCAGGACTTAACGTCGCTCAGGACTTGGCTCCACCGAATTCTCCATCGCATCGCAATTGATCATGCCCGTCACGTATCTTTCGAGACCGTCGTGCCGGAACTGGAGGCTCTGCCACCTGACCGCGCTCCTACCAACCCCTCCACGTTGATCGAGCGCAGGGAGGCGCAGGAGGATCTGCGCGAGGCATTGCTCCACCTTCCCTTCGCCTATCGAACTGTCGTGGTGCTCCATGACGCTGAGGGCTGGACCGTTCCAGAGATTGCCGAATCCTTGAACATCGGTCTACCGGCAGCCAAGCAAAGGTTGCGGCGTGGTCGCTCGATGCTGGTGGACCTCCTGGCCCATCAGGACGAACGCCACGCGGCGAATCGCGGGGTGGCGCTGAGCTGCCGGCAAGCCCGACGACAGATCTCGGACTACATGGACGATGCGCTGGAGCCCGGCCAGAGGGCACTGCTCGAAGCTCACCTCGAGGCGTGCGCGACCTGCCCTCCTCTCTATACCTCGTTGGTGGGGATTCGAAGCTCGCTCGGGCGCCTCCACGATCCAGACTCAGTCATTCCCCCCACCCTGGCCCAGCGGATACGCGCCAAGGTTGACCAGGCTTCAAGCCACGAAGCTGGCTACGGTAGCGGTTGAAGGTCGGCAGTGACCGTTGAACGTGATGGAAAGGTGCGCGAGCGATATGACGGAGGTCTCGACATCCCACGCCAATGCTGACCCGGGCGATCTCGGACGACGCCTCGTCGAGCGCCGTTTGGAGCTCGGCCTCTCACGCGAGGAGGTAGCCAGTCGGGCCGGAATGGACCCTGGGTATCTTCGCCACGTCGAAGAGGAGGCAAACGCCCGACCGAGCCCTGCGGCGTGTGCGCGCCTTGCCGTGGTACTTCAGACCTCGGAGCACTGGCTGCGTGGCGGCGGCATGGATCGTCCACCGGGCGGAGGGCGTCCAGATGTGATTGGGACTCTGGAGGTGCTCGAGCCTGCGGAATGCCTCGAGAGGCTCTCCCCGGGCGGCGTGGGACGCGTGGTGTTCGACGAACCGAGGGGACCAGTTGCCCTGCCAGTGAATTATCGGCTTGTCGCCGACGCCATCTACTTCCGGACCGGCACCGGCTCCATCGCGACCGTGCTCGAACAAGCGGCCACCGTTAGCATGGAAGTCGATCACCTGGACGAGTCACGGCACGAAGGCTGGAGCGTCCTCGTGACCGGCACGGCATCGGTCGTCACCGATAGCGACGAGCTGGCCCGAGTCGAAGCTGCTGGTGTCGAGCCCTGGGCAGGGGGCGACCGACACCTCGTCGGCAAGATACCCGTGACCGTGATCTCAGGGCGAAGGATCCGCGCGTCCGGCTCCTGAACACGGATCGGGCACTTGGGCGGTATTGATGGGAAAGTGTCCTACTGAGAGAGAGCGTGGTCGCCATCTTCCTCACGGCCGCCAGACGACGAGCGCTCCCCGTCTCGGTGCGCTGATCGTGGATGCTGACCGGAGAGCGAAGCGCGACCATCGCACTCCGATCACGCCGGCGTTCCAGACCGAGGTGGTCCTGAGAGCGCAGCGCGGGTTGACGTGACGTGACAGAGCTCAACCGACCGATGGAAGGTGCTGGAACTGCGCAACATATGGACCGCTAGGTCCAAAGGCAACCAACGCGACAGCCAACGTTTGCGCCGCTCCCGTGGGTGAGTACATCAGCCACGTCTTGCCATTTTGTGTGAAGAACGACTCCTCGCCCAACCCTTGGCTTAGGGTGTTCGAACCTAACCAAGGTCCGTCGGAAGAGTTGTCGCAGGGACCAGCCGGTCCGGCACACGTTGCGAGACCAATGCCGTTCAAAGTGGAACCAGACATGTTCCCGGAAAAGAACAGGTAATAGTGGCCGTCGGCCAAGACCATCTGAGGGGACTCGACAATGTGCCCCTCCCAGGGTCGGCTGTTCGACATCAAGTCGATCGGCTTACCGAGCAGTGTGATGCCGTTCGCCGCCAGGCGCTGTGCCCAGATAATCGTTGGCTTGCCCTCGGATAGCACCGCGTTGTCGTCCGATTTCCAGTAGAGCCATTCCTGACCTCCGGGAGTCACCAGCGTCCGGGGATCGATCGACCCGTACTGGTTGAACTGGCAGACAGCCGGCTTGGAGGAAGGTATGAAGGGTCCAAGCGGCGATTTCGACGTGGCCCAGCCCAGGCAGCGCGGCATCGCGCCCGTCCTCGGAAGCGAATGACCGAGATCAGGGCCAGTGAACCACATCACGTAGCGTCCTTCGACGTACCGGACATCGGGGTTCCATAACCAGGGGCCAGCCCATGCCGGTTGCGTCGGCATTGCATCCACGGGAGGCCCCCACTGACCAAGAGTCGTGAAGGTCCGTACGGGAATGTGCGGTGGTGCATCTCCATTCTCACTGGTGTACATGTAGTCAATGTTCTTGCCAACGAGAACCATCGGGTCAGCAATCACTGTCGACGGATCGACACGTTGGGCGAGTGCCGTGTTGGGTGCTGGGAGCGGAAGTCCACCACCTAGACCGGATGTGCCTGTGCCGAGCACTGCAACGAGCACGCCCACCAGAACGACGAGCGCCAAGCTGGTGGTCAGCGCCAGTCGAAGCAGCGCTTCACTGCGTAGCCGGGCCTTGGACCTGCTCCTGCGCAGTTCGGCGCGGGAGAGTCGTCCATCGGCCGGGGCTATCGAGCTGACCCGAACTGGATCGGATTGGATCCCCACATGAGAAGCATCGGGATCCCATGGCTCACTGTCCGTCACCACCTCGTATTCGGGTGGAGGGGGCGGCGGTGACTCGACCGCCCGAATGGGCGCATCGGTCGAGGAGCTCCCTAGATCTCGCCCGTCCCGCTTCTGGACGATCGGCTCGTCCTGAGCCGCAGTCTCCCGACCGTCGTCGTCGCTTTGGCTGCGTTCATCAATCTCTGGAGTGTCGGGCAATGTGCAGTTCCTTATCCCAATCGTTCTGACCGATACACCGGCGCACCGCACCAGAGGGCAGGGTACATGCCCAATTCGCCCGTTCGACTTCGCGTTCGCCAGCGCCAGCCGGGTGGCTTCCCGGTGACGCCGGGGTGGCGTCCGGGTGAGATCCGGGGGATGCGGAACCGCCCCGACCTGCCGTCGCCGGTCTCAGTCTACGACTCCACGGGAGACGGCCTGAATCAGCTCGTGGGGCACTGCGCGATCGGTGACCTCCCGAGGTGCACGCTCCTCAACTTACTTTTCCGTCAGTACGGTGTTGCCGGGATGGACCAACGCGCTGTCGCAGGTATCGCACCCACCTGCCTCGGAAACATGACAGGCACCTGCCAGCCACACCGCGCTCTTGGCGGGTTGACGAAAGAATGTTGAGCTGTACCTACCTGCGACCATTGCTCGCGTCGTCGGCACCCGTCATCGCTTGATCGAAGTGGACACCTCGTCCGCGCACTTCCAGCCCAGAACTCACCGAGGCACGGTCGTGAGGCGATGCTCGATGACTCGTAGATCGTCCTCAGTGATTGCCGCGACGGCGCCGCCCTTGCCGGCGCTTCGACGGGGCAGTCCGTTGTCGTCCTCCTTGCTCGGTCGCCACCGCGGCCAACGCAGATGGCGATGTGCCGTCGTCGCAGTACGGGTAGAACTGGCCCTCCGATAGAGCCCCGTCACGTGGTGGGAATTCGAGTGTGACGCTCGGTGTGCTCAGCTCGTGATCTCGAGCTGACCGTTGGCAGTCTCGCGCGTTCGGTTCATGTCCGCCATGGACTCCTCGGAGAGGTAGCGACGGGCCACCG
>DAHWPS010000176.1:0-3208 GCA_027342785.1 Acidimicrobiaceae bacterium
AGGTGAGCAACGGGCCGCCACTGGCCGGCCACGGCGCCCAGGCTGTCCGTGACGCCATCGCAGGCCAGATCATGACGCTTCCGGCTCAGCTGCCACGTTCCCCCACCTGGGATCAGGGAGCCGAGATGGCGAGCCATGCGAAGCTCACCATCGACACCGAGATCGCGGTCTACTTCGCCAACCCGCACTCGCCCTGGATGCGAGGGACCAACGAGAACACCAACGGCCTCCTGCGCCAGTACTTCCCGAAGGGCACGGCACGGACCTCTCGCGCTGGGACCGTGACGATCTCGACGCCGTCGCCCTTGTCCTCAACAGCCGTCCACGAAAGACGCTCAGCTGGCACACTCCCGCAGAAGCCCTCGAAGCTCCTCTACAATCGAATCAAACGGCCCGCGTTGCGACGACCGATTGAGCCTAAGCCCGGCACGCCAAGCCTGCACGAACCACTAGTGGCTGCCAGCAGCCAGCCACGTCGGACGGCATCGATCCGCTCGGCTGCCAGTATGGCTGCCAAACAACCTCCATGTCAAGAACACCCCCTACCACACCCCTCCTGACCAGGGGTTTCTTGGTGCGCTCGGAGGGACTCGAACCCCCAACCTTCTGATCCGTGGAGGATCCCCCAATCCCAACCAGTCCCCCCACTACCCGCAATCTACAGCAACACTAACTGACAAACACCGAAATACTTCTATGGTTTGTCGCTAAGAGTCCCTCCAATCCCTGCCCGTCTTGCAACGCCCGTTACAAAACACCACCCGCAGCATCCCGGGCCGTCTCACCGAAAATCAGGTGACGGGTTATCATCGGTAAATGACCGAGTCACGCGTTGTGATCCCCGACGAGGTCGCCGAACGCCTTGCGTTGACAGCAGCCGAGCAAGGCACCTCAGCCGAAGACATCGCAGCCCAAGTGCTCACCTCCCACAGCCCACCAACGACAGCCAAGCCGTTGCCGTCTTGGATCGGCGCGATTCGCTCCGGGCGAAAAGACCTGTCAGAACGCCACGACGAGATCATCAAAAGCGAACTCGGCAACGCCAGTTGATCATCGTCGACACAGGCCCCCTCGTAGCCCTGCTTGACTCCGACGACCGCCACCGATGCCGGACGTGGCTGGCGAACAACACCGAGCCCCTGGCCGTCCCCGTACCAGTACTAACCGAAACCTGCTACTTCATCGAGCGAGACAGCGGACCAGACCTCGAAGCAGCCTTCCTGGACACCTTCAACTCCGGCGGAGCCTTCGAGATGATCGACCTTCACCCCCACAACTGGCTACGAACACGCGACCTTGTCCAGTGTCAGGACATAGGAAACACCTGTCGCGCGACATCGGAAACACCTGGATCCCCTGAGCACCGGGCGTTGACCGTGAGGCTTGGGCATGTCACGTGCCCGGCTGGTGATCACGGCGGTCGTTGTCGAAGGACGCGCGGTGCGCGAGGTCGCTCGCGCCTACGGCTGCTCGCCCGGGTGGGTGTCCCGGTTGGTCGCCCGCTACCGAGAGGAAGGCGACCCGGCGTTCGAGCCCCGCTCGCGTCGCCCGTTGCGCTCGCCTAACGCCACGCCGCCCGACGTCCTCGATCACCTTGTCCGGCTCAGAAAGGAGCTCGCCGCCGCCGGCCTCGACGCCGGGGCCGAGACGATCCGCTGGCACCTCCGTCACCACCACGGGATCTCGGTCTCGGCGGCCACCATCCACCGCCACCTACGCCGGGCGGGCCTCGTCGAGCCCGAGCCGAAGAAGCGCCCTCGGTCGTCTTACGTGCGCTTCTGCGCCGAGCTGCCCAACGAGATGTGGCAGTCGGACTTCACCCACTACCCACTGGAGGGCGGCGAGGACGCCGAGATCCTCTCCTTCCTCGACGACCACGCCCGCTTCGCCCTGTCGGTCACCGCCCACCGCCGCGTCACCGGGCCCGTCGTCCTCGCCCAGTTCCGCCAGGCCACCGCCTGCCACGGCGTGCCCGCCTCCACCCTCACCGACAACGGCATGGTCTTCACCACCCGCTTCTCGGGCGGCAAGGGCGGTCGCAACGGCTTCGAGGCCGAGCTCGTCCGCCTCGGGGTCCACCAGAACAACTCCCGCCCCAACCACCCGACCAACTGCGGCAAGGTCGAGCGCTTCCAGCAGACCATGAAGAAGTGGCTGCGGGCCCAACCCGTCCAGCCGAGGACGATCGCCGAGCTCCAGGCCCTCCTCGACGTCTTCGTCGCCTCCTACAACGACGAGCGCCCGCACCGCTCCCTTCCCGGGACGCTCCACGCCCGCCGTTGCCTACCGAGCCCGGCCAAAGGCGGTGCCCGGCGGGCGAGGTGCAGACCCCCACGACCGGGTGCGCCACGACGTCGTCGGTGACGGCGGCACCATCACCTTGCGGGTCAACGGCCGCCTCCACCACGTCGGCATCGGACGAACCCACGCCCGGACCCGCGTGCTCGTGCTGGTCCAGGACCTCGAGGTCCGTGTGGTCGATGCGACGACCGGTGAGCTCCTACGCCAGCTTGTCCTCGACCCGACCAGGGACTACCAGCCGACCGGTGCGCGACCGGGGCGCACACGCCGTCCCAAGATCGCAGAATGAAGGTTCAAGGTGTTTCCGATGTCTCGCGACATCACATACGAGCACGCGACCTGATTCGAACCTACGCCGATCTACCCCTCGGCGTCGTCGACGCCTCAGTAATAGCAGTAGCCGAAAGACTCCGCGCAACCCAGATCGCCACACTCGACGTCCGACACTTCACCATCGTCCGACCCAGCCACCACCCCAGCTTCCAACTCCTCCCATAAACCCCACCGACTAACACCCCTTCCAGCGCCCAGCCCGACCATCACACCTCGCGGCCATCCAACACTCCAAGCGCACAGCACGACGAACAGGCCGGTGCTGATCGCTGACGTCGACCATGGAAAGTCGCTACCCGCAGTCGCGCTAGGGGTGGATCTCTCCCAGAACATATCGGCAAGAGCAGGTCGACTCCCGATGGCCAGTAGCGGCGACTGCCAAGTCAGCGATGCGACACAACCCCGGATACGCCCGAGAAGAGAACTGATGCGGCGCCAACCACTCCCACCAGGCACTCTTGAGCACCAAGCCCACAAGCCGCCGGGTTGGGGTCCGCCCGGCTCCACCTACACAGCAATCGGCATCACCCGCACGCCGTAACACCATGGCCGTCAACACCATGAGATCTGCTCG
>DAHWPS010000050.1:0-8394 GCA_027342785.1 Acidimicrobiaceae bacterium
TGCGCCGGTACTCGCCTTGCCTCGTGCTCATCGACGAGTGGGTCGCCTACGCCCGCCAGCTCTACGGCATCGACGGGCTGCCCGCCGGCAGCTTCGACGCCCAGTTCACCTTCGCTCAGGCGCTCGCCGAGGCCGCCCGAGCAGTCGAGGGAGCCCTGCTCGTGGTGTCCATCCCGGCGTCGGACATCGAGGTCGGCGGCGAGGGTGGCCGGGCGGCGCTGGAGCGTCTCAAGAACGTCATCGGGCGCATGGAGTCCTCCTGGCGGCCGGCATCGGCGGAGGAAGGGTTCGAGATCGTCCGCCGCCGCCTGTTCGACGATCTGCCAGCTGACGCGGCACCGGCCCGTGACGCTGTAGTGAAAGCCTTCGGCACCCTCTACCGCTCCCAGAAGGGCGAGTTCCCCTCCGGGGTGGGAGAGAGCGACTACGAACGGCGTCTCGCTTCTGCGTACCCCATCCATCCCGAGCTGTTCGACCGCCTCTACGGCGAGTGGTCCACCCTCGACAAGTTCCAGCGGACTCGGGGTGTGCTCCGGCTCATGGCGGCGGTCGTGCACGAGCTGTGGGAACGCAACGACGCCAACCTGCTCATCATGCCGGCGACGGTGCCGATCGACGCGTCCCGAGTCTCCTCGGAGCTGACGCGCTATTTGGAGGAAGGCTGGACGCCGGTCATCGAGAGCGACGTCGACGGGCCGAACGCCCTGCCACTCCGCCTCGACCGGGAGAACGCGCCAACCCTCGGCCGGTACTCGGCGACGAGGCGGGTCGCCCGGACCATCTACCTGGGGTCGGCGCCCACCCAGCAGGCCGCCAACCGTGGGATCGACGACCGGGCGATCAAGCTCGGCTGCGTCCAACCCGGTGAAGCGCCAGCGACCTTCGGCGACGCCCTGCGACGTCTCACCGACCAGGCCACCTACCTCTACGTCGACGGCCAGCGCTACTGGTTCTCGTTGCAGCCCTCGGTCACCCGCCTCGCCCAGGACCGGGCGGCGTCGCACTTCAGTGACGACGACGTCGACGAGGAGATCCGCCGGCGCCTCGCAGCCGTGACGCGAGCCGGCCAACGTGGGGACTTCGCCACCGTTCACCCGGCACCTCGGACGCCCGCCGAGGTGCCCGACGAGCCCGAGGCCCGCCTGGTGGTGTTCGGCCCCGAGTACCCGCACTCAGGCAAGACGGCAGACAGCCCCGCCCGCGTGGCCGCGCAGCGATTCCTGGACGAACGTTCCGGTGGCCCCCGGCTGAACCGGAACATGCTCGTGTTCCTCGCGCCTGACCGCAGCCGGCTCAGCGATCTGCGCCTCGGAGTCCGTGACTTCCTCGCCTGGAGGTCGATCGAGGCGGAGAAGGGAACCCTCAACCTCGACACCTTCCAGAGCCAGCAGGCGGAGACCAAGCGAGCGCAGTTCGACGACGTAGTGGCCCAGCGCATCGGCGAGACCTTCACCTGGGTGCTCGTGGCGTCCCAGGCGCCAGCCGACCCGAACGTCTCGTGGGAGGAGACCCGAGCCACCGGCCCCGAGCCGCTTGCCGTTCGTGTCGGCAGGAAGCTCCGCAACGAGGAGGCGCTCATCACCGAGTACTCCGGGCCACGGCTGCGCATGGACCTCGACCGGGTCCCGCTGTGGCGGGGCGACCACGTGATGCTCCGCCAGCTCTGGAGCGACTACTGCCAGTACCTCTACCTGCCCCGGTTCCGAGACTCGACCGTCTTGCTCGACGCGGTGCGCTCGGGCGTCGCTCTGCTCAGCTGGACGACCGACACCTTTGCCTACGCGAGCGCCTACGACGAGCAGACCGACCGCTACGTCGGCCTCACCGCCGGCCAGCACGCCGCCGTGGTCCTCGACGCCACGTCTGTCGTCGTCAAGGCCGAAGTGGCGCTGCGCCAGATGGACCGCGAGCAAGCCCCCGCCACAGAGGGGCCCTCACCGACCAGCGCGCCTGAGCAGGCAGGCCAGACAGGGGGCCGAGATCGAGGTGCGACCCCGGGCGAGACCGGTGGGCCCGTGGTCCCGAGACGTTTCTTCGGGCGGGTGACGCTGGAGCCGCTACGCATGCTCCGCGACATCGGGGACATCGCCGACACGATCGTCAACCAACTCGGACGCGCCGATCCTTCGATGACCATCACCGTCGAGATCGAGGCCACCGCGCAAGACGGGTTCTCCGAGGACATCCGGCGCACTGTCGACGAGAACGCACGAACCCTCAAGTTCGACGTCCACGAGTTCGAGGAATAAGGAGGCGGCGATGGGCTGTCCGCAGTGACCTCGGGCGGATGCGCCCGACCTGTGAGCTGTGCGAAGGGATTGCCGGTGAGGTGCTCGCTTGACTCAGCGACGCGATCAACGGACGCGCCGAAGAATGGTCATGCCTGACGTCGCGGAGCGAGACATCGAACTTGTGCTCATCACCGGCGCTGGCGCCAGCAGATCACTCGCCGCGAGCAGGACTCCCGGTGTCGACCAGGTCTTCCCGCTCATGGCCGACTGGTCGTCTGCGCTCATCGAGAAGATGAGCAACGCGCCAAGCCAGAACGTGATGACGATGCGCCAGATGCTGCCGCTCACCGAACAGATGGACGGCCCGAGTTTCGAGCGCGCGCTCGGTACGTTCATTCGGCAGGCCCAGGCGTTCGATGTCATCGAGCCGTTGCTGAAGCCGAGCACCGCGTTGATCAACATCCAGCAATCGCTTAAGGGCCAGCTCCAATCAGGCCAGAGCATTCTTGAGGACTGGCACCATTGGACCCAATCGGCGATCCGCGAACTACTCGACCTCTTGAACGAGACGCTGTTCGAGCAGTTCCACCTTGGCATCGACGAACAAGCCGCAGCTGGCGCCTACGGTTGGCTCCTTCAGCAGCTACAGATCGCGCCGGGCTCGTCGTTCGTCTACGCCACGACGAACTATGACATCGTCGGAGAAACGGCGCTCGGGTGCCTCAACTATCTTGTCGATTGGGGCCGACCTCCACAGCTGACCAACCCATCGCCTGACACGCCGCTGAGCGTTGAGCGATTGCTCCACAGCCTCCCGCGCTATGTGCCAGTACTTCACCTCCATGGACGAATTGGCTGGTATCTGCGACAGGATGGGTCGATCCGCGACTACATCGTGTCAAACCACAACAAGGAGTGGGGCACCCCGGTCGTCATGTGGCCCGACGATCAGAAGGACGCCACGGCCTACGCTGCAACGAGGGTGGTCGACGACATCTGGGGTCAATTCCGAGAGGCGTTGGGCCGAGCACGAAGGGTGCTCGTGCTCGGTCATTCGCTGCACGACCCGTTCCTCACCCAGGCGATCCGCGAGCACGTTCCGCCCACGCGCCTTGCGGTGACGACGCTCGGTGACGAGAACGGAGCGAACCAGCAAGAGATCGCGAGGATGCGTGCGGAAGTCGGCGACGCGACCTTCGTGTTGCTTGACTTCAACGCCACACGGTCGGCCGGCGACGAATTGGCGAAGTGGGCCGTCCGAGTGAACCAGCTCCCATGACGCGTCACTTACAAGGCTCATGTTGTTAGCAGCGTCCATCGTAGCGAGCAGGCCGGTGCCGCCACGGTGCTTCTATCCAAGGCGCCCATCGTGGGGCATGGCCGTGCCGCTTCCGGTGAAGGCATGCTTCTAGTGAAGAAACCCACCAGGCAGAGGACCGGCACGGGAACTATCGTCTGTAATCGTCGTGAACGACAAGATGCTTCGAGGTCGTCTGGGGGATGGATCGTGTGGCAACGGAATGAACTCGTCCTGACGTGGGCAGATGCTCGCCGCGCCGCTGGGTCACTTCCAGCGTCAGAGCAGCCACTCTTCCGTGAGATTCTCGGCGACGAGAGCTGCACCGAGTCGACACCGGCGGTTGCGGCTGCGATTGACGAGCAATGGTTTCTCGCCCGGGTCGATGTTCAAGGACACGTGGGTATCGGGGAGGCGACGGTCTCGCTCGATCTGACTCCGGTACCAGGGGTGACGGTCATCAGCGCACCCAACGGAACGGGGAAGACGAGCATCGTCCATGGGGTCCGAAGGTGTCTTGGAAGCGACCCGCGGCGCGACGAGGTTCTCGAAGGCAATCTCCACCACGAACAGCGGAACATTGCCGTGACCATCACGGACGGCCCTCGCGTCGTCTGCCTCCGGAGCTCCGGAGCATCGCCAACCGAATGGCACGAGGCTGAGGCGGTCGGCATGATCCCGGAGCGATGGAGCCAGGCCTACAGTCGCTACCAGCCGGTGCTCCTCTATCCAGAGATCGCCGAGATCATCACCGAGCCGGGCAACCTCCATGAGTTCTTGAAAGGCGCCATCAGCGTGGAGGTCCTCCAGGAGCTGCAGCGTCGCATCGATGCCCAACGCTCAGCGTCGCGAAAGGCCACCGCGAACCTCAAGGAACTTCGTAACGCAGCCGCTGACCTCGTGGTGGATGACGGGTATGCGACGATCCGTGCCGCGCTCGCCGGCTGTGCAGAGCTGCCGACAGCGGGCGAACGACTCGCGCTGGCGGAGGCGATCGCGGACCTTTCGGCACAGACGTCCCGTGCGATCCCGGAGATCGTTGAGATCGGCGATGTCCCAGAGTTCGAGACGACCACCTCGAACTTAGTCGAATCGCTCAACGAGGCGAAATCCGGAGTGCTTGAGGGCAGCGAGATCCTACGCGACATCCTGCGCAAGCTGGGAGAGAACGTCGACGTGCTGAATGACGCACGCACCGCAGATCGGTGCCCAGTGTGCGCCGCGATCGGTCAAGACTGGCACAAGGTGGCGCGTGAGCAGGAAGTGATTCTCTCTCGGCTGTTGGCAGCGTACGACACTGCGAAAGAGGCGCTCGACGCCCGACTCTCGGCGATCGTCGGTGTGCTTCCTAAGACTCCGGAGGCGCTGAAGACGCTCGCCGCATTGGTCGACTTCGCCGAAGAGGCCAAGGCGCTGAAGTCACACTGGGACCTCGTATTGGCGAGCGCGGCAGGAGTTACGATCAACGACGTGACGGTCGCGTCGATTGACGCTCTCGTCGGTGGGATTAATGGGTTGCGGGCCGAGCGGGATGCGCTCGCTAAGAAGCTCGACGCGCTCCGTACTGCGCAGACCGGCCATGGTGCCCGAATAGCGTCTGCGATCCGGGCGTGGCTCGATAATGTCGATGCAGCGAAGAATGAGATCAGTCGACGCGAGCCCGCCGACAAGCTAAAGAACTGGGTGGACGGTCAGATCAAACAGACTCGTGACCTCCTCTTCCAGCCGATCGCCGAAGGGGCGAAGGAGATCTGGACCCAGCTCAACCCTGAGAGCGATCTCGGCCTTACGAGCCTGGACATCGGCGGCGGGACGCAACGGCAGCAGAAGATCCTTCCGGGGCTGGAGATCGGCGGCGTGACCGTTCCGTCGAGTGCCGAGGGCGTGCGTGTGCTGAGTACCGGTCAGCGGAACGCGCTGTCACTTGCGACGTACCTGCCCCGGTCGGCGCAGCTCGCCAGCCCGTTTCGGTTCCTTGTCTTGGACGACCCGATCCAGGCATTCGACGGTTCGCGAGTGAACTACCTCGCGGTCCGGCTGGCGGAGATTGCGAAGAGGAACCAGGTGGTGGTGTTCACCCATGATGAGCGCCTCTGGAACGAGCTCTGCGCTATGAGCGCGAACGCTCGCCGGGTCGTGCTCCGGCGTCGGGCTGACGGCAAGTCCCAGGTAGAAGTTATCGAGGCGACGTCCGCCGGTGACGTGCTGTTGGGTGAACTTTCGAGGACGCTCGCCGTTTACGAGAGCGGTAACGATAGTGGCGCGACCGAGGAGGCCGTTACTGCGTTGTCGCTGGCGGTCTGCCGTCAGGCGCTCGATGCCGAGCTGGTCCAACAGCTCGGCATCCTCGGCCGACGCTCGGGGAAGGCGCTCGACCAGATCAGCGCCGACATCGATACGTCATCGCAGACGCGTGACCGGCTGAGAGTCTGGAGCACGTACTGCAGCGACTGCGGGTTGGGCGAACCGGATTGGTCCGCGTACAACGTCACCGTCTCTGCACTGAATCAGGCCTCTCACGGCCAGACTCCCGAGGGCGTCACTCAGGATGAGCGGCGACAGTGGATCGCGGACTCCTCGGATCTGATTCGGCTTGTGGCAGATGCCTCATTGCGAATACCGACGTGAGTATCTGGCCGAAACAGTCCGTCGCTGCGCTCGAAGCAGGGTACGATAGCCTCCCGGGCAGCGAACAGGACAAGCTGCGGTTGAAGGCGGTAATCCTCCGGTTTCGGATCGAGGCGGTAGTCCTGTCGATCACTATCGGCGTCTTCACCGACAACACCTGGCCGAACCATGTGCGGCACAAGTTGTTGGTGTCCGTGGGAGCTCCGGGACTGTCGCCGGATCAGCGCACTGATCGTTTGCGGATCGTGAGACGTGGAGCAAGTACGTACGAGTCCCTTTGCCGGCTGCTCCATGGGGACGTTTCGGGACTCCATCCTCCGCTTGGAGATCTCGCTGTATGGACACGGGCTGTAGATGAGCTTGAGGCGGAGTTCGCCCGGCCGTAGCGAGGCTCTGGCCGAGTACTGGGCTGAGAGAGTATGGCAACTCACATGTGGAACGAGAACCACCACAGCATGGACCGGCGCGTGGATCGGAGCCTGTCGTTTGCTAGAGGTGTGGCGATCGGTATCGTACGATCGACGACATGACGAGCCGCGACGCGACGTATTGCGAGGTAGCGATCCTTGGTGCAGGGTTCTCCCGCGCGATCAGCGCTCATCTTCCGCTTGCGAACGAGCTGGGCGAACTCGCTTATGACCGGGCCCGGTTCCGAGCACCTAACCTCTTCGGTTCGCGCCCTGCGTTTACCGACGACTATCCGTTCGAGACCTGGCTCTCCTTGCTCGCTGAGGAGCAGCCCCATCTCGACGAAGGCGAGAACAGACTCAACGCGGCCCGATTCGCCAAGCTCGCTCAGTCGATCGTGGAGGTCCTCGACGAGCGGCAGGCGCTCGCGCTGTCTGCCGCAGGGCCACCCTGGCTCTACAGCCTTGTGAGCGCATTCCATCAGCGCGAGACCACCGTCGTCACCTTCAACTACGACACGCTCTTCGAGGTCGCAATCAACAGCACCTACCTCGGACCGCCCGAGATCGAAGGAGGTCTGCCGCGAGGGTTTGAGGACGTGGGCTTTGGCTCGCCCGCACCGAAGGCACCGCGAGTGTCACCCGAGGATGTCATCGGCAGCGAGCCGCCGTTGTCTGCCGTTCCTCGCCTACCCGAGGCCACGATGCGCCTCCTCAAACTCCACGGCTCGCTCGGCTGGTGGTGGGTTCCGAACGACGCGAGCGGGGCGACGCTCGCCCGTGAGGCAATCCTCAGCACCTTCGAGCACCCCATACAGTTGACGGATGAGGAGGAGCGTCGGACCCTAGCGGGGCGGGAGCCCTTCATCGTTCCGCCGCTCGCGGCGAAGTCCCCGTACTACCGAAATCCCTTGACGCGACAACTGTGGCGCGATGCCTTCGAGGCGATGAGAAGGGCAGACCGCATCTCTTTCGTCGGATACTCGCTTCCTCGAACGGATCTCGTGATGGGCGGCATGGTCGACTCCTCGCTCCGAGGACGCGAGACGCACGTCGACATCGTCGACATCGCCCCAGAAGTCATCGCGGCGCGGCTCTTCTCCCTCGGCGGACCGGCGAAGGAATCCGACCGGCTGGCCTGCTTCTCCGGAGAGGACGCGGTCGAGAAGTTTGCAGGCTCTCTCTGCGACGAGACGTCGCGAGACGTCCCACCATCCATGGCACGCCTCGCTGGCGTCGCGAACCAGATGCGGCGCGAGATGGCGGTGGTCACGTGGAGCGTTGACGGTTCGCCAGTTCACCACCGAGTCGTTACCGCGAGTACAGACTCGGATGGCATTCTCCGGCTCACCACCGACCCTTGGGTCAACTACGGAGTGGAGCCCTCCGAGCAGGAGCCGACGACCCTGGACATCCTCAGGCACGCCGATCGGGCCACGCGAATTGTGGCGCAGGCGCCCCAAGGTCAAGAATCAGTGATTGTCGGTTACAACGCTCCCAATTTCGACAACCCGAACGCGCATCACGTGGTCTTCCTGATCGCCGCCGGGCAGCTCCATAACTAACGCTCATGAGTCTGCCAGCGCGTGAGCGCCGAAGGCAGCTCGCTGCGAGGCAACGCGATTGGCGCCTCGATGGTCAGTACGCGCCGCGAAACCGCAGGTCGTGCCGTTTCCCATCTGCGTGGTTCCCTGCCGGGGGCGCACATTATCGCAGGTCAGCACCTTAGAGCCCTTTTGGGGCTCGCCGTGACGAGCGAAGATTATGCGTCGCGTTCGGTCGTTGCCACCGGGAGCACCGGTCTCGTCGGGTAGGCAGAATGGTTGCGTCC
>DAHWPS010000178.1:0-1885 GCA_027342785.1 Acidimicrobiaceae bacterium
CTGTTCGGCGTGCCTGCGGGGTTGTTGAACGACGATCGTCTCGGCCGTGCCCTCGACGCGTTGGCGCCGCACGCAGAGGACCTGAGGGGCCGGCTTTTGTTGCGCACGATCGAGCGCTTCGAGATCGACGCCAGCCGGCTGCACCTCGACCTGATTGACCTGTTTCCGACTTCGCGATAGGGATCCCGGCTGATTCAAACGACATCATCGGGTCTCCGGCTTGTTGGTCTCTCGGGTACTGCGATGGTAGGCGAGGCGCCGCAGCCGTGCCGATTCGAGCCCCGCCTCCCGGGCCTTACGGATGGCCGGTCCCCGACCCTCGTGCTCGTCGTCGGGCGTCACGTAGCCGATGCCGGCATGGAGACGAACGCCGTTCCATCTCGGTTGGATGAGATCGAGCTCTCGGCCCAGCACAGCGATGTCGGTGATCGACTCGAGATGCGGGTACTCGGCCTTCAAGTGTCCGTTGAAGCTCTCGATCCAGGCCTGGTCGGTGGGGGTGCCGGGTCGGCCGAAGTGCTGGGCGATCGCGCACAGCGCCATGAACTCGCGCGTCGATCCCGAGGTCATCTGGGCGCCGTTGTCCGACACGGCGAGCAGGATCGGCCGGCTGGGATCGTCGGTCGCAACGTCCACCCGGCCGTCGGCCCGGCGCTCGACGGCCGAGAGCAGTCCCTCGGAGGCCAAGGCGTCGGTGAAGACGATCTCGACCTGGGTGGAGGTCTCCTCGGACGAGACGATGTGGGCCAGCCACTTGCGAGACACGAGGTCCTCGACGATGGTGACCGCGGCGCGAGCCCGGGTGAAGTGCGTCGTGTCGTAGATCCAGATCTGGTTCGGCCGGTACTCGACCCACTCGGGGAACGGCTTCCTGACAGAGCTCCCTGGGCGCTTCGGCGGGTGCAGGACGAGCCCATGAGCAGCAAGAACACGCCTGACCGAGGAGGGAGCGACCCAGACGGTGTTCGTGTAGGAGCCCCGGTGGGCGAGCTTTCGATGCGAGCGGTCGATCTCGCCCCATGCGTGGTAGAGGTCGATGATCGCCTGGACCTCCTCGTCCAAGAGGCCGTGCATCGGGCTGCCCCCGGGAGAGCGGTCGTCGAGCTCGCCGGTCGCACGGCGCTCCTTCCACCGATAGGCCCGCACCTCGCCGAGCTCGAGCTGCCGGCAGGCGCCCGCAAAGCTCCATCCCGAGGCGGTGGCGTCGTCGATGAGCCCGAGCAAGGCGGCCTTGGTGGCCGCGTCCACCCGGCGTGGGACCCGGCCACTCAGCCCCAGCGCCCTTTTCCCTCGACCAGCATCAGCTGGACCGCCATCTCCTTCAGGGCGTCGCCGAGCCGGGCGGCATCGGCTCGGGCCGCGAAGAGCTCCATGTCGCGTTCCTTCTCCCGCCGCCCGGGCCGGGACTTGGACAAGGCCTCCAGCGCCCCCTCCTTGGCGACCGTGCGGATGCGCATGATGACCCCGCGGTCGACCTGCCAATGGTCGGCCGCCTCGATCACCGTCACCTCCTGGCGCACCAGTTGGAGGAAGATCTCGTACTTCTGCAGCGGGGTCAGGAAGCGCTTCGCACGGCGTCCGGCCCGGTCGGTTCCACGGGTCTCCTCGGTCATCGGAACATGGTCCTCCACTCGTCGTGGAGACCCGCGGATGCTGCTTGATTCTGCGGCCGATCCCTATCGCGAAGTCAGGCTCAAAGCACCGGTGCAAGTCCGGTCCGGGTAGCTGCCAGGAGGCCCGGTAGCAGACTGGCGCCGTCGGGGGGAAACGCCCGGCGTCGAAGCCCAGTGTCAAAAGCCCTACAGGGGGAGCAACTGGGCGGTCCGTAGCATGAAGCGAAGCCTGCCGCGTCGTGAAAGTGTAAAGGGAGAGCCGAGCCGCGATC
>DAHWPS010000189.1:0-46103 GCA_027342785.1 Acidimicrobiaceae bacterium
TCCCTATCCGATGCAGCCGTAGGAGATCTGAGAAAGGCTGTCCCTAGTACGAGAGGACCGGGACGGACGTAGCTCTCGTGTGCCAGTTGTCCTGCCAAGGGCACGGCTGGTTTGCGACCTACGGGTGGGATAAGCGCTGAAGGCATCTAAGTGCGAAGCCCGTTTCAAGATGAGATCTCCCACAGGGTGAACCTGGTAAGGCCCGTGGCCAGACGACCACGTTGATAGGCCGGAGGTGTACGCACAGCAATGTGTTCAGCCGACCGGTACTAATCGGCCGAGGGCTTGGGGACAAGCTCGTGCTCGCTTTGGGACGCTCAGGGGCCGCTGCGCCGTGCCCCGACGTCTCCCCCGCCGGGCACTTTTCTGAGGGCTCGGTGATTCCGGAGGGACGAGCGTACGGTTTCCGGTGACCATAGCGGCGAGGAAACACCCGTTCCCATTCCGAACACGGCAGTTAAGCTCGCCAGCGCCGATGGTACTTGGGGGGAGGCCCCCTGGGAGAGTAGGACGTCGCCGGGATTTCTTGTCGTCACAGGCCTACCACTTCGGTGGTAGGCCTGTGACGCGTCCGGTGCTCCATTACGGCGACCTACACTGCGGAGATGACCGCCGGCGTTCAGGGGAACGATCGTCGCGCTGGTCGACCGCCGGGTCGTGGACGACCTCGTCAACGGGTGGAGCGGAGCCCGAGGAGAACGACGGAGAAATTGCCGCGCCAGGCGACGGAGCGGACTGCGATGAAGGAATCGGCTGGGAAGTCGCCTCGCCAAGGGAGCCGGGGCGATGGTCTCCGGGCCAATATGACACGCGATCTGCCCGGAGGTGCGAAGCGATGGGGCAGCGTGGCGCGTCGGGGAGCCCGTGTGCTGGGACGGAGCGCCGACCAGGACGCGGGGCGAGGCGATCCCTCGTCCGAACAGGAATGGGAGCGGCGCCGTCGTACGGCTCCCCGGCCACCCGCACCTTCTCGATGGGAACGCGACGAAGTTCTAGGAGCCGAGAGCACTTCTCTGCGACCGCTGGGCGAGGAAAGTGAATCACGTCGGAGGGGCCGAGCCGCGCCCGCACCTCCCGCATCGCTCCCTCCTGAGGTTGCAGCCGACATTCGCAGAGCGGCGAGCTCGGCGACGGCCCGGCATCGCGAGGTTTTGGTTGGCAAGATGAGTGATGCCGTTGGCGCGTACCAGCGGAACCGCTTCGAGGAGGCGGCGCGACTTGCGAAGCAAGTGGCCACCGAGGCTCCGGATGTGCCGGCAGTGCGAGAGCTGGCTGGGCTGGCTGCCTACCGCAGTGGGAGGTGGCGAGAGGCGATCGTTCATCTCGATGCGCATCGCCACTTGGTCGGTGCGCTGGAGCATGTGCCGGCGCTCATGGACTGCCACAGGGCGCTCGGTAGGCCGAAGAAGGTGAGTGACCTCTGGCACGAGCTGCGCCGACAGTCTCCCGACCCCGACGTCCTCTCGGAAGCGCGCATGGTCGCTGCGGGAATGCTTGCAGACCGGCGTGACGTGGCCGGTGCGATCGTCCTCTTGGTCGGCGCGGGCGCGGCGCGCAAGCTCCGCAACCCGGCAGACCGCCATGTGCGGCAGTGGTACGTGCTGGCCGACCTCTATGAACGTGCCGGGGAGCTGCCGAAAGCCCGTGAGATGTTTCAGCGAGTCCTTGCGGCGGCACCGGGGGCCTACGACGTCGCTGATCGCTTGGACGCACTCGGGATCGCACGGGGAGGGCGAGGACGCACCGGACGGCAAAGGCTCCGGCAGGCACCGGCTGGATTACCGGCATCGGACGTTTCGAAGCAACCCGAGCGCGCCCAGTAGGCTGGAGTTCCATGCCCAGCGATATCGCCCAACTTCTCGGCGACGAAGCCGACTTCTTACTCGGGCATCAGGCCAAGGCGTTCCCCGTCGATGGACTGGTCCTGCCCGGCCCGGACTTCATCGACCGTGTGTTCCGGGACTCGGACCGGCCTCCCGCGGTACTGCGGAGCCTCGGTACGCTTTACGGCCACGGTCGGCTGGGAGGCACGGGCTACCTGTCCATCTTGCCGGTCGATCAAGGGGTCGAGCACTCGGCTGGGGCGAGCTTCGCCAACAATCCCCTCTACTTCGATCCGGCAAATTTGTGTGAGCTGGCGCTGGCCGGGGAATGCAGTGCCATTGCCACGACGCTTGGAGTGCTGGGCGCAGTGTCACGGCGCTACGTCCATCGGATCCCGTTCATCGTGAAGCTGAACCACAACGATTTCCTCCATTATCCGAACACCTACGACCAGGTGATGTTCGCCTCGGTGGCCCAAGCGCAAGACCTTGGTGCCATCGGGGTGGGAGCCACCATCTACTTCGGCTCGGAGAGCTCCGATCGCCAACTTCAAGAGGTGTCGAGCGCTTTCGCAGAGGCGCACCGCCGGGGGATGTGCACCGTTCTGTGGTGCTACCTGCGCAACCCCGCGTTCAAGAAAGACGGCATCGACTATCACGTGTCGGCTGACCTCACCGGGCAGGCGAACCACCTTGGTGTCACGATCGAAGCCGACATCGTCAAGCAGAAGCAGCCAGAGAACAACGGGGGCTACAACGCCCTGCAGTTCGGCAAGACCAGCCCGCTCGTCTACGAGAAGCTCACGACCGACCATCCCATCGATCTCACTCGCTGGCAGGTGGTGAATTGCTATGCCGGCAGGATCGGCCTCATCAATTCTGGCGGAGAGTCCGTGGGCGCCGGCGACCTCGCACAAGCAGTCCGCACGGCGGTGATCAACAAGAGGGCAGGCGGTCAAGGACTGATCGTCGGACGCAAGTCGTTCCAGCGCCCCATGGACGAAGGCGCCGCCCTCATCCGTGCGATCCAGGACGTCTACCTGGACCCAGGTATCACGATCGCCTGATCCCGTTGCGGCGCACCCAGCTGCGACGCCAGAACGCGACGTTGTGCTGGGAGGTCATGGTCCGCTTTGGGGAGGCGTGCTCTCTTGGTTGCGGGTCATGCTCCCGCGATGCCCACGACCGGCGCGTTCAAGGGCTGGCCGCCCATCGAGCCGGAGAACTCGGCCGACCCGAAGCTGAACACCCCGCCGTCGGAGGCCACCTCCCAGTAGCCGCCCCCTGTCGGGGTGGCGGCGATGCCCACGACCGGCGCGTGCAAGGGCTGGCCGCCCATCGAGCCGTAGAACTTTGCCGCCCCGAAGGCGAACACCCCGCCGTCGGAGGCGGCCTCGGTGTAGCCGGTCGGCGGGTACGCGAACTTTGCGGCCGCGGTGGGGACTGACATCCCCACTGGGGACGTGACCGTGATGGTGGTCGATCCGCTGCCCGGCGGGGAGACGGCAGTGATCTCAGTCGGGGAGATGACTCGGACTGTACGGGCAGGTACTGAACCGAATGTGACGTCGACGTCGCTTCCGAAATTGGAACCGTCGATGGTCACTGTGGTGCCACCAGAACCAGGCCCGCTCGCCGGAGCCACGCCGGCGACCTCGGGTACTTGCGTCGAGACGCTTGCAGTCACGACCTGGAGTGCGGGGAGTGTCGGGTGGATGACCGTGAAGGTCTGGCTCAACCCGATGAGTTTCACGACCGGTGCCTTGACTGTGGCGTCGGGACCACTCGGGTAGGCGAGAAGGCGGAGGCCGGTGATGCGTTGGGACTGCCATCCGACGGGAAGCTTGACTGCGGTGCGGCCGCGGCCACCGTCGTGGAGGGGAAACCCGCTCGCGTAGTCGCTCGTGTACCACTGTGTCGATCCGGAGAGCTGGATAGCGACCGCCGTGGCGCTCACTGTGGAGGTTGTGGATTCGAGGGTGACGATCGCGTATTGGCGAATATCGCCAAGTTGGGCCGAGAAGGGATCGGTAGAGCCGTTCGTGTACCACCGTGCGCATTCCTGGGCCGACACTTGGTAGGTCCAAGGATGTGTGTCCATGACCGATGCCCGCGTGGCTCCTGGAGCGGGACCGGGCACCGGAACCTGTTGGATCCGGAACGGCGTCGTGCCTGTGGCCGACTGGTAGTCGTTCCCCGTGGCATTTCGCACCACGGCGTGCGATGTCTGGAAATAGGAACCGCTGAAGGGAACTTCTCCCTCGTGCGGCGACGATTCGTTTTGCGGGTAAGTGGAGCCGCACTCGCATCCGTCGTACATCGCGTCCGAGATGGTGCCCTGAGCTGAGACCGAGAGTTGGGTCGTCTCGGTGATATCGGTCATGCGCCCCCACTCCCCGAGCTCGAGGAAGGGGACGAAGGCCGTGCCCTGAGCCTCGCGGGTCCAGATGCCCGTGTAGGAGAGATTCTGTTCTCCTGTGCCGCTGGATTGGCTGACGTAAGTGAGAAGCGGCGTGTCGTCATGGGCGCTGTCTGTCCGTCCATAGACCACGGGCGCGTATTTGACTGCGTCGAACCACGGGTTCGACGCAGTCACCACAGCGAGCTGCTCGTTCACGACGACGACCGACGGCGTGGTCGAACCAGTGTTCGACAGCGAGGAATTGACGGCCACAGTGACCGAGTGGGGGCCGGTGGCGAGCGTCCCGACGAACCCTGCGTAGGTGAACGCAGCACCTCCGGCGAAGCAGACGATCTGCTGGGTAGTGCCGCCGGCGACCGTGACTGTCACGACGGCAGCACGGTCCGTGACATGAGCCCACGAGGTCCCTGGTGCGGCCAGGGTGAGCTCCACGATCCCCTGTCCGGTCACCGGTGTCTGCGGTGCGGGCCCGTCGGCCAGGGGAAGGTTCGGCCCGGTGAGCGCATTGGCTGAGTCGAGTGTCGGGGCGACGCCGGCAGTCTCTGTGGTGGTCAGAGGCGTGCTCGGCGTGATCGTCGGCGCATTTGAAGGGATCGTCACGCTCGAGGAGAGCGGGCCGGGTGTCGGCGGGCCTGTGGAGGGGCCGGGAGGGGATGTGGGCGTCACCCCTGCCGCGAAGCTCAGGGACTTGATGCCGATAATTGTGATCCCGCCGGAGTTCGGGATCCTGACGACCGAGAACAGGCACGCACTGGTGCAGTCGACGGGACCGGCTGCCGTCTGGATCTCCGGGGTGGGCGTGAAGGTTCCCCGCGCCGTACCAGCCGAATTGGCGAAGACAGTGGTATCGCGCCGGTCGTCGCAGGCATTCTCCTCGATGGTGAGCGCCTGGGGTGTGCACTCGACGGCCACAAGCGTTGCACCAGGTGGCTCCCCGGTGACGGTGAACACGATGGGGGTTCCGGGAGTGAGCCCGGTGGTCACCGTGGTGGTGAGCACTGGCGCCGGAGATGTCGTGCCCGAGGCCGGAGAACCGGCTGCCGCGACCAGCACTCCGGCAGGGAGGAGGATGGTCACCACAACGGCCAGCGCCCGGGTGAGGTGACGGGAACTGTGCGTGCGCTCGACTTGAGCGTCGGTGTGCCTCTGCTGCGACGTGCTCCCTTTGGATTGGCTCATGGCACGCTCCTTCCCTCCCTGAACCTACCCGGCGTCGGGTCCCGGCCGCAGTTCCGGGTCGACGTCGGCTTGCCGTCTCCGACCCTCTCCGGTGCCCGGAGACAGCGCCGAGCCAGCACCGGGGGAGCGCCTGTGGGCGGTATGCTCGTTCACGAGACCGAAACAATGCGTTCTCGGGTGGCGCGCCCGTCGGACGAGGGCGCCGGGGCACGAAACGAGACGAGGCCGAACGTGGCAACCAAGAGCGATCATCCATCCACGCAGCTCGACCGGGTCGTCATCCGCTTTGCCGGCGACTCAGGCGACGGGATGCAGCTCACCGGGGACCGGTTCACCACGTCGAGTGCGCTGCTCGGGAACGACCTGGCCACCTTCCCAGATTTCCCGGCGGAGATCAGGGCGCCGGCTGGGACGCTCGCGGGCGTCTCGGCGTTCCAAGTCCACATCTCGGACCACGACATCCTTACCCCCGGGGACGCTCCCAACGTTCTCGTCGCCATGAACCCGGCGGCACTGCGGGCCAATATCGGAGCGCTTCCCAAGGGTGCCATCGTCCTGGTCAACGTGGACGCGTTCGACGAGCGAAGCTTGGCCAAGGCCGGGTATGAGCAGAACCCTCTCGGTGACGGGTCGTTGGCCGCATTCACTGTGTACGAGGTCCCGATGACCTCGATCACCCAGGAGGTGTGCAAGGAAGCCGGTGTCAAACCTCGGGATGCCGAACGTTCCAAGAATTTCTTCGCGCTAGGGCTGGTGAGCTGGCTCTACACCCGCCCGACCGAGCCAACTGCCGAATGGATCGCCAAACGGTTCGCGGACCGCCCGCAGGTCGCCGAAGCCAACCTGCGGGCCTTTCGTGCGGGGTTCGACTTCGGTGAGACCACCGAGCTGTTCGAGTCCCACTACGAGGTGCGGGCCGCACCCTTCGAAAAGGGAGAGTATGTCCAGGTGACGGGCAACCAAGCTTTGGCCTGGGGGCTCATCGCGGCGTCGCGGCTCTCGGGGCTGCCGCTCTTCTTGGGCAGCTATCCGATCACCCCGGCTTCCGACATCCTCCACGAGCTTTCCCGCCGCAAGGAGTTCGGGGTGAGGACGTTCCAGGCCGAAGACGAGATCGCTGGCGTGGGAGCGGCGCTCGGAGCGGCGTTCGGTGGTGCGCTGGGCGTCACGACGACCAGTGGACCCGGATTGGACCTCAAGTCCGAGACGATTGGGCTGGCGATCAACCTGGAGCTCCCCCTCGTCATCGTCGATGTCCAGCGGGGCGGACCGTCGACCGGCCTTCCGACCAAGACCGAGCAGGCTGACCTCTTGCATGCCATGTACGGACGCCACGGCGAGGCGCCTCTGCCCATTGTGGCGGCGATGACCCCGTCCCACTGCTTCACTGCAGCCATCGAAGCGGTCCGTCTCGCCGTCAAGTACCGCACGCCCGTGATCTTGTTGACCGATGGGTATCTGGCCAACGGGGCTGAGCCGTGGAGGCTCCCTGACCTCGACCTCCTCGATCCGATCGATCCTGGCTTCGCCACCGGTCCGACTCACGTCTCCGATGACGGCCGGGAGGAGTTCTGGCCGTACGTCCGCGACGAAGAGACGCTGGCCCGGCCCTGGGCGCCTCCAGGGGTTGCCGGCCTGGAGCATCGCATCGGAGGGTTGGAGAAGGCCGACGGCAGCGGCAACGTCTCGTACGATCCCGTGAACCACGACCGAATGGTTCGCCTCAGAGCAGCCAAGATCGCGGGCGTGGTCCGCGACATCCCGGCCCTGGCGGTCGACGACGAGACCGCAGATGCCACCGTGCTGGTCCTCGGTTGGGGATCGACGTTCGGAGCGATCGCCGCAGGCGTGCGCCGCGTACGCGCCAGAGGCAAGAAGGTGGCGCACGCCCACCTTGCGAACCTCAACCCCTTCCCCCCGAACTTGGGTGACATCTTGGCACGGTACGAGCGCGTGCTCGTGCCTGAGGTCAACTTGGGACAGCTCAGCCGGATGGTGCGAGCCGAGTACCTGGTGGACGCAAGATCCTTGAACCAGGTTCGTGGGACGCCCTTTCGTGCAGCGGAGATCGAAGCTGCCATTCTCAGTCTGCTGGAGGATCGATGACCACTGCTGCAGTGCCCGAGACGACGCGCAAGGACTGGACCAGCGACCAAGAGGTGCGCTGGTGCCCGGGATGCGGTGACTATTCGATCCTGGCTGCGGTGCAGATGCTCATGCCCGACCTTGGGGTGAGACGGGAGACCACTGTGTTCGTCTCGGGTATCGGCTGTGCCGCTCGGTTCCCGTACTACATGGCCACCTACGGGATGCACTCCATACATGGCCGTGCTCCAGCGATCGCCACCGGGCTTGCCACGACCCGGCCTGACCTCGACATCTGGGTGGTGACTGGTGACGGCGATGCGCTCTCCATTGGCGGGAACCATCTCATCCATGCGCTGCGCCGCAACGTCCGCATGACCATCTTGATGTTCAACAACCAGATCTATGGATTGACGAAAGGTCAGTACTCTCCGACGTCCGAGGTGGCGAAAGTCACCAAGTCGACGCCGTTCGGTTCGCTGGATACCCCTTTCAATCCGGTGAGCTTGGCGTTGGGCGCCGAAGCGTCCTTCGTCGCGCGGACCCACGACATGGATCGGGCTCACATGCAAGAGGTGTTCCGGCGGGCACATGATCACAACGGTGCAGCGTTCGTCGAGGTGTACCAGAACTGCAACGTGTTCAACGACGGCGCGTTCGAGCGGATCACCTCTCGTGACGCCCGTCCGTCCATGCTCATCCCACTGGAGCATGGTCGTCCGATCCGCTTTGGGGCCGAAGGGGAGCGGGGAGTCCTCCAGCGGCCTGACGGCCGTCTCGAGATCGTCGACGTGGCCGAAGCCGGCGAGGATGCGCTGCTCGTCCACGACGAGCGGCGCGACGATCCAGGGCTGGCGTTCGCTCTCTCCCGGCTCGCTCGCGGTCCTTTCGAGCCGACTCCAATCGGGGTGTTTCGAGCGGTGGAACGTCCCGAGTACGGTGCCGAGCTCGCCCAGCAGATTGCACAGGCCCAAGAGCGGCGCGGTATGGGTGATCTGGCCGCACTGCTGCGTTCCGGGTCGAGCTGGACCGTCGAGTAGTCGAGTTGCCGAGTAGTCGAGCAGCGGAACCCTTGGCTCCGACCTCCTCGGTACTGGCGCATCGGCATCGGCATCGGCATCGGCAGCACAGGTCCAGCTCGATACTGAGGTTCGGAGCAGTCCTGCTCCTCGGAGCAACGGCGATCGTGGCCATGGCGATAGGGGCTGTCCATGGTGCCCGCCAAGCCCAGGCAGCTGCACAGAAAGGGCAGGTAGCGGCCTGGCAGCTCAACGCCGCGTACTGGGACTGCCTCGAGACCCAGGCGCACAGCCTGGTGCAGCCCGATGAGCCCGTCTGGGTCAAGGAACAGCAGCTCGCGACACTGGTCACGATCGAGAAAGTGATCGGTCCGTGGGCCGATCAGGTCCATTCCCCGTCAGAAGCCCAGGCCGAGCTCGAGATCGTGACCCGGCCGGGTGACGGTACCTGCTTGGGCGAAGTGGTGGTCGGCTGGTTCGGCCCGCCCGGCGGGCCTTGGACCGTGAAACGGACGGGCTCGGGGGCTTCACTGCCGGGCAATGTGTTCGAGCTGCCGAGCACCCCGCTGTGACCACGCTGCCGGCGGCCGCGGCCACGATGGCAGTACTGGCTGTCGCTGGGGCACCCCCCGTGCTGGCGCTGGTCGGGTTGCGCTGGCAGTCCGTACCGCTCACCCCTCTCGCCGGTGCCGCGATCGCAGCACTGGCCGGCATCGTGGTCACCTTGGTGGACGGGTCGATCCTCGGGTGGTTCGCGGTCGTCGCCGTTGTGGTCGCGAGCGGTTCATTGGTGTACTGGTCACGCTGGCGACGTCCAGTGCTCCGATCCGGAGGCCACGGGAGCGCCGGTGCAGTGTCCCAGAGGCTGTCGAGGACGATCGGAGCGGCGGCGGCCGTTGTCGTGGGGCTGGCTGTCGTCTGGGCACTCGTCCCGCTGAGGACTCCGTCGGTCGGCTGGGATGCTCAGGCAATCTGGATCCTGCGAGCGGGATGGTTCGCCGGGGGTCATGGCCTCCTCTTGGCGGCTGCACGCAACCGCTCCCTGCTGCTCGCCCATGCGTCCTACCCGCCGTTGGTCAGCTCTACCGTGGCCGTTGCCTGGCAGCTCACTGGTGACCACGGCGACCGCCTCGGTGTCGTCGTCGTCTCCTTGCTCAACGTTGCCGCGATGGCGGTCGCAGCTTGGGTGGTCATCGTGGCGGGACTCGGCGCCGCCGGACGTGTCGGGAGCCGGACGATGTCGATACTGGTGGCGCTCGTCGGTCTCGTTGCCGGCGGGCTGTTCGTCCTCGCGATCGCCGGGGTCTTCGGGCCCTTCTTGACGAATGGCTACGCGGACCCCCTCTGGTCGGCAACCGCCGTGGGCGCCGTGGGTTACGGCTTGTGCCTGATGCCGGATCGAGCCTCGTACGCGACCGCCGGCATCCTCGTGGTCGTGTGCGGACTGACCAAAGTGGAGGGAACCGTGATTGGCATCGGGGTCCTGGGCCTCGTCGTCGGGCGGGCAGTTGTCGGGCGCTGGTGGCCGCGATCTGAGCGGACGTTTCGTGCGCTCGTGGCTGATGCGCGCCGTCCGGCTGTGTACGGCGTGGCGGTCGTCGTCCTGCTCGGGGTCTGGCCGCTCCTCACGCGCATCGAGAAGTTCACGCCCGACTCGAACACTTCTGGACCCAGGGTGGGGTCGGCGCTCACGCGAGCTCGCCTCACGGCGGATGCGATGGCACCTCACCTCGACCTGTTGGCGTTGGCCGTCCCCTTTGCGATTGTGGCTGCGTTGCTCCTGAACCGGTGGCGCAGGAGGATTGGGCTGGGAAACGACCTGTGGGCATGGGCCGCTGCCGGTGTTGGTCTCGCGGCGATCGCCGGGGCGTACGTGACCGGCCCCGGCAACGTGTCGCTGTGGTTGCGCACTTCCGTGCACCGTACGACCATGTTTCCGGCGGTCACGGCGTGGCTTATCCTTGGGATCTGGGCGGTCGTGGCCGCGGCACACCTCGCCGACCGGGATGCAGACCTCCAAGCGGAGCGCGAGCTCTCCGACAGAGGCGTGCAGCCGTGACCCGAAAGGATGCACGGGGTCCACGTGCTCAGTGCTGCAGTCGGCGGAACACCAAGCCGGTCCGCGGCTTCGGGTAGAAGTACGTTGATTTTGGCGGCATGCGTCTCCGCGCCGTTGCCCATTCGGCGATCTGGGCCACCCTGACCGATCGGAGCAGGATCGCAGCCTGTGCCGTCCCGTCGGTGACGCTCCGATAGGCATCTCTCCAGTCGTGAGGGTAGGTGATGGTGTGGTCGGGCAGCTTGTCGATCACGGTCTGCACCAGGCTTGAGTCGAGGTCGCTTCGGGCGGCGGAGAGCGTCTGAGGGAGGGCAGAGAGCAACCACGCGTTCTCGCGGGTGAGGAGAGCCAGGGACGGAGTATCGACCAGTGCGCCAGCCGTGTTCGAGGAGGTAGCACCGGCGTACACCAGATCGAAGTGCACCCGGAAGTGCTCGACGATATCGAAGCCAGGCGGGAGCCCGGCGAGTACTCGATGGATGGGGCCGACCAGAACCTGGTTGTCAGCCAGTTCCACGACCAGCGCCATCACGGAGTCGTGGTCCCCTGCGTGATCGCCGTTGCGCGCACGGACCTCGGAGCGATAGGCATGGGCGGTCTCGTAGCGGTGATGGCCGTCAGCGAGGATCAACGGTGCGCCGGTGATGAGGTCCCGCACCTCTTCGATGGCATCGGGCGCGGTCAGGGTCCACATCTGATGCCTTACACCTTCGTCGTCGACGATGTCGGCAAAAGGATCTTTGGGAGAGCCGAGGAGTGCTGCCAGGCCAACAGCCGGCGACAGTCCCCAGATCGGAGAGAGGTTCGTCTTGGTCGCGCGCAACAGATTGAGCCGGTCGCTCCGAGGTTTTGGCATGGTGTCCTCGTGAGGGAGGACCTCTGTGGGTTGGACGGCACCGGAGTGGCCCGACGGCTCTCGGGCGTCCAGAGCGAGCGATCCGACGACTCCGGTCGTCGATCGGCCATCGGGCATCGTCATGCGATAGGGGTAGAACGATGGGACGGGATCGCTCGTGAGGAGCCCGCTCGCCATCCAGTCGTCCAAGAGTTTCGACGCTGCAACGTACCGGTCGACCCCGGCGGACAGATCAGGCTCGGGCAGCTCGATGTGCACCGAGTTCGCCGGATGGCGGCGAGCGAGCACCTCGCGCTCGGCGGCGCTCACGACGTCATAGGGAGGAGAAACGACCTCGGCAAGAGTGCCGTTGTCGAGGTGGTACCGGACGCCACGGAAAGGATCGAAGCTGGGCATCCCTTCAGCCTGGCATACGGCCCGTATCTCTGATGACCGAGATCCCCGCTGTGCAATGGAGAGTAGATCCAGGCCAAGCCGGTGACCGTAGACTCAAGTCGTGCCCGATCTCCGAGGTGGGACATCGGTCCCAAGCGAGGAAGTTGCTCCAGCGTCGGACCCGCTCTCGGGGTCGTCTGGCCCCATCGAGGGAGCTCGCACTCCCGACCTGACATCCACATCCGACTTGGACCGTGTTCTCACGCTCCCCAATGCCGTGACGTTCGTCCGCCTCCTGTGCATCCCGCTCTTCGTCTGGCTCCTTTTCGGTGCCCATGAGCAGACCGCGGCAGCGATCCTTCTCGCCGTCCTCGGGGCAACCGATTGGGTGGATGGCTTCGTGGCCCGGCGTTTCTCTCAGGTGTCTACTCTCGGTAAAGTGCTCGATCCCACGGCAGATCGCCTCCTGGTGGGAACCGGCGTCATCGCAATCGTGGTCCACGGCGCCGTGCCGGTGTGGTTCGCCATCACCACGCTTGCTCGGGAAGCATTGGTGGGCGGCGCTGTCTTGCTCCTGGCGGCACTCGGCGCGCGGCGGATTGACGTGCTGTGGGTGGGAAAGGCAGGAACGTTCGGCCTTATGTTCGCGTATCCGGCGTTCCTTCTCAGCCACGGGTCTGCCGGATGGCAAGTGCCGATTCACGACATCGCCTGGGTTACCGGGGGCGTTGGGTTGGTCCTCGCCTGGGTGGCTGCAGCTGGCTACTTGGCTCCAGCTCGCGCCGCATTGCGAGAGGGACGTGCCGGCAGACGGGCGGCACGAGAGAAAGGGGAGTGAGACAGTGAAAGCCGTGATCATGGCCGGCGGTGAAGGCACCCGGCTCCGCCCACTCACGTCGAACCAGCCGAAGCCTATGCTCCCGATGGCCAACCGCCCGATGATGGAGCACGTTGTCCATCTCCTGCGGAGGCACGGGATGACCGACGTCGTGGTCACGGTAGCGTTTATGGCGAATGTGATCCGTACCTACTTCGGTGACGGGTCCGAGCTCGGTGTACGCATGGTCTACGCGACCGAAGAGACGCCGCTTGGCACCGCCGGTTCGGTTCTGAACGCTCGAGAAGAGCTGAACGATCGTTTCGTGGTGATCTCAGGCGACGTGCTCACTGACATCGACATTTCCGCGGTTGTCGAGCATCACGTTCGAAAGGGCGCGCTGGCGACCCTGGCCCTCTGCTCGGTGGAGAACCCTCTCGAGTTCGGGATCGTCATCGCCGACGAGAACGGGTCCATCGAGCGATTTCTGGAGAAACCGACGTGGGGACAGGTGTTCAGTGACACCATCAATACCGGGATCTATGTGCTCGAGCCTGAGATCTTCGACTTCATCCCGCCTGGACGCGCAGTGGATTTTTCCGGTGAGGTGTTCCCCGCAGTCCTCGCAGCAGGGCTGCCGCTGTCGGGATGCCTGGTGAACGGGTACTGGGAAGACGTCGGGACCATCGATGCGTACCTGAAGGCGCATCAGGACATCCTCGATAAAAAGGTCGACGTGGAGATCGAAGGCTTCTCCCTGCGACCGGGCGTCTGGTTGGGCAAGGGATCGGTCGTCGATCCAAGCGCCGTCGTCGATGGCCCGGCAGTGATCGGTGACAACTGCACGATCGGACCAGGCGTGGTATTGGGTGAGTACACGATCCTGGGCTCCAACGTCCGGATCGACGAGAGTGCCGAGGTGCGCCGTTCGGTGGTGAGCGACAACGGTTATCTAGGTGCCGGGGCACGAGTAGAAGGAGCGGTGGTCGGGAGATCCTGCGACCTGCGGGCTGGCGCCCGGTGCGACCCCGGGTCGGTGCTCGGCGAAGGCTGCCTGGTGGGGGCTCAAGCTGAAGTGAAGGCGGGGGTCAAGATATACCCCTTCAAGACGGTGGAGGCTGGCGCCGTCGTGAACTCCTCCATCGTCTGGGAGTCGCGCGGCGCTCGATCTCTCTTTGGACGTGAAGGCGTGCGTGGTATCGCCAATGTCGACATCACCCCCGAGCTGGCAGTTCGCCTTTGCATGGCCTGGGCGTCGACTTTGGAGAAAGGGGCGACCGTTTCAGTGTCACGTGACACCAGCCGAGCGGCACGGGTGTTGAAGCGGGCAGTGATGGTCGGTTGCAATGCCGTCGGGGTCAATGTCGAGGACCTCGAGGTGACGACGGTTCCGGTCACGCGCCACCACGTCCGCACCTCCTCGGGACGAGGTGGAGTGACTGTCCGCCTGGCGTCGGACGATCCACAGGCAGTCGTCATCCGCTTCTTCGATGCCGAAGGGTTGGACTTGGACGAAGCAGCGCAACGCAAGATCGAGCGTCTGTACCATCGAGAGGAATTCCGACGGGTGCTGGCAAGTGAGATCGGTGATATCGATTTCCCGCCGAGGGCGGTTGAGCAGTACACGAACGACCTGGTGGGGACCGTGGACCTCTCGGGCACCCGGATTGTCGGTCTGAAGATCGTGCTCGACCTCTCCTATGGCTCGGCCAGCTTCGTCATGCCGAACCTTCTCTCGAAGCTGCATGCCGACGTCCTGGTCGTGAATCCGTACGCCCACACGCCGGGCATGATGTCCGTCAACCGAGAATCGAGCGCTTATCGAGTTGCCGAGCTCGTTCGGGCGTCAGGAGCACAGCTTGGAGCCGTCGTAGACGCGGACTGCGAGCACATCACTATCGTCGACGACGAAGGGAGCGTTCTCAGCGACGACCAGGCACTCCTCCTCCTTCTCCGGCTCGTGGGTGAGGCCAGGCCCGGGGTGGGAGTTGCCTTTCCGATTGCAGTCGGGCGCGCAGCCGAGCGGATCTGCCGGGAGAACGGGTTGGACGTGACGTTCACGAAGCTCTCGCCGGCTCACCTCATGGAGGTGGCTTCTGGCCCGGGCATCTCGTTCGCTGCCAGCCAGAGCGGTGGGTTTCTCTGGCCGGAGTTCCTCCCCGCCTATGACGCCGCGGCTACCCTGGTGGAGCTGGTGGCGATGCTCAGCTCGGGCGGTGGGACGCTCTCTGAGATCGTTCATGCTCTCCCGTCGGTCCACATCGTCCACGAGGAAGTGATGACCCCTGCTGAGCAGAAGGGCTTGGCGATGAGGCTCTTGCTCGAGCACCTTGACGGACGCGCGCTCACGCTTGTCGACGGGGTGAAGATCGACGAGGACGATGGGTGGGCCCTTGTCCTTCCAGATCCGGAGGCGCCGACCACCCACGTCTGGGCCGAGGCGCCGAGTGACGCCCAGGCCAGGGCGCGCGCACAGCAGTATGCCGTGACGATGCGCCAACTTTTGCGCTAACCTCCGGGGGTTCATCTGGGGGCGAGGAGGAATGGCATGGGCAGCGATGTCGAGGAAGGTCGTCGCCGAGGGCTGCTGGGCGTCGCAGTGTTCGGAACGGTGCTGTTGGCGGCGTTGGTCCTCGCTGCGTGCGGTAGCTCGACGACCACCACCGGGCGAATAGCTACAGCGACGCCGGCCACGGCCCCGTCGCCCCTGACCGCTGCCAACTGCGCGTCGTTGACAACGTCGTCCACTGTTTCCCTCGGCACGACGACCACCTCTTCGACTACCGCGTCGGGGTCTGCCACCGGCTCAGCCGGAAGTGCTGCGAGCACGACGACCACGACCACTCCCCCAAAGAAGCCCTTCTTCTGCCGAAAGGGGACCGGCAAGGCCGATATCACCGGGATCGTGACTCCACAGATCCCGAAGTGGACCTTGACGTGGCACTTCGACTGTCACAACGTGTCGGGCGGCAAGGGGTCGTTCTCCCTGGTCCTACACCCCTTGGCGAAAAAGGGATCGGCAAAGGACGTCGCCAGTCAGCACGGGCTCGGAGGCGGTGGGTCGAACTTCTATTCTCCCGGCCGCTACTCGATCGCCGTGACAACCTCGTGCGCCTGGAGCGTGACAGGTTTGACGTAGGGCTTCTGTCTCAGGGACTGGCGGTTCCCAGGTCATCTCCCAGCGCGGCGGCGATGAGGGCTCGCCAATCCTGATCCTGGCCGGGCTCGTATCCCGTTACGAGGTGCCGACGGACGAAGATCGAAGCAATTGCCCGCTTGTCGCCATCGGAGGGTGCGCCGAGCCGATAGGCACCCGTATGCAAGGAAGCCGCGTCCGTCGCCTCGGCCAGCAGGCACGCTGCCTGGACCGCTCGGACGAGCCGGATCAGATGGCGCCGGAAGGCGGCTGCGCCCTCGGCGCCACGTGCGAGCGCGTCGGGCAATTCAGTTGCGAGGCTGTCGAGGGATGTGTCCACGATGAGTGCCTCACGCCCGGCTCCTTCGCCTGCGCGAGCGAGCTCGCGCCTCGCCCACGCGAAAAGGTCATCGAGGATGCCTCGCCGCGAAGCATCTCGGGCAATCTGGGCACAGAGAACATTGTGCGTGCCTTCCCAGCTCTCAAACACGATCGCATCTCGGTAGAGACGGGGGAGTGGGGAGAAGTCCTCGATCGTGCCGTTGCCTCCCAGGATCTCGATCGCCTGATGGACGACTGCGGTTGCGGTGATCGAAGTGACGAACTTGTTGGCGTTGACGAGGATGCGATGAGCGCCTTGCTCGATCTCGTCGGCGGTTCCGCGATCCAGACGGTCCACCAGTTCGGTGAGGGCGAAGGTCGAGGCGAGGGCGGCGCACTCTTCGACCTTCATGACCGCGAGCTGCTCGGCGACGATCGGGAATGCGCCGAGCCGAGCGCCGAATGCCCGGCGGTGCCGGGCGTAGCCGGCCGCTTCGAGGTACGCCCTTCGCATGATCCCGGTGGCGCCGACGGCATTGAGCCACCGAGAGGTGTTCAACAGCTCTTCGACAGCGACATGGAATCCCTCTTCGACCGGGCCAATCGGCCAAGCGAGCGCCTGGTCGAATTCGATCTCGGCGGACGCCAGCGCTCGGGTGCCGAGCTTGTCCTTGAGCCGCCGTAGTCGAAATCCGTTGACGCGGCCGCTTTCGATGGTTCGAGGAACGAGAAAGCATCCCAACGCGCGAGTTCCCGGTGGCGCGCCCGCTGGGCGCGCCGTCACCGCGAACAGGTCGGCATCAGCGACCGAGCAGAACCATTTCTCTCCGGTGAGGCGCCAGGCACCCGCTGGATCGGCCACAGGTACGGCCTGGGTGACGTTCGCTCCCACGTCCGAGCCGCCCTGCACCTCGGTGAGAAACTGTGATCCGCGCAGCGCGGTGTCGAAATCGCTGCTCAAAAGGCCGGGCAGGTAGCGTGCACGAAGTTCTTGTGAACCGCGATGTGCCAGAGCTCGTGCCAGGCCGGCCGTGCACACGACAGGGCAAGCGTGGCCGCCTTCACCCACATGGGACAAGAGGTAGAAGAGGGCTGCTTGTTCGAACGCTCCTTCCCCATTGGCTTGAACGGCCAGTAGCCCCGACGCCCAGACCGCGACACCGGCACGTCGATGAGCGGGATGGAAGTCGATGGCCGAGATGTCCTGGCCGATCCCGTCGTAGGGGCGGATCGCGGGGAGATCTCGGTACCGCTCCACCTCGGCGACTGCAGACTCGATCTCCCCTGCGACTTGGGAACCGAAGGAGATCAGGCGAGGCTCGAGCGCCAGAACGCGTTCCCGGCCAGCTCGCCGTTCGAGGACGTGACGAAAATTCGAAGACCCGTTGTAGAAGTTGGATCGCATCTCGTCGCGCCACGCGGCGAGGTCATCCCGACCGGGTTGCGCTGTACCCACGCCGCCTCCTCTCGCACCTGCCAATCACGGTACTGCGCGCGCCAATGGCATATGGAGGCAATCGATCCTGTGCTTCTCATGCTCGGGCACCTGCTCCGCGTGGTTCCAGGCCGTCGGTGGAGCGAGAAAGGGTGGCCGAGGCGCGAGAAGAGCCGGCCCGTTCAACGCGTCACCCGCCTTTACGGCTAGCTTCGCGTACTCTGGACCGGCCCTTCAAGAGCTAGCGACTGCGACCCGCTCTCCTCCGATATGGCGAAGTGGAACAACAACCGCGAATGCCGGCCGAGCCGGCACAGACCCGCTCAGATCACTCTGACGTTCTGGGCCTCCTCACCCTTGCGACCCGGGGCCACATCGAACTCCACCTGCTGGCCTTCAGTGAGCGACCGGTAGCCGCTCCCTTGAATGTTCGAGTAGTGGACGAAGACGTCGTCCCCCTGCTCGCGCGAGATGAAGCCGAAGCCCTTCTCGGAGTTGAAGAATTTCACAGTTCCAGTAGCCAACGATTTCTCACTCTCTGACAGGCACCCACGGACGGTTCCGGAGCGCTTCGAACAGGCTACAGGGTGACCAACGGGTCTGTAGCAAACGGTCGATTCCGGTAGTGAGAAGCCCGAACGCCACGAGCACGCTTCGTCGTCTTTGGCTTGAGGTCCCGCAGAGCCAGGCGAGTGCTTCCATGGTGAGGTGCCGTCGGAAGCGGGGCTGCTCGTCCGAGAGATCCCCAGTCCAGAGGCGCAACCCGGCATGGACAAGCCTCCTCCTGCCCAGGCGAGCACAGTTGGACATTTGCGCGAGAAGACTAATGAGCCGCTACAATGATTAGGTAATGCAACGAAATGGCGACCTTGGAGCCGCGATCTCCACGTCAGAGACCTACCAGCCGGATCCATTGGTAGATGCCGTCGTGAGCGCCAGCCGGGTCCTGGTGGCGGTTGCCGCTCGGTCCCTCGGGGACGTGGCTGAGGAGGTGACGCTCAGCCAGTACCGGGCGCTGGTGGTGCTGGCCTCGCGTGGCCCCCAGAAGCTGGCCTCCCTGGCCGAGGCTCTCGGCGTGACCCCGCCAACGGCGACCCGCCTGTGCGATCGCCTGGTGCGCAAGGGTTTGATCACCCGGCGCCACGAGCGGGACGACCGGCGCCAGGTCCGGCTCGCGCTCGCTGCCGATGGACGTCGGCTGGTGGACGAGGTGACGGCTCGGCGGAGGGAGGAGATCGCGCTCCTGCTGGATGCAATTCCGCTCGAACAGCGATCCAGCCTCGTCGACGCCCTGACGCGCCTGGCATCAGCAGCAGGGGAGGTCCCTGAGCAAAGTTGGTCAACGGGATGGGACCTATGAGATTGCTTGGCGATCGGATGCTCGGACAGGCGTCACGGTGGCTCCAGCAGGCGTCGTACCTGCAGAAATGGCTTGTACTCGGTGCGGTGATCGGGATCATCGCGGGTGTCGGAGCAATCGTGTTCTACGAGGCCCTCGTGTTTGCCACCCATGTATTTCTCGGAGTCCTGGTGGGGTACCGGGTTCCGACGCCAATCGGTGAAGGTGACGTATCGGCTTCTGCAACCTTCTCGCGCCCGTGGGCACTTCCATTGGTCGTCGCGCTGGGCGGTCTCGTGAGTGGGATATTGGTCTTCTCAGTGGCTCCCGAAGCCGAAGGACACGGGACCGACGCGGCGATCGACGCAGTGCATCACAATCCACGGGGCATTCGCTTCCGAGCCGTCCTGGTCAAGATCATTGCGTCGGCTGTCACGATCGGCTCGGGAGGCTCGGGAGGCCGAGAGGGGCCGACGGGACAGATCAGTGCCGGGTTCGGATCGCTTCTGTCACGCGCTCTCGACCTCAGCCCGGCCGACGCGAGGACCGCGGTCTCAGCCGGCATCGGGTCGGGCATCGGCGCCATATTCGGCGCGCCACTGGGCGGCGCGATCCTCTCGGCTGAAGTCATCTACCGCGATGATTTCGAGATGTCGGCCCTCCTGCCGTCTTTCATCGCCTCCATCGTGGCGTACTCGATCTTTGCCTCTGTGGAAGGCTTCACTCCTCTCTTCGGGTTCCACAGCTCGTTGCGTTTTACGCATCCCGTACAGCTGCTCTGGTATGCGCTGATCGGGGTTGTCGGCGGTCTCATCGGCCTTCTCTACGCGAAGGGCTTCTACGGGATTGCCGATCTGTCGAAGCGGGTTGGCGGTCCCCGCTGGATCAAGCCGGCTGTCGGAGGGCTACTCGTGGGGTCGATAGCGTTGGCCATCCCTCAGGTGCTCGGAACGGGGTATGGGTGGGTCCAGGAGAGTCTCGGACACGAACTTCTCTCCATTCCGCTCTGGATCGTGCTGGTGCTCCCCTTGGCTCGCATCGTCGCTACGGGGCTCTCGATAGGCACCGGTGGATCGGGGGGCATCTTCGGTCCTGGAATGGTGATCGGCGCTTTTGTCGGGGCCGCAGTCTGGCGGCTTTTCGAACCGATCTCGTCGTCCCTCGGCCACGACCCTGCCCCGTACGTCATCGTCGGGATGATGTGCTGCTTCGGCAGCATCGCCCGCGCGCCGCTCGCCGTGATGCTCATGGTTGCCGAGATGACGGGCAGTCTCTCCCTCCTTGCGCCGGCGATGATAGCGGTGGGGATCGCATGGTTCATCGTCCGTCGGGGAGATGACACCATCTATCGCAGCCAGCTGAAGAGCCGTGCAGAGTCCCCCGTCCAAAGGCTGCTCGTGGGCATGCCCCTCCTGGCCAATGTCGTGGTGCGTGACGCGATGGCGTCCCCGCGTCTCGTCCTTTCGACAAGGATTTCTCCCGAGGAGGCGTGGCGCCGCATGACCGAGGCTGGTGTGAGGGGAGCTCCGGTCGTGGACGAGACAGGCCGGTATCTGGGTGTAGTCCACAGAGATGACGGCGCCCATCTCGGACGCGAGCCCGTGCCCGAGCTGACCGCACTGGTGGAGGTCCATGTGCCGACCGTGGGACCGACCGATCGCCTCGATACGGCTCTCGACGCCCTCTCGACAGCGCCAGACGCATGGGTTCCCGTCATCGACGAGCACCATCAAGTCGTGGGGACCATCTCGGACTCGGACGTGGTCCACGGGTACCGCCTCGGCCTCCAATCTGCGTTAGGGGATGCAGAGGCGGCTGGGGCCGACAGTGGCACGCGGCGGGTTGTCGTGACGGCGGGATCGATCGCCGCCGGTCGGACCTTGCGGGAGATCAGGTTGCCCCCGGGCGTCTTGGTGACGCTCGTGCGAAGAGGAGGGACTGGCATCGACCCGGTTGGTGACACGCTCATCGTGGCCGGAGACGAGTTGGTGATGGTCTGCAGGAACGAGGAGTGGGAGGAGGTCGAAGCGCTCGTGACGGCAACGGCCGGAGCGGCACCCCCGTCCTCCGCAGATCAGGATGCTGGGGTCCGAGAGGGCTGATGGCCGTGTCGTGAGCAGCGTGCGCGGTGTCCTTCAGCCGAAGAATCGCTCGAGTCGGGGCACGAAGCTCGCTTCGTCTTGGAACAAGAAGGCGTGGCTGGCGTCGGGGTAAAGGAGGAGTTGGGCGTGCGGGATGACATGGGCGAGCTCGCGATCATTGCTCGAGGGAATGAGGGCATCTTGAGCTCCGTCGGCCACCAGGACCGGCATGTGGAGCCGACCGATCCCGGATCCTGCAGGGTCTTGACCGGCGGCCCATGACGTGATGGCTTGAAGCTGTGCGGCGTCAACGGATGGAGGGGCCAAGTAGAAGTCCGGGTATAGCTCCATGGCCTTGAGGTAGGCAGGCCCATCGGCTGCGTGGTTGGCCGGGAAGAGGAGACCGAGCAGCGCGCTCACGTTCGACGCGCTGGGATTGGCCAGAATGGCCGCGGCGGAGGCTGTTGGCAGCGTGGCGTGCCCGTTGCCCGGAAGCGTCGCGGCCAGGACCAGATGTCCCACATCGTGAGGGTGGAGCACGGCAAGGGCCTGGGCGATCATGCCCCCCATGGACCATCCGAGAACGGCCGGGCGATCGAGGTGCAGTGCGCTGATGAGGGCTGCAGTCTGGTCGGCCATCGAGCTCATCGTCATCGTGCCGGGAGGAAGGCTCGTCTGGCCGATACCGGAATTGTCGAAGATCACCACGTGGTACGTCCGGGCCAGCTGGTCGACGAACGCCGGCTGCCATTGGTCCATGCTTCCCGAGTAGCCCATGATGAGTACCACTGCCGGACCTCGACCGAGCGAGCGGTACGAAACATCGCCGTCGTCGGTGTGGGCCACGCGAACGGGTGCCTTCACGATCGACGGCGCGGACGAGGCTGGTATCCCAGGATGTCGTGTCCCTGCGCTCTGGGTCCGCAAGGTGCTCGACGTCGAGCACCCTGCGGCGACGAGGGTCAGGAGCACAAGACCGACGATGCCGGCCACCCGGCCCCGTCCGCTGGCGACCAAGCGCGTCGGGGTCGTGCGGCGGCGATCATGTGGAGAGCCGCTGTCAGTTGGCATCAGGGGCCTCGCTTTCGCTCGAGAATTCACTACGGTAGGGCGACCGTCGGGTCATTGGGACCGAGCAGGATTCCGGCCAGGTACTGGGCGACCTCGGCATTGGCGTGGATCTTTGGGTTCGACGAGGCGAGCGCGTGTGCCAAGGCCTGCTCGGCGATCTGGCGGGCCACCGGCTCGCTGATCGGTTGCAGCGGAGACGCTGCCGACACTTGGACGCTCGAAAGAAGAGACGCCGGGACTGACCCGACCCGCACCTCGTAGAGACCTGTGTCGCCACGTGAAGCGAGACCCGAGCTCCCGCCCGAGCTCCCGCCCGAGCTCCCGCCGTTGCGCCCGCCGTTGCCCGAGGCCCGGCCCGAGCTCCCGCCATCTGACCCCAGCGGCGCGACGTAGGCCAGGCGCGTGCCATCGGGACGCCGCACCACGGTGTCGAGCACGGCACCCCCGGTGACAGTTACCTGTCCACGCACCGTCGAGGGGATCGAGACGACGGTCTCGGCCGAGCGATCACCGCGACGGACCGCACCCGCGTCCTGGGCCTCCATCGCGAAGTCCTTGCCTGTCGGGTCGTACTGGTAGGCGAGGAGCCTCCCGGCAGTGGCCCTTGGCCAGACCCGTTCCATGTAGGTCGCCCTGCTCGGGATGAGCAAGTCCTTCGGAGAAACAGGTGCAGAGGGATTGCCCACGCCCGGCGTGCCGTTCGACGTCGTCTGGTAGCTCGAGTGCTGCCATCGCACGCACCAGCAGGTTGCTTCGGTGGGCGACAAGCCTTTCCAGGCCCACAGGGTCCCTCCCGTGAGGGTCGCTTCCTGGGCGGCGGTCTCACCCTTCAGGACGAAGCCGTCGGTGCTGGAGGAGTCGCCGAACTCGGTGGTGAACACGGCCGCGTGCATCGCCTGGGCTTCCCACTCCGCCGTCTGATACCCGAAGGTGTAAGAGGGCGGGTACGGGCTATCTGTCGGTGGGTAGCCGATGAACTGGTCGACGGTGAATGCGTGGGTGTAGATGTGCGGGGCGTACACGAGGTTCGGGTACGAGGAGAACGGTGCGCTCACCTGCGGGGAAAAGTCGACCAAGTTCCGGTAGGCAAGCGGCTCGAAGAAGATCTGCTGCTGATCGACATGGGCGAGTGCCGGGTAGGCGCACTTGCCCGCGAGCGAGGTGGGTGTCGACGCCGGGCACGTCGGGAGCCCGTCTCGGACTCCCGTGAGCGCTTCGATGGCACGCCGGTAAAACGGATACAGGTCCTGGCTCGATGCCTGGTACAGGTTGGTCAGTGGGATCGGTGTGAGCGAACCAGGTTGGGGCTCGTTCATCAGCTCGTAGCCGACGACGGCCGAGTTGCCCTCGAAACGCCGGGCCAGCGCGGCGAGCGCCCCGATGTAGTGGTCTTGGAGCCCTGGTCCCGGTGCCTGCCCGCGGGGGCCAGTCACCTCGTGGTTTTGCCAGAAGTTGTAGAACGCGGCCGACGAGGCAGGGTTCAAAGCGTCCTGGCCGTCAAAAGCGCAGGCCGGCTTCCCATCGGTAAAGACTGCCCAGCGCGGGGCACCGTCAGAGCCGCCGGATGGGGAGCAGTCGGGCGGGGTCGTCCCCTTCTTGGCCGGCAGGATGTAGCGCGAGTACTGATCCTGGTGCATGTCCAAGATGACGTAGATACCCTGCTGTTTGGCCCAGCCTACGACCTGGGCGATGCGGTCGAGGTAGCGGGCGGAGTACCTGCCCGGGGTGGGCTCGAGCTGGCTCCAGTCGAGAACGAGGCGCACGACGTCGAACCCCAGCGCCCGCATCTGGGCGAAGTCGTCCCCACTCCCGGGCGCGGTTGACTGCTCGAATGCAGGCAGGTTCGCCTCTACTTCGCAAAGTGGAGGCTGGGGGATGCGGGCCGTGGCCTTGGGACAGGCGCCGTCGTACGCCGACGGGCTGACCGGGAAGAGGGCAGGGCCTCCCTTCGCTGTCGGGTAGGCGACATCCTGGAGGCCCACCGAGGCCACGCCCCGGAGCAAGACCTCCCGTCCCTGCGGATCGGCCAGGTACGGGGTGTGGTCGGCCCCGGAGGTCGGGATGACGACGTGCAGGAATGGCAGGGCTGTGCCGGTGCTCGGACCGAGCGCCGAACTGTTCCCAGCCGATCCTGACGTGCCACACCCGGCCAGCGTCGCGGCCGCGAGGACGGCCGCCCCAAAAGCGAAGCCCGCCACGCTCCGTCGAGGCGCGCCGTGCGGTGGCCGCCCACGTCGTCCGTGTCGCAATACCCCCCGCACCCCCCGCACCCCCCGCACCCCCTTCACTCAGCCGAACCTTCGCTAGCGTCCTGCACCCCGGGCACCCCTGGTACTCCGGGCACCCCTGGTACTCCGGGCACTCCTGGCACCCCTGGCACCCCTGGCACCCCTGGCACCCCTGGCACCCCTGGTACTCCGGGCACTCCTGGCACCCCTGGCACCCCTGGCACCCCTGGCACGCCGGGCACCCCGGGCACCCCTGGCACCCCTGGCCACAGTGCCTCTGGCACTTCCATCCCGGCAGGTGCACCCCACTGATTGCGGTAGGTCACCTCGTGGAGCGGTCGGCGGCGCGCGACACCCCAGCGTCCGGTGGGATAGCCAAAGCTGACGCAGCCCGCCATCTGCCATCCCTCGTCGCTCGGTACCCCCAGCACCGAGAGCGTCTCAGGAAGAGAGAACACGCCGAGGACGACCGTGAGGCAGCTCCCGATACCTTCGGCCCGCGCGGCCAACATCGCGCTCCAGACTGCCGGGTAGATCGAACCGCCGGTCGGATCGTGCTGGCAGAAGGCGAACAGGTAGAGCGGCACCTCTTCGAAGTGGTCGGCCAGCCACTGGGCCGATCGGCGGACTTTGAGGAACTGGGCAGTCTCGTCGGTGTCTGGGTGAGCGGCAGCGGCCGCCACCTGGGGCGCGTAGATGGTCGACCAAAGCTTCGCGATCGCGTCGCGGTAGAGCGGTCCCAGCCTGGCTTTCACGGCAGGGTCGTCGACGAGGAGGAAGCGCCAGTTCTGCTGGTTGCCGCCGCTCGGCGCCCTGATGGCTGCATCGAGGATCCGGGCCTGGGCATCGTGGGGAACTGGATCGGGACGGACGCGACGCATGGCGCGCGTGGTGTAGAGCGCTTCGAGCAGGTCCACGGCCGTTCCCCCCCCCAGAACGCGCTGGTCAGTCCAAGACCGGCTGGACTGCCTGGATCGCGTCGAGGTACTCCTCGACCATCTCCCTCACGACGTCCTTGGCTTTGCGGACAGTCTTCGCCCGGCCGATGACCTGGCCGGCCGGATTGAAGTTCACGTCGACGGCCTGCACCGGGTAGGCGTGGCCCCGTGACACCGCTTCGATGGCAACCATCATCTGCAGGGGCATCGGCAAGGGCTTCGGGTTGTCCGGCTGCTCCCAGGCGTCGGTCCAGTCGTTGCGGAGCATGCGGCAAGGCTTGCCGGTGAACGAGCGTGAGCGCACCGTGTCACGACTGGTCGCCCGCAGGTAGGTCTCCATTTGGGCCGGCGGGATGTCCGCCTCTTCGACGGTCAGCCACAACGAACCGGTCCACACGCCGGCTGCCCCCATCACCATCGCTGCGGCCATTTGCCGCCCGGAGCCGATCCCACCGGCTGCGAGCACCGGGATGGGCGACACGGCGTCGATCACTTCGGGCCACAGCACGATGCTGCCGACGTCACCGGTGTGCCCGCCGCCTTCGCTGCCCTGGCAGATGACGATGTCCACCCCGGCGTTCTTGTGGCGCAACGCGTGGGTGACCGAGCCGGCCAAAGCCGCCATGAGCAGGCCACGCTCGTGGACCCGGGCGATGACATCTTCGGGAGGCGTACCGAGGGCGTTGGCCAGGAGCTTGACCCGGTCATGGGACAGGATCACGTCCACCTGCGGCGCCGCGGTGGCAGCGGTCCATCCGAGCAGCTCGCGCTTGGGGCCGTCGGGCAGCTCGGGCACCCCGTGGGAGGCAAGGATCTGCTTGGCGAACTGCCGATGGCCCTCGGGGACCATGGCCTTCAGCTCTGACTCGAGCTTGGCCGGGTCGAGCTCGCCCATGCCCTCGTACTTGCCCGGGATCACGATGTCGACCCCGTAGGGGAGGTCCCCGGCGACGTGCTCGTCGAGCCACTGCAGCTCGGTCTCCAGCTCGGCAGCGTCGAACCCGACGGCCCCGAGCACGCCAAACCCGCCGGCGTTCGAAACGGCGGCGACGACGTCCCGGCAGTGCGTGAAGGCGAAGATCGGGAATTCGATGCCGAGTCGGCGGCAAAGCTCGTTGTGCACGATGGTCCTCCGGTCCGGGCCCGACCAGGTACGCCGGCCCAGTGTTGTAGACGAGAACAGATTCTAATTCCTATCGGTGGTCATTGCGGTCCGCGCCGGACGCGCACCCCGGGCGCGCCGGACACGATCCGCGATGCCTCGTGGGTGGTCCGCTCGCAGTGCGGTCAGCGCTCCCGGTCACGTCCGGCAGCCGCTCGCACCGTGGCGAGCACCTCGGTGTCCGAGGCACCCGGGCCGAGCACGGCAGCAACCCCCGCCGCCCGCAGCCGTTCGACGTCGACCGGCGGCACGATCCCGCCGACGACCACAGGGGTGCTCAGCCCGGCGTCGCGCAGCGATGCGAGCACCGAGGGTGCGAGCGTCAGGTGAGCACCGTTGTGCATGGACAGCCCGACCACGTCCACGTCCTCTTCGACGACGGCAGCAGCGATCGACGCCGGGGTCTGGCGAAGGCCCGCGTAGACGACCTCGCACCCCCCGTCGCGCAGGATCCTGCTCACCACCTTGAGCCCGCGATCGTGTCCGTCGAGACCGACTTTGGCGACCAGGACCCGCAGTGGTCTCGGTACGTCGGCAGTCACGCCGTAGGGGGCTCGGACCACGTGCCGAAGACCGATTCGAGCGCGCCCATCGTCTCGCCGACCGTGACGTAGGCGTGCGCAGCTTCGATCAGCACCGGCATCAGGTTCACCGTCGGATCGGCTGCGTCAGAGCGGATGCGTGTGATCGCCCGGCGGACCGCACCGTCGTCCCGGCGCTGCTTGACCTCTTCCAGACGAGCCAGCTGGCGGACTTCCACATCGGGATCGACATAGAGGGTCGGCGTCGTCGAATCATCTCCGTCGGTGTACCCGTTCACGCCGACATGTATCCAGCGCCTCGCGGCGAGGTCGGATTGGAAGCGGTACGACGCGTCCGCGATCTCGGAACAGAACCAGCCGTCGTCGATACCGGCCAGCACGCCCTCGAGCATCGAGCCGCCCCCCGCTCTTGTGACGCGGGCGAAGATAGCCTCTGCTCGAGCTGCCAGGTCGTCCGTCAAGTTCTCGACGTACCACGAGCCGCCGAGAGGATCCGCCACGTGAGCCACACCGGTCTCCTCGGCGATGACCTGCTGGGTACGCAGGGCCAGGCGGGCAGCACGCTCGGTCGGCAGGGCCAAAGCCTCGTCGTAGGAGTCGGCGTGGAGGCTCTGGGTGCCACCGAGCACGCCGGCCAGGGCTTCGATGGCCACGCGGGCCAAGTTCACCTCCGGCTGCTGGGCGGTGAGGGAGACGCCGGCGGTCTGCGTGTGGAAGCGCAGCCTCCACGATCGTTCGTCCGCCGCTCCGTAGCGGTCCCGCATCCACTGTGCCCAGAGGCGACGCGCTGCACGGTACTTGGCGATCTCCTCGAAGAAGTCGATGTGGGCGTTGAAGAAGAAGCTGAGGCGCGGGGCGAAGTCGTCGACCGCCATTCCCGCGCCCACTGCCGCCTCGACGTAGGCGAAGCCGTTGGCCAACGTGAACGCCAGCTCCTGGAGCGCGGTCGACCCGGCCTCGCGAATGTGGTACCCCGACACCGATACGGGGTGCCACCGGGGCAGCTCGGCGGCGGCGAAGCGGACGAGGTCGGTGACAAGGCGGACGCTCGGCCGGGGAGGGAAGACGTACTCCTTCTGTGCTTGGTACTCCTTCAGGATGTCATTCTGGATGGTCCCGGCCAAGCGTCGCCGATCTACACCGGTGGTGTCGCCCACGGCGATGTACATCGCCATGACGGGCGCTGCTGCCGAGTTGATGGTCATCGAGGTGCTGACAGCTCCGAGGTCGATCCCCGAGAAGAGCGTCTCCATGTCGCCCAAGGTGTCGATGGCGACACCGGCTCTCCCGACCTCGCCTTTTGCGAGGGGGTCGTCCGAGTCACGGCCGAGCAGGGTCGGCATGTCGAACGCGGTGGACAGGCCGTTCCCGCCGGCGGCTAGCAGCTCTTTGAATCGTGCGTTGGTCTCGGTCGCCGTGCCGAAGCCGGCGAACTGGCGCATCGTCCACAGCTTCGACCTGTACATGGACGCGTAGGGACCTCGGGTGAACGGCCACTGCCCCGGGAGCTCGGCGCCCGGGGGACCGTAGACCGGGTCGAGCGGTATCCCCGAGATGGTCTCGTAGCGGTCGCGACGCATGGGGGAACGGTCGAATTCCTCCTGCCAGCGGTCGTGGTCTGTCATGGCGCCAGCGTACCGGGCATCGCCGGGGTGGGCCCCGGGATTTCCTCGGCGGTGACGCTGTCGTCAGGAGTGCTCGCGCCCGGCCCCCACGCGACGAACAGCGGATCCCGTCCGACGAGGCGCCAGTCGTTCGTCTTTGATTCGCGGGCTCGCGCGACCGTCACCTCGACCATGTTGCCGAGCCGCCTGGCTGCTGCCGACGCCTCGCCCAGCTCCGCCAGCACGGCAACGACGCGGCCACCGGGACGGAGACGGCGTAGCACCGTGTCGAGCAGATCGGCTCCAGGGGCACTGAGGAAGACTCGGTCGGGCGGAGGCAGGTCGTCGAAGTCAACGGCGCGAGGTGCCGCGACCACGTGCACGCTCGCACCGAGGGAGGCGGCATTCGCCGAGATCCGTTCGCCTCCTTCGGGCGAGCCCTGGACTGCAAGCACCGACAGACCAGGACGGACCAGCGCACACTCGACGGCCACGGCTCCGCTGTCGCTGCCGACGTCCCAGAGGACTCCCGACGAGGGGAGCGCGAGCTTGCCGAGCACCACCGAACGGATCTCGGACTTGGCCGAGGGTCCTGGACGGTGCACGAACGCCGAGTCCGGCAGGCCCCAGGCGAGCACGGGCGCCGAGCGCGGCGCACCTGCTGCGGGCGGAGGCCAACTGCCGCCCTGGGCGGGAGCCCATCCGACGAGAGGGAGGGAGCCCGGTCCCAGGATGACGACAACGGACCCCGGATCGTAATGGCCTTCCGCCAGCGAGGCCGCGGTGGTCTCGAGGACCATCTCTTCAGAGGATCCCAGCCGAGAGCACACGGCAACCAGGTCCATCGCGGCCCCCGCGTCCAGCAACGCCTGCCCGATCGCCTCGGGGGGCACGTCGGGAGCTGCCAGGAAGGCCACTTTCGGGGCAGTACGGAGAAGCCCGGCAAGCTCTTCGGGACGCCGGCCGTGGGCAGGAACGACCAGTGCGTCTTCCCACGGCAGCCCCAGGCGGGCGAAGGCCACCGCGACGGCGGATGGGGCCGGGAGCACTCGGAGGCAGCGGCGGCCCACCGTCGCTGCCAGCGGCCCCAGCACCCCGAAGAAGCCGGGATCCCCTTCCGTGAGGACGCAGATCCGCCCGAGCGATCCGTCCACCGCCCGGCGCACGGCCTGTGCCGCGTCTACGGGGTCGTCGCCCACTTCCACCCACTCGGGCGGGCGGCGGCCGATCCTGACCGGCGGCCGATCGGCCCAGGTCTGCCAGAGCCATAGGCAGCGGCGCGAGCCGATCACCACCGCTGCGTCGGTCAGCGCGGACACGGCGGCGGGAGCGAGGTGGTCGTCGGCCATCCCGATGACCGTGACCTCGGGACCGGCGGGCTCGGAGGGCATGCCGGCGGGCGTCACTGCGCGACGGGGTTGGGGCGCGGGGTCCGGCCCGCTTCCTGGTCGGCGAACTGGGTGGTGTAGAGCTCGGCGTACAGCCCTCCGCGGGCGAGCAACTCGTCGTGGGTGCCCTGCTCGATGATGCGCCCACCGTCGATGACAAGAAGCTGGTCGGCCTCGCGGACGGTGGACAGGCGGTGGGCGATGACGAGGGAGGTACGTCGGGCAAGTGCGCGGCGAAGGGCGGCCTGAACGGCGACCTCGGCTTCGGAGTCCAGATGGGCAGTGGCCTCGTCGAGGACGACCACATCCGGCGCTTTGAGGATGAGGCGCGCCAGGGCAACGCGCTGCTTCTCCCCACCTGAGAGGCGGTAGCCCCGGTCGCCGACCAGCGTGTCGAGCCCGTCGGGCAGCGAGTCGACCAGCGGCAGGATCTGGGCCTGCTCCAGCGCCGATCGCAGCTCGACCTCGGTGGCATCGGGGCGCGCGTAGAGGAGGTTGGCTCGCAGGGTGTCGTGGAACAGGTGGGGGTCTTGGGTGACGACCCCGATCACGTCCCGCAGTGACGACTGGGTGGCGTCCCTCACGTCGATACCCGAGATGAGGACCCGTCCCGAGGTGGGGTCGTACAAGCGCGGCACGAGGTTCGAGATGGTGGTCTTGCCGGCGCCCGAAGGCCCGACGAGTGCCACCATCTGACCTGGCTCCACGCGGAACGTCACGTCGGAGAGCACTTGGGACCGAGGAGCGGCTTCGAGCACGGCAACCGCTTCGAGCGAGGCCAGCGATATCTCTTCGGCACTCGGGTACGTGAACGACACGTGATCCAGCTCGATGGTAGCGGGTCCTCTGGGGATGTCCACCGCGTCAGGACGCTCTTGGATCATCGGCACGAGGTCGAGCACTTCGAAGACCCGCTCGAACGACACGAGGGTGGTCATGACGTCGAGGTTCACGTTGGAGAGCTGGGTGAGAGGGGCGTAGAGCCGTGCCAGGTACGCCGTCAGGGCGACCACGGTGCCGACGGCCAGAGTGCCGTGAACGGCCTCGACGCCGCCGAACCCGTAGGCGAACGCCGTCGCCAGTGCGGCCGTGAGCGTGAGGGCCACCAGGAAGAGGCGGGCGTAGAGCGCCTGGGCAACGCCGATGTCCCGGACCCGAGCTGCTTTCTGGTCGAAGTTCCGCGCCTCGTGGTCAGGGCGACCGAAGAGTTTCACGAGCATTGCACCCGAGACGTTGAAGCGCTCGTTCATCACCATGTTCATCTCGCTGTTGAGGTTGTAGCCCTCCAAGGTGAGCGTCCCGAGGCGCCGGCCCACGATGCGGGCGGGGACGAGGAAGACCGGGAGGAGCACGAGGGCGACCAAGGTGATCTGCCAGCTCAGGACGAACATGGCCACCAGCACGATGAGGACGGTGACGAAGTTGCCGACGACGTTGGAGAGCAGGTCGGTGAACGCCTGCTGTGCCCCGATGACGTCGTTGTTGAGGCGGCTCACCAGCGCGCCGGTCTGGGTCCGGGTGAAGAACGCGAGAGGCATCTGCTGGATGTGGCGGAAGACTTTCGACCGCATGTCGAAGATGAGGCCTTCGCCAACGACGGCCGATACCCGCCGCTCGAAGAGTGACAGGCCGGCTGTGACCACGGCCAGCCCGCCGGCGAGCAAGGCCAGAGAGACGATGAGGCCGGTCCGGTGCCCGAGGATGCCCTTGTCGATGATGGCTCGCAGGATGAGAGGGTTCACCGCTCCCACGGCAGAGCCGAGGACGACCACCGGGAGGAAGATGGAAAGGATCCGCCGGTAGGGGACGGCGAAGCGGAGCATGCGCTTGGTGGTGCCCGGCTTCACCCGGTGCTCGAGCACCGACCGGTCCTGGCGGAACGACCGCATGCCGGACCAGCCGCCGCCGCCCATGCCTCTACCATGGGGCGGCATAGCTCACCTCCGCTGCCGGCCGGCGGGCACAGCGCGCCGGGAACGCGGGCTCACGCGGCGCTGAACGTGACGTCGGCGTCGTCCCAGTAGGCAGTAACGGCACTGATGCGCTCGTCGTCGGTGACGGTGAAAACCTCGATGCCCGAGATCACCATCTGGCCTCCGTCGAGAGTGACCGTGACCTGGAAGTGCACGGCTGCCTGGTGCCCACAAGTGTGGACAGCGAGCGCCCGGAATGTCGTTGCGCTGCTCGCGTCGACGGCCCGCTGGAAGAACGCGCCAATCGCTTCGTGTCCCACGTTGGGCGGGGTATTGGCCGGGTCTGCCTGCACGGCGTTCTCGGTGAACAGAGCGACAATCGCCGCGACGTCGCGCGAGGTGACGGCATCGCAGTAACGCTCGACGAGCCGGCGGAGCGATTCGGGGGTGGGCATGGTCACGATCCTACGGCGTGGACCCCGCCGTCGACGTGGAGCATCTCGCCGGTGGTCATGGGGAGCCAATCCGACATGAGGGCGACGCACGCTCGGGCGACGACGTCGGCGTCGTGCACGTCCCAGCCAAGCGGAGCTCTCACCGACCACGTGTCCTCGAAGGCCGAGAACCCCGGTATGGATTTCGCGGCCATCGTGCGGACCGGACCTGCCGCCACAAGGTTCACCCGCACGCCTCGGGGCCCGAGATCGCGGGCCAGGTACCGGGAGAGGGACTCGAGGGCCGCTTTGGCCACGCCCATCCAGTCGTAGACGGGCCATGCGACCGTGGCGTCGAAGTCCAGACCCACCACCGACGCCCCGCCGTCGGCACCGGCGGTCTCGAGTAGGGGGAGGAAGGCACTCACAAGGGCCTTGAGGGAGTAGGCGGAGATTTGAAGAGCCACGGCGACGTCGTCCCAGGCGGCGGGCAGCATTCCCTGCCCCAGGCACGACGGAGGTGCGAACCCGATCGCGTGCAAGAGGCCGTCGAGACGTCCCCATCGCTGGGAAACCACGGCCGCAGCGGCGTCAAGCTGCTCTCGGCTCGTGACGTCGATCTCCAAGACCTCCGGCTCGCTCTCGAGCTTTCTCGCGGTCCGCCGGGTGAGGGACATCCCCCGGCCGGCACCCGACAGGATGATCTCGGCTCCCTCCTGCTCGGCCCGCCGGGCGAAGGCGAAGGCCAACGAGGCGTCGGTGAGCACGCCGGTGACGAGGATCCGCTTTCCCTCGAGCATTCTCATGAGAGCCGAGGCTAGTGCCGTGCCCGCAAGGGCTGTCGCGTCCGTACGAGCGGCTGGTGCGCGTCCCCGAGGAGAGCCGAGCCGACAGATCCGCGGCAAAGCACGACACGGGAAACGAAGAAGCGCCGGCGATACGCCCTCTACTGATGACGTGCGGCGCACTTCGGGGGCCAGAGCATGGGTCATTCTGCAGGTCACGACCACTTCGTGGCCGGAGATGGGGTGGCTCGCCTTTGCGGCGCTGGCAGTTCGCGGACGCGGTGCTGGCGATGCTCCTCGTGCTGTTGGCAGCACTGGCGGCCATCGACCTGGCCGCCAGAGTGTGCCGATCGGGAGCTCCTTCGGGGAACCAGTGGGAGACAGGGCTGCCGATGTGCTGCGCATCTTCGGGAGCTTTGGAAACGGGAACGGCACCCTGGTGATGTTCGCCTCATTCGCGCTCTCGTGGTGGCGCGTCCATGAGTGCTCCGAAGAGGCAGCCGCCTGATGCGCGGCACCGCGCGGGCGAGGTCCTGGCCGGACCTGGTGGTCGGCGCGGCCTCTGTGAGAAGGTGGGACCATGCGAGTCGGCATCATCGGAGGTACCGGGCCGGCCGGCCGCGGTCTGGCAGCCCGCCTGGCCGTTGCCGGTGTGGAGGTGTTATTGGGATCGCGCGACGCGCAGCGAGCCCAGTCGGTTGCCGGTGACCTCAACCGGTCGTGGGCGGGCCGGCTCGCCGTGGGGATCGCCGGCACTTCGAACGACGCGGCGGCCGGCGCCGACCAGGTGATCGTGGCCACGCCATGGGACGCCACGATCGGCACCATCGGCCCCCTCGCCGAGCCGCTGGCCGGCAAGGTAGTGGTGTCGATGGTGAACGCTCTCGTGCGTGAGGGGCGCGAGATGCTGGCAGTCGTGCCTGCCCGCGGCTCGATGGCCGGCGCAGTGCAGGGGATCCTGCGCCGTTCCCTGGTGGCCGCAGCGTTCCACCACCTGCCTGCGTCGGAGATGGAGGATCCCGAGGCGCGCCTGGCGGCCGACGTGCTGGTGTGCTCGGACCACGACGAGGCGGGAGCGGCGACGATGGCGCTGGTCGATCGGGTCGAAGGTCTGCGAGCCGTCGACGCAGGGTCGCTCTCCCAGGCGACGGCTATCGAGGCCTTCACGGCCGTGCTGGTGAACGTGAACATCCGCAATCGGGCCCACAGCTCGATCAGGCTGTCGGGCATCTGAGGTCCGAGGTGGCGGTCCGGTTGTACGACACGCGGCGCCTCGAGGTCGCACCTTTGGACGTCGGTCCGCTGGTCACCATCTACACCTGCGGCATCACGCCGTACGATTCGGCTCACCTCGGCCATGCGGCCGTCTACCTGACCTTCGACGTGCTCCGGCGGCTCTTGTACGAGACGGGGCACGACACGAGGTGTGTGCGCAACGTCACCGACGTGGACGACGACATCCTGCGTAAAGCCCGAGAGCTCGGCGTGCACTACCTCGACCTCGCGGTCGAGGAGATGACTCGCTTCGACGAGGACATGCGTTCGCTGGGTCTTCTGCCGGCGTCGGTAGAGCCACGGGCCACGTCGGCGATCGCCGAGATCCTCTCGCTGGTGGGAGCGTCTCTCGCGAGCGGGCACGCCTACGAGTCCGGCGGGTCCGTCTACTTCGACGTGTCGAGCTTTCCTCGGTTCGGCGAATTGAGCCATCTCGACCGCGCCGCCATGCTCGCGCTGGCAGCGGAGCACGGAGGGCGGCCCGACGATCCGAACAAACGCGACCCATTGGACTTCGTGCTCTGGCAGCCGTCGCTGCCCGACGAGCCGAGCTGGGACTCGAGATGGGGTCCCGGGCGGCCGGGCTGGCACGTGGAGTGCTCGGCCCTGGCGTTGCGGGAGCTGGGGGAGACCATCGACATCCACGGGGGAGGTCGGGACCTCGTCTTCCCCCACCACGAGTGTGAGATCGCACAGTCCGAGTCGGTCACCAAAAGACCGTTCGTACGCCACTGGGTCCACGTGGGCTTGGTCGGGCTCGATGGCGCCAAGATGTCGAAATCGCTCGGCAATTTGGTGTTCGTCCGAGACCTGCTGAAGGAATGGGACCCGATGGTGGTAAGGCTGTCCCTACTGGCGCACCACTACCGCACCGATTGGGAGTGGTCGCCAGGCGAGCCGTCGGTGGCGGCCCGGCGCTTGGAGCACTGGCGATCGGCAGCGCTCGAGAGTGGGGAGGGGTCCGGCGCCCCTGGGTCGGCCGATGCCCTCAGAGCAGAGGTGCGAGCCGCGTTGGAAGACGACCTGGACACCCCGGGTGCGCTCGACCTCGTCGACCGGGCTGTGTCGTCGGGACATCCGGTTGGCCGAGCCGCCGAGCTGCTCGGTATCGTGCTTTGACCCCGCTGCCGCCCGTCCTGGGTCCGGGCGGGCGGAGGTAGCCGCGCCTCGACCTTGCGGCGAGGTTCCGAGGAGCACGCACACGATGACATCGACAGTAGAGGTCCGCCTGCCAGACGGTTCGGTCCGCCGGCTTCCGGCCGGCTCGGATGGACACGACCTGGCCGAGGCCATCGGCCGGCGCCTGGCAAAGTCGGCTGTCGCCTTGACGGCAGATGGCCGGCTTGTCGACCTCTCGGCGCCCCTGGTGCCGGGGTCGACGGTGACGGTCGAGACCGCCGCGACGCCTCGAGGGCGCGACGTGCTCCGCCACTCCACCGCCCACGTACTGGCCCAAGCAGTCTTGAGACTGTGGCCAGGTGCGCACTACGCGATCGGTCCGGTGATCGACGACGGCTTCTACTACGACTTCGAGCTCCCCGGCGGGGAACGGTTCAGTGACGACGATCTCCCCCGGGTCGCAGAGGAGATGCGCAAGATCATCGCCGAGAACCAGCCGTTCGTGCGCGAAGAGCACCCAGCGGTCGAAGCACTTGACATCTTCGCCGACCAGCCGTTCAAACGCGAGATCATCGAGTCGGTGGCCGGTGGTGCAGTGGAGGTGGACGCTGCTCCAGTCGAAGGAGGACAGACGGCCGATTCTGGAGCCGCGGTCCTCTCCACCTACCGGAACTCGCCGGAATTCGTCGACCTCTGCCTGGGTCCCCATGTGCCATCGACCGGTCGTCTCGGGCACTTCAAGCTGATGCGCGTGGCGGGCGCGTACTGGCGGGGCGACGAGAAGCGTCCCCAGCTCCAGCGGATCTACGGGACGGCATGGGAGTCCGAAGAAGCGTTGGCCGACTACCTCCACCGCCTGGCAGAGGCGGAACGCCGGGACCATCGCCGGCTCGGGGCCGAGCTCGACCTGTTCTCGTTCCCCGAGGAGATCGGTTCGGGCCTGGCGGTGTTCCATCCCAAGGGCGGGACGGTAAAGCGCCTCATGGAGGACTACTCGCGGGAGCGCCACGTCGCGGCTGGCTACGAGTTTGTGGGGAGCCCACATATCACCCGAGCCGAGCTCTTCGAGACGTCCGGGCACCTCGAATGGTTTGCCGAGGGCATGTACCCGCCGATGCGTCTCGACGGCACACAGGCGTACTACTTGAAGCCGATGAATTGCCCGTTCCACATGCTCATCTACCGGAGCCGGCCGCGTTCGTACCGGGAACTGCCCCTCCGGCTCTTCGAATTCGGCACCGTGTACCGCTACGAGAAGTCCGGGGTGGTGCACGGCCTCACCCGAGCCCGCGGGTTCACCCAAGACGACGCGCACATCTTCTGCGCTCCCGAGCAGATGGAGGGCGAGCTGACCTCGCTCCTCACATTCGTGCTGTCGGTGCTGGGAGATTTCGGCTTGAACGAGTTCTATCTCGAACTGTCGACCCGCCCCGAGCACAAGGCGGTCGGGACCGAAGAAGAGTGGGAGTCGGCGACGTCCATCCTGCGCCGGGTCGGCGAACAGCGAGGATTGGAGATGGTGGTCGACGAAGGCGGCGGTGCGTTCTACGGTCCCAAGATCTCGGTCCAGGCACGAGACGCGATCGGGCGGACGTGGCAACTTTCGACGCTGCAGCTCGATTTCCAAGAGCCGGCGCTCTTCGATCTCGAGTACACCGACCAGGCCAACACCAAGCGCCGCCCCGTCATGATCCACCGTGCGCTCTTCGGATCGCTCGAACGCTTCCTGGCAATCCTGCTCGAGCACTACGCCGGTGCCTTCCCGACCTGGCTCGCTCCTGAACAGGTTCGCGTCCTGCCGGTACGTGACGACAACATGCCCTACGCCACCTCGGTGGCCGAGCGCCTGGCCGATGCCGGTCGCAGGGTGAGCGTCGAGCCGGCTTCCGAGCCTCTCGGTACGAGGATCCGCAAGGCCAAGCTGGCCATGGTGCCCTATGTGGTCGTCGTGGGAGCCGACGACGAGGCGGCCGGCACCATCGGCGTGAACCGGCGCGGCTCCGAGCGGCCCGAACGCGACATCCTGGTCTCGGACTTCGAGCAGCACCTGGCCGAGGAGGTCTCGGCCCGGCGACCGTGACCTCGGGAGGGCAATGTCACATTTGGAGCAGCTCTGGGCAGGATGGCGCCAGGAGTACATTGCGACGGCCACCGCCGCCGATCGCCATCCCGAGCGCGACGCGAACGACGGCTGCGTCTTCTGCCGGATCGCCGGGTCGGTGGGGGCATCGACGGACAACGGCGTGGTCTGGCGAGGTGAGACCTGTCTGGCCGTCTTGAATGCCTATCCCTATGCCAGCGGGCATCTCCTGGTGCTCCCGGCCCGGCACGTCGGGGACCTCGGAGGGCTCACCGCACCCGAATCGACCGAGCTGTGGCGCGCGACGACCGAGGCGGTTGCCGCCGTGGAGCGTGCCTACCAGCCTGACGGTAGCAACGTCGGGATCAACCTCGGTCGTGCCGCGGGAGCAGGATTTCCCGGGCATCTCCACGTCCATGTCGTGCCCCGCTGGTCGGGGGACACCAATTTCATGACCGCCGTCAGCGGTGTGCGCGTGATCCCCGAACCGCTCCCGGTGGCCTGGGAGAAGCTCTTCGCGTCGTGGCCTCTCACGGGCGGGGCGCATCGGGCGGACGATCCACCTCCTGGCCGCTGAAGGGACCTCACGACGGGCTACCGGTCGGATGAGGCGGCACTTGGTCCGGAGCGATCTCGTAGCGGTCGTGCTCTGAGCGGACTCGGCCCCGACCGCCGGTCAGTGCACGGAGGTCCACGGAGTAACGAGCAAGCTCGGCCGTTGGGACGAGCGCGACGATGGTCTGCAGCCCGTCGGCTGCCTCGGTGCCCTGCACTCTGCCCCGACGGGCGCTCAGATCTCCGAGCACGTCGCCTTGGAGCTCCGCGGGCACGATGACGGTGAGGCGCGAGACCGGTTCCAAGAGCACCGGGCCGGCATCAGCGATGGCATGGCGGAAGGCCAGCGCCCCGGCCATCTTGAAGCTCAGCTCGGAGGAGTCGACGGGATGGTGCTTGCCGTCGTCGACGGTCACCGACACGTCGACGACGGGGTACCCGTGGACTCCCCCCTGGGCCATGGCCTCCTGGACTCCCTTTTCGACGGCGGGAATGTACTGGCGGGGGATGGCGCCACCGACCACTTCGTCATGGAAGGCGAACCCCTCGCCTCGGGGCAGCGGCTCGATCCGCAGATGGCAGACGCCGAACTGACCATGTCCCCCTGACTGCTTCTTGTAGCGGCCTTCTGCTTCTGCCGTCCGGGTGATCGTCTCGCGGTAGGCGATCTGCACGTCCTCGCGTTCGACGGTGACGTTGAAACGCCTGAGCAGCCGATCGATCACGACGGCAAGGTGCACCTCGCCCTGTACGCCGAGCACGGTCTGATGGGTCTCGTCCACGCGCGAGACGCTGAGCCCGCGGTCCTCCTCGCACAGGCGCTGGAGCGCCGACATCAGCTTGTCGTCGTCGGCCCGTGAGGCTGGGCGGACGGCCGCCAAGAGCGACGGCGGTTCCGGGTCGGGCAGGACGGCCACCACCGGCTGGTCTCTCGCCGACAGCGTGTCTGCGCTCATGGTAGTGGCAAGGCGGGGCAGGGCCACGAAGTCGCCTGCGGCCACCATGTCGACCGGCGACGTGTCGCGCCCTCGGAGCTCTTGCAGCGCGTGGAGGCGCTCTTCGGTACGGGTCCGCGGGTTGACCAGGGTGGTGTCAGGCAGGATGGTCCCCGACATGACCCGGGCCAGCCCGAGCCTGCCCGCGTGCTGGTCGGACTGGACCTTGGCAACCACGAGGAGCGGGGGGCCGCTCGGGTCGAGCGGGACAGGAACTTCGGTGTCGCCCGCCCGGACCGTGAGGGGTCGGCGCCGGGCGGGAGCCGGACCGAGCTCGACCAGGAGGCGGGCGAGGCGGTCCACTCCGACCCCGGTGGCACCCGAGCAGCACAGCACCGGGAACACCGAGGCCGCGTCCATCCCGACCGCGAGCGCCCGTTGCAATTCCTGGCGCTCGATCGGCTTCCCGTCGAGGTAGCGGCTCATGAGGGAGTCGTCGGCGACCACGATGCCTTCGACGAGCTGCTCGTGCACTTCGTGCTCGATCACGGCCAGGTCGTCGGGGATCGGCCCTTCGGTACCGGCGATCGGCGGCGGTGCCGTGGTGTCGTAGAGGGTCGCACGGTCGTCGAGCAGGTCGATCACCCCTCGAAAGGACGACTCGGAGCCGATCGGGAGCTCGAACGCGGCGACGCCGGCGCCGAACGCGTCTCGCACCTCGGCGACCACTCGTTCAAAGTCGGCGTGCTCTCGGTCGAGCTTCGAGATCACGATGACCCTGGGGAGGCCGAGGTCCTCGGCGGCTCGCCAGTACTCCTCGGTCTGCGCCTGGACGCCGTCAGTAGCACTGACGACGACCGCCGCCAAGTCGCTCACCGCGAGGGCCAGACGGGTGTCGGAAGCGAAGTCGGCGTAGCCCGGGGTGTCGAGGAGGTTCACTCTGACTGTGCCGATCCGGAACGTCGCGAGTGCTGCGCTCACCGAGAGCTGACGGCTGATCTCTTCGGGCTCGAAGTCGCACACGGTCGTGCCCTTGTCGACCGATCCCTGGCGGGGGATGGCACCGCACGAGGCGAGGAGCGCCTCGGCCAAGGTCGTCTTGCCTGCGCCGTGATGCCCGACGAGAGCAACGCTGCGAGTGCTCGTCCCTTGTGGCTGTGGCACGATCTCGCCTCCTCCACGGCGTGCTCGCTGGGCTTGGACATGTCTTGGTGCTTCGCCTGCTGAGCTTACGGCCGGGCTGGTGATCCCGCCTGCCACTTTTGGCGCACACGCATTCTGGGCTTGGTGACCGCCATCGCGGCCCGAGCCCCCGCAGAGGCGGTGGTACCATGGGTATCACAGATATCCCCGGGCGGCGCAGAGGAGCGCCACCGGTGACGGGCCCCACCCCCTGGGCACGAGGCTCGCAAGTCGAGGGAGACTGCATGTTCGACGGGCGGTGGCGCGAGAGAGTGGACCGTCGCACGAGCCCGATCGGTGGGTTCCTGGTCCGTGTCGGTGTCACCGCTGATGTGCTGACCGCCTCGGGGCTCGTCTTCGCCGTGGCGACTGCGGTTGCCGTCGGGACCGGGCATCTCCTCGCCGGCATCCCGTTGCTGATCCTCACCGGCGTGCCGGACCTCTTCGACGGTCCCGTGGCCAAGGCGGCAGGCACGGCCTCGATGCGCGGGGCGTTCTTCGACTCGGTGACCGATCGGGTGTCAGACGCCGTCCTGATGGGCGGGGTCATGTGGTACCTGGTCTCCACGGGCCGCGGCCATCTCGCGCTCCTCCCCTTGGCCGTCCTCGGGGTGTCGTCGCTGATCTCGTACGAGCGGGCCAAGTCGGAGGCGCTGGGGATCAGCGTGGCCCGGGGCGGGCTCATGGAGCGAGCCGAGCGAATGATCCTCCTTGGCGTGGGCTTCCTCGCCTCCTGGCTGCTGGTCCCCGTGCTCTGGGCACTCCTCGGGCTCACCGCCCTCACCGCTGTCGGCCGGTTCGTCCGGGTCTGGCAGGCAGCGGAGGGTCCGGTTCGCCGGGCCGCCGCCGACCAGGGCACCTCGGCGCCTCGCTGGCGGCAAGGGCGCGTGGACTCCCGCTGGCGAGCGTGGCGTGAAGGGTCGGTTCCGAGGAGCCGGGAGGTGCATAGCGGTGAGCCCTCCGGCCGCTGGCGAGCCCGCCGGCAGGAGGCGCTGGCCAGCCGGACCGGCCGAGCCCTGCGGGCGCGGCGGACCACTCAGCGCTCGGGCGGTCGGATGGAACGAGTTGGCGGGCGGCGGTCCTCACCGGGCGCATCGTCGCGCCCAAGCTGACGAGCGCGCCGGTCGGCAAGACGTTGCGAGCAGAGCGTCGCCAGCAGGCGGTGTACGCCGCCTACCGTGCGCTCGGGTTGGCGATGAGCGTCGCCCCCGAGCCGGTGGCTGCCCTGGCGGCAGCGGCGGTCGGGGAGGCGATGGCCGTACGCCGAGGCCCGGCGTGGGAGCAACGGAGCCGTCACCTCCGACGAGTGCTGGCGTGGAGCTGGCCCGGCGCGTCGCCCGACGACGACGTGGTCCGGCGCTGGACTCGCCGGGCGTACCGGTCCTATGCCCGCTACTGGCTGGAGGGGGCGAGGCTGCCGGCGGTCGGGGCAGCGGAGGTCAACCAGCGCATGATGGTGGAGCGAGGCTACGAGCATCTCCAGAAGGCGATGGCGGCCGGCCAGGGCGTCGTGATGGCCCTGCCCCACGTGGGGAGCTGGGAGTGGGGCGGGTCGTTCCTCGCATCGCAGGGGTACCCGATGACCAGCGTTGCCGAACGTATCGAGCCCCCGGCGCTGTTCGAGTGGTTCGTCGAGGAGCGCAAGGCGATTGGCCTCACGATCGTCCCCCTCGGACCCGGCTCGGGTCCGGCGGTCCTGCGGACCCTGCGCGCCGGGGGGCTGGTCGGCCTCTTGTGCGATCGGGACCTCGTCGGCGACGGGGTGGAGGTGGAGTTCTTCGGGGAGCGCACGACGCTGCCGGCCGGGCCGGCCACCTTGGCCTTGCGCACCGGTGCCGTATTGGTGGGCGCGGTGGTGTACTCGGGCCCCGGGCGCGAGCACACGGCCGAGATCACCGCGCCACTGGACGCCTCTCGGAGCGGGGACCTTCGAGCAGACGTCCAGCGCATCACCCAGTCGATCGCCCGGGTCTTCGAGCAGTTCGTCGCGCGCTGTCCCGAGCAGTGGCACCTGTACCAGCCCAACTGGCCCAGCGATCACCCCGCGGACTCGGCGAGCTGACACGAGAGCATGCGGATCCTGGCCGTGTGCCCCTACAGCCTGGACCGCCCTGGAGGCGTCCAGGGACAGGTAACGGGACTGGCGCGGGCCCTGCGGGCCAGGGGGAACGACGTAATGGTCCTCGCACCCGGCGAGGGTGCAGTTGCCAAGGTGACGGCGCCGGGAGCGGCATCCCGGTGCTGGACGGCCGGCACGACCGAGGTCGTCGGCCGGGCCGTCGGGGTGCGGGCCAACGGGTCGGTCGCACCGGTGGCGCTCTCGCCGGCGGCGGCGGTCCGTGCCGTGCAGTGGGCGCGGGTGCTCCGACCCGACGTCGTCCACCTCCACGAGCCGCTGGCACCGAGCACCGGGTACGGCTTGCTGCTGTCCCGTCCGGCGCCCCTCGTCGGGACCTACCACCGCGCCGGGGGGAGCGTCGCCTACTGCCTGCTCGGACCACTGGCCAGATGGGCCCATGGTCGCCTGGCCATCGCCTGTGCAGTCTCCGAATCTGCCCGCACGACCACGCCCGGCGGCGGGGCCGGGATCGACAGGGTCCTGTTCAACGGCGTCGACACGGAGGCCTTCGAGACCGCCGACCCTTGGCCGACCCAACGCCCCACGATCGTGTTCGTCGGGCGTCACGAAGAGCGCAAGGGTCTCGGGGTGCTGCTCGAAGCGTTCACCGGCATGCAGGCGGTGGCCGACCTGTGGGTCGTCGGCGACGGCCCAGCCCGCGCTGCGCTGGAGCGGGCCTACCCCGAGTCGCACCGGTTGCACTGGCTGGGGCGAGTCTCAGGTGCAGAGCTCGCGCGCCGTCTTGCCGGCGCGGACATCTTGTGCGCGCCGTCGTTGCGAGGCGAGTCGTACGGCGTTGTCCTGGTCGAAGCGATGGCGGCTCGTTGTGCGGTGGTGGCGTCGGACCTCCCTGGCTATCGCGAGGCATCGGACGGCCACGCTGTCCTGGTGCCCCCCGGGTCGGCGGAAGCGCTGGGCCGGGCGCTGTCCCAGGCGGTAGCCGACGCCGCTGCGGGTACCGGTGCCTGCGCACCGGAGGCACTCGATCGATCGTCTGCGTCTGCCCGGTCGCGTTCGATGTCTCGTTTGGCCGCGCTCTACGAGGCGCTCTACCGAGAGGCGGCGGAGAGCGGGAGCGGCGCGGCGCACCCGGTAGCCTGAGCGGATCATGGGCGACCCGGGTTCCGCATCTCGACGACGCAGGCCGGCTTCCCAGTCGGCTCGGACGCGAAAGGCGTCCTCGTCCCCGGCGGCGCCGGGCGGGGACCGGCGGCGTGCCGGACAGGGGAGAAACCACGGTCCCGGGGGCAGCAGAACGGGTGCGGCGAGCAGCCGCCCGCGGATCGAGGAACCTCGAGAGCGCGGCGGAAGGGGTGGTCCTTCCCCACGGGCGTCGGCCGCCGCGACCGAGTCCACTGTCGCCGAGGCGGCCATCCCGGCACGTGCTGCTGGCGCGCGCGTGAGATCCAACGTTCGGCGGCGCCGCGCGCTCGTCCTACTTGCCGGCGGCGTGCCCGGCGCCTTCGCTGGCGTGGTGGCGGGGATCGTGGGGGGCGCGGTGATCGGGCTGGTGGTGGCCCTGGTCGTCTGCGGAGGCGTCGCGCTCGCGGTAGCCCGCTCGGCAACTCGTCGCGCGCTGGCGGTGATCGGTGGGCGGCCCGTCGATGCACGCGAGGTGCCGCGCCTGGCGAACTTGGTCGAGGGGCTCTGCGCGACCTGCGGGGTCCGGCCCCCTGCATTGCGGCTGGTGGAGGACGCCGTACCCAACGCCTGTGCCCTGGGCGCGCCGGGTCGCGGCGTCCTGGTGGTGACCACCGGGTTGGTGCAGTCGGTCGGACTGTTGGAGCTCGAGGGTGTGGTCGCTCACGAGCTGGCGCACGTGAAGAACCACGACGCCGCGGTGTCCGAGGTTGCAGTGACGGTGCTCGCACCGATCGTGCGGCTCACGGCGCGCGACGCCTTGGTGCATAGATCGCTCGGCCGAGGCCGTGAGTACGCTGCGGACCGGGAGGCCGCGTCGATGGTGCGGAGCCCGCGCGGCCTCGAGCGGGCGCTGGAGACCATGGAACACAGCCCCTCTCCATCAGCAGGTTCACGGTTCACCGGTTGGCGGTGGTCGCTGACGCGCTGGCTGTGGATCGACCCGATGGTCGGGGCCAGGGATGCGCCGACGCTCGGCACAATCGACGCCACCAGCGTGAGGTGCGCCGCGCTGGCCGAGTGGTGATCGCCGGGACGAACTGCACCGACGCCTGGCGAGACGCCCGGAGCGGGCCACCGGTCCCGGTAGGATGGCTCCATGGGTGACGCGACGGCATCGGGTGACCGGCAGACCGGAGTTTTCGTGGTCAAGCGCGGTCTCGCGGACATGCTGCGCGGCGGCGTCATCATGGACGTCGTGACGCCCGACCAGGCGAAGGTGGCCGAGGATGCCGGGGCGGTGGCGGTCATGGCACTCGAGCGGGTCCCGGCAGACATCCGCCGTGACGGCGGGGTGGCCCGCATGAGCGACCCCGCGCTCATCGCCGGGATCCAGGAGGCGGTGACCATCCCGGTCATGGCGAAAGCCCGGATCGGGCACTTTGCCGAGGCACAGGTCCTCCAGGCGCTCGGGGTGGACTACATCGACGAGAGCGAGGTCCTCACGCCTGCCGACGAGGAGCACCACATCGACAAATGGCCCTTTACCGTCCCGTTCGTCTGCGGCGCGACGAACCTCGGCGAGGCGCTGCGGCGCATCTCGGAGGGAGCCGCGATGATCCGCTCGAAGGGCGAGGCCGGAACCGGCAACGTCGTCGAGGCCGTGAAGCACCTCCGCTCCATCCTGGGGGATGTACGCCGTCTGACCCAGGCAGACTCCGCCGAGCTGTTCGGCTGGGCCAAGACCCTGGGCGCCCCGATCGGTCTCGTCCAGGAGGTGGCCGAGGCCGGGCGCCTCCCGGTGCCCCTGTTCTGCGCCGGCGGGATCGCAACCCCGTCGGACGCGTCGCTCGTGATGCAGCTCGGTGCCGAGGCGGTCTTCGTCGGGTCGGGGATCTTCAAGAGCTCCGACCCGTCGCGCATGGCCCGTGCGGTCGTCGAGGCCACGGCGCACTTCGACGATCCAGAGCACGTTGCCAAGGTGAGCACCGGTCTGGGCCAGGCAATGCGGGGGGAGGAGATCTCCGAGCTGACCGAGCACCTGGCCGACCGCGGCTGGTAGATGCTCGGGCGCTGGGATCACCGGCGGCCCCGGTGATCGGCATCCTCGCCCTCCAGGGCGACGTGCGGGAGCACGAGCACGCCTTTGCCGATCTGGGGGCCGCGACGCGTCGGGTGCGGGGACCCGGTGACCTGCGGGGGGTCGACGGGATCGTGCTCCCCGGAGGCGAGTCGACGACCCTTTCGCTGCTCATGGAATCCTCCACACTTCTCACACCCCTCGGCGCGGACCTGCGAGCGGGCCTGCCGGTCTTCGGGACGTGCGCGGGGCTGGTCCTGCTGGCTGCCAGGGTCGAAGACGGTCGGGCAGACCAGCGGACCTTTGGGATCATGGACTGCACCGTCCGGCGCAACGGGTACGGCCGGCAGCGTTTCTCCTTCACGGCGGCGCTGGATCCTTCGGGGCCGGAGGGCAGCGTGGCGGGCCTCGAGGGCGGACCCCTGCCTGCCGTGTTCATCCGTGCGCCGCGGGTCCTCGCCGTCGGGCCCGGTGTCGAAGTCCTGGCCCGCTTGGTGCCGGCATCAGGCGGTGCCGGTCTGGGCGACCCCGGTCTGGGGGAGGGCGCTGCCGGCCTGGGCGAGGGCGACCCGGTCCTCTGTCGTGAGGGCAGTGCTCTCGCCTCGTCGTTCCACCCTGAGCTGACGGGTGACCGCCGGGTCCACCGCCTCTTTCTCGAGATGGCCG
>DAHWPS010000198.1:0-1898 GCA_027342785.1 Acidimicrobiaceae bacterium
ACCGACTGCGTCGTTCCCATCCGCTCGGCCAGCTCGCGCTGGCTGATCCCGGCCCCCGTACGGAGGTCGTAGATCAGCTGGCCCAGCGCGAGATCCTGCTCGACGCCCGCCCGCGTCTCGGTAGTCGGCACTCGACGCTTCTTCTTCACGTCATCCCAACGGGAGTAGTTCGCCATGTTCTCCTCCTTCACGGATCCCTTCGGGCGCAATCCTCGGCGGCCTTGCGTGCCCTGGCCATCTCAATGCGCTCGTTGTTGCGTTGTTTGCGGAAGGTCGTGAGCAGCCCTACCCGACCGTCCCTGGTGAATCGATACGTGATCCGCCGAGCGGTAGGGCCGAGCGTGAATCGCAGTTCGAACAGCCCGTCGCCGAGGCTCCTCGACAGCGGCATGCGCGCCGACGACCCGAGGGCAGCAAGCCGGTCCACCACCACCACCACCCGATCCCACTCGTCATCGTCGAGCAAGTCCATCCAGTCGACGATCTCGTCGTGAAGCTCGACTGTGACCACACCGACCATCATAGCGTTACTACGATCATCTCATAGAAGAGATCATCCGGTCACGACGGAGGTGGGCCGGGCCTGCGTGTCGGTGCCGAGAAGGCCATCCATGGCCCGCGACCAGCACCTTGACGCCGGGACTCGGGCGCGGCGAGCATCCGGCAGTGACCCTCTCGTTCCTCTACCGGGCGTTCTGTCGCGTCCTCCAGCTGATCCGACTCGTCTTCCGCCGTGACACCGATCTCGCCATCGAGGTCGTCATACTGCGCCACGAGGTGGCAGTCTTGCGGCGCCAGGTCCATCGACCGGCGCTTGAGCTGGCGGACCGGGCGGTGCTGGCGGGACTCGCACGGCTGCTGCCTCGTCACCGTCTCGGGCACTTCTTCGTCCAGCCGGAAACCTTGCTGCGCTGGCACCGGGATCTTGTCGCCAAGCGCTGGACCTACCCACACAGCCGGCCCGGTCGACCAGGCATCGCCAAGGGCACCACCGCGCTCGTCCTGCGCTTGGCGAAGGAGAACCCGACTTGGGGCTACCGCCGCATCCACGGCGAGCTGGCCACCATGGGTATCGTCATCTCCCCCTCAAGCGTGTGGGCGATCCTGAAGCGCCACGGCATCGAGCCGTCACCGCGGCGATCGGGACCGACGTGGGCGGAGTTCCTCGCCGCCGCACAGGCAAAAGGATTGATGGCGTGCGACTTCTTCCATGTCGACACGGTCCTTCTCCGCAGGCTCTACGTGCTCGTGTTCATCCACCACGACACGCGCCTCGTGCGGATCGCCGGCGTGATCGCCAAGCCGGCTGCTGACTGGGTGGCCCAGCAGGCCCGCAACCTCTCGATGGACCTCGCCGACGAAACAAACGCGGTCAGGTTCCTCATCCGCGATCGCGACGCCAAGTTCACCGCTTCCTTCGACGCCGTCTTCGCCGCAGAGGGCACCAGGACCATCAAGGCCCCCCGTCCGGGCACCCCGGGCCAACGCCATCTGTGAGCGCGTCATCGGCACCATCCGGCGCGAGTGCCTCGACCGGATGCTCATCCTCGGCCGTCGTCACCTCGAAGCAGTCCTCGCCGAGTACGTCGAGCACTACAACGCGCACCGACCCCACCGCTCCCTGGACCAACGTGCACCCTCCGCGCTCGACACGCCTCCCGCGCTGATCGGCGATGTCGACCCCACCCGGCTACGAAGAACCGACCGCCTGGGCGGCCTCATCCACGAGTACCGGATGGTCGCCTGAGCTGGGCGGACGGAGTTCTCGGCACCCACAGGTCACACCACGCGGCCCTGCTTGTCCGCGGCGCAGCACAGTGACGACCCCGAGTGGGGTGTATGACATTCTGTGGTACACTGGCTCTCATGGCAAGGGCGATCTCGGTCAGGCTCGACGA
>DAHWPS010000209.1:0-50016 GCA_027342785.1 Acidimicrobiaceae bacterium
GGTCCGCCCTGGTGGCGGCACCTCCTCGCTCCGTTCCTGGTCAAGCGGCAGGCGGTGTGGACTGGGGACGCTTATCGCGTGGGTGATCGCTTGGACACGGCACGTTCGACCAGCTCAGACACTTCTGTGAAGACCATACCATTAAGTCTGTTTCTTCGCGCCCTTCTGCCTATGCACAACGCCGTGACCAGCAAGTTCGCTTTGGGCCTCCACTCGGAGATCGAGTTTCTCGGGCGTTGATCAACTTCTGCCCACGCTGCCTATGCAGGGTGGGCACCGTGGAGACGGCCGGCACGCTGGCGGTTCGCGGCAGACTTGTGGGTGCCGAAAATATCATCCACCGCCGGCGAGCTGCGGTTCTGGCTTGGCGTTGGATATCGCCAGCCAGCGCGGTATCCTAGACAAGGTATGTTGTCAAGATGCGCATCGGCCAACCGGCCTGGAAGCATGGCGTCAGCGAAGAAGACATCCGTCATGCCGTCCGCAACGCCATGCGGCGGATCGACCTCGGCGAAGATCTCACCATGCTGATAGGACCGGCAGCTGATGGGTCGTTGCTTGAGATCGGGGTCTTGGATCTCGAGGGCGAGGATCCGGTTGTCATCCAAGCCATGGAGCTGAGCGCCAAGTTCTACCTGTTCCTCAGATGAAAAGGCGATGGACATGAAGCACACCGACGAAGAGATCGAGCGAGCTGCCGAGCGATTCCGCTTGCTGACCGAGGCTCTGGACCCCGCGGTCACCCAGGTGGACGACCTGAGCGACCTCCGGGCGGTGGCGATGGCGGCCGCGGCAACTCGCCGAGACGAGGCTCGGCTGCGGGAGTCCGTCCAGACGGCCCGGGCGCACGGGAGGTCCTGGAACCACATCGCCGCCGCTCTCGGGGTCTCCCGCCAAGCGGCTCGCCAGCGCTTCAGCCGGGCGGAGACCACCCAGACGCGGTAGGGGGATCAGAGGCGCGAGGAGACGGCTCGAGCAGGTCGAGTTGCTCGGGGCATCGCTGGCCGGTGCCGGGTAGTTGAGTGAGTATGGAACGGCCGGCCCGATCCGCATATGACGTGGGTTGCCCGCCCAGCTGAGCGGGCCGAGCCCGTGGGTGCCGAGAACTTCGTCCGCCCAGCTCAGGCCACCAGCCGGTACTCGTGGATGAGGCCGCCGAGGCGGTCGGTTCTTCGTAGCGTGGCAGGGTCGATGTCGTCGATTGGCGCCGGCAGCGAGTCGGGAGCGGCGGGCGAACGTTGGCTGAGAGATCGGTGCGGACGGTGCGCGTTGTAATGCTCGACGTACTCGGCAAGGACTGACTCCAGGTGGCGGCGGCCGAGGATGAGCGTGCGGTCAAGACACTCGCGCCGGATGGTGCCCACGACACGCTCGCAGATGGCGTTCGCCCGGGGTGCTCGGACCGGGCTCTTGATGATCCTGGTGCCCTCCGCGGCGAAGACGGCGTCGAAGGAGGCGGTGAACTTGGCGTCGCGATCGCGGATGAGGAACGTGAGCGTGTTCGCCTGGTTGGCGAACTCCATCGAGAGGTTGCGGGCCTGCTGGGTCACCCACACGGCCACCGGGTTGGCCGTGATCCCGGCGATGCGCACGAGACGGCTGCCGTGGTGGATCGAGATGAGCACGTAGAGTCGGCGGAGGAGCACCGTGTCGACGTCGCAAGTCACACGCCATCAGGCCCTCCACCCGCGCAGCGAGGAACTCCGCCCAGGTCGGTCCCAATCGCCGCGGCGACGGGTCGATGCCGTGGCGTTTCAGTATCGCCTAGACGCTGGATGGGGCGATCGTGATGCCCATGGTGGCGAGCTCGCCGTGGATGCGGCGATACCCCCAGGTCGGGTTCTCCTTGGCCAACCGGAGTACCAGCGCGGTAGTCCCGTTGGCGAGAGAAGGTCGACCGGGACGGCCATGCGGGTAGGTCCAGCGCTCGGAGAGGAGATCACGATGCCAGCGCAGCAGGACCACCGGTTGGACGAAGAAGCGCCCGAGTCGTCGGCGTGGGAGCAACCGCGCCAGCCCGGCCAGCACCGCTCGATCTGCAGGCTCGAGCGCCGTTCGCTGCACTTGGCGTCCGATGACTGCCACCTCGTGGCGCAGCATCACGACCTCGATCGCGAGATCCGCGTCGCCGCGACCGACGAGCCGGGTGAGCTGACGTACGCGGCAGGACGCCCGGTAGAGGAACGAGAGGGTCATCGGTGGATGCTCTCTGCTCCGGGCCCAACCGTCAAAGTCCAGCACACAGGCAGTGGATGACGTTCTCGGCACCAACACGGGTTCTCGGACCCTACGAGGTTGGCGGATTCCACGTCGCGGATCGTGGCCTGTCTGGGACACCTTTATACCCCTATAGGGTATAGGACAGGTAGGGAAAGGAGCCGATCATGGGCCAGACGACCACTTTCAAGGTCCCGGCGATGACGTGCAATCACTGCAAGCTCGCGGTAGCGACTGCGCTCTCAGCCGTTCAGGGAGTGGGGGAAGTGGAGGTCGACCTCGACACCAAGTTGGTCACCGTCGCCGGCACAAACCTCGATCACCGCCAACTCCGTGCGGCCATCGAACAGGCCGGCTACGCGGCGGCGTAATGACGATGGCTGCGGGGTCGAAGACGGCAGCTCCCGAGCTGCACGAACACGTCGACCTGGCGATCACCGGCATGACCTGCGCCTCGTGCGCGGCGCGCGTCGAGAAGCGCCTCAACAAGCTCGAGGGCGTCACGGCTACGGTCAATTTCGCGAGCGAGCACGCCGCGATCGACTACAGCCCACAGAGCGTAAGCCTCGAGGACCTGATCGGCGAAGTCGAGGGCGCCGGCTACGGGGCCATGCTGCCTGAGGAAGTCATCGACGAAGATTCGGCTCGCCCCTACCGTCGACGGCTCGTCCTGGCAGTGGTGCTCACCGTCCCCTTGCTTCTCTGGTCGTGGGTCCCGGCATCACGACCGTCCAATTGGCAGTGGATCTCTCTCGTGCTCGCCACCCTGGTTGTGTTCTATGCCGGCTGGCCTTTCCACAGAGCGGCCGTGGCAAATGCCCGACATGGGGTCACGACCATGGACACCCTCATCTCGCTTGGCACGCTCGCCGCATGGACCTGGTCGGCAATCGTCCTGTTCGGGGGGATCGCGACCAACGTCTACTTTGACACCGCCGCAAGCATCACCGCGCTGATCCTCCTCGGCCGCTACTTGGAGACGAACGCCAAGCACCGCTCGGGCGAGGCTATCCGCAAGCTCTTGGAGCTCGGTGCCAAAGAAGTCCGAGTGCTCCACGACGGTGTCGAAGTGCTCGTGCCGATCGAACGGCTTGCCGTGGGCGATCATTTCGTCGTTCGACCAGGAGAGAAAGTTGCGACCGACGGCATCGTGGAAACCGGCACCTCGGCCGTCGATCAGTCAATGCTCACCGGCGAGTCGCTGCCAGTCGACGTCGGTCCTGGTGATGCTGTGGCTGGAGCCACCGTCAACACCTCTGGCCGCCTGGTCGTCAGAGCCACCCGGGTCGGGTCCTCCACCGCGCTCGCCCAGATCACCCAGCTCGTCGCCGACGCCCAGGCCGGCAAGGCCCCGGTCCAAGGCCTGGCTGACCGAGTCTCGGCGGTGTTCGTCCCAGTTGTCATCACCATCTCTGCTCTGACCCTTGTGGGATGGCTCCTGATCGGCGGGGTGGCCGCGACCGCCGCGTTCACTGCCGCGGTGGCAGTCATCGTCATCGCGTGCCCATGTGCTCTCGGCCTCGCCACCCCGACGGCCCTCATGGTCGGCACCGGTCGCGGCGCGGCGCTGGGTATCGTCATCAAGGGACCCGAGGTTCTCGAGCACACTCGCCAGGTCACCACGATCGTCTTGGACAAGACCGGCACGCTCACCGAAGGCAGAATGGAGGTCACCGCACTCGTGCCCGCCGACGGAGTCGCAGACGACGAGCTGATCCGCCTTGCGGCCGGCGCGGAGGATGCGAGCGAGCACCCGATCGCCCGGGCCATCGCCGCCTACGGGCATGAGCACCTCGGCTCACTGCCACCGGTCGAATCGTTCTCAGCTCGAGCGGGGCTCGGTGTCGAGGCGGTCGTCGACGACCAAGCCGTCGTGGTCGGGCGCCCGAGCCTCCTCGCCGACTGGGACTTGCACCTCACTGAAGACCTCCGCGGCACTGTGGCTCGCCTCGAGGCTGCAGGATCGACCGCGGTCGTGGTCGCCGCCGATGGCCAAGTGAAGGGAGTCGTGGCAGTGGCCGATCGCATCAAGCCGACCAGCCGCCAGGCTGTAGCCGAGTTGCGGGCGCTCGGGCTCACTCCAGTGATGCTCACCGGAGACAGCGAGGCGAGCGCCCGTGCGGTGGCCGCCGAGGTCGGGATCGACCGAGTCCTGGCCGGGGTACTGCCGGACGACAAGGCGGCTGAGATCGCCCGGCTCCAAGAGTCCGGAGAGGTGGTCGCCATGGTCGGCGACGGCGTGAACGATGCTCCCGCCCTCGCCCGAGCCGACCTCGGGCTCTCCATCGGGACCGGCGCCGACATCGCGATCGAGGCCTCCGACATCACGCTCGTGGCCGGAGACCTACGGGCCGCAGGCGACGCCATCAGGCTTTCTCGCCGGACGCTGTCGACGATCAAAGGCAATCTCGCCTGGGCCTTCGGCTACAACGTCGTCGCCGTACCTCTGGCGATTGCCGGAATCGTCAACCCGATCATTGCCGCTGCAGCGATGGCCTCTTCCAGCGTCTTCGTCGTCACCAACTCGCTTCGCCTGCGCCGATTTCGCTCGACTGAGCACTCAACTGAGGAGGTCAGATGACTGAGGTCGCGCCCGACATGCCAAGTTCGGACCAACGCTATGGCTACGTGGTCGCCAACGACAAGGCCGCGCTCATCAAGCGGATGCGCCGCATCGAAGGGCAGGCGCGGGGCATCGAGAAGATGATCACCGAGGACCGCTACTGCATCGACATCCTCACCCAGATCGCTGCGGCGGCGACGGCTCTCGAGACGGTAGCCGGGATCCTCCTTGACGACCACGTCAACCACTGCCTCCGTCACGCACTTTCGTCAGGCGATGACGCCGTGGCCACCGAGAAAATAACGGAGCTCCTCGAAGCCGTCCACCGCTTCACCCGCACCCGATGACACGGCGTGTCGAAAGTCACCGGAACAGCGGTCTCCGGCTTCGGGGAGCCGGCGGAACGCGAATGAACGGAGTGCTACTCCTCCGTACCGGCGTCGCCGATCCTGCTGGGGTCGGGTCCCGAGGGATGCTGGGCCACTGAGCGCGCATGCCGGTCGGTGAGCACAGCTCGGAGCACCACCTCGGCGGCGGCCAGCTCCTCGGCACGGACTCGCATCGACAGGTCGCGGTTGAGGCGTTCGATCACGACGACGATCGCTCGGGCGTACGCCTGGCCTTGTTCGGTGAGGATCAAGTTGACCTGGCGAGCGTCCTCCGAGTCTCGTGCAGTGGTGGCCAATCCCCGGCGCTCCAAGCCATTGGCTACCTTGCGGGCTGCCTGCCGGGTCACTCCGAGCGCATCACCGAGTCGTCCGATCGACATCGGCCCGCGCTGGAGCACCCGCAACGCCAGCGCATCACTCCGGCGGTAGTCCTCGTGCCCCAGAGCGTGCAGCTCGCCTGCCATGCGAGTCAGCCAGCTCTGTCGTGCAAGAGCCAAGAGGTCGCCAAACCTGTACGCGGAGCTTGAAATACCAGCCATCCAACTCTATGCTACCAACTATGCAACTAGGTTGCCTAGTCTGGAGCAAGATCGCTTCTTCGTACGGAGCACTCGCTGTCGCGACGTGCGTGACCGTGTCGGCGCTGGCCGGAGGGTGTGGGACCGGGCAGTCCTCCGTTGCGACCGCGGCTGGCCGGTCAGGGGGCTCCCCGACGGTCTGGCTCTGCCGGCCAGGCCAGGCTGACGACCCGTGTACCTCCCCGCTCACAGCCACCGTCGTGCCCGGCAACGGGTCGAGGACGGTCGAAGATGCCCACCTTGACGCGGCTTCGAAGTTCGACTGCTTCTACGTCTACCCGACGGTGAGCACGCAGCCGTCGGACAACGCGACGCTTCGGGTCCAAACCGCCGACAAGCAAGTTGCGATGCTCCAGGCTTCCCGGTTCTCCCAAGTCTGCCGGGTGTGGGCGCCGATGTACCGGCAACGGACCTCGGCGTCGTTGGCCAAGGGACTCGGCGCTGATCCACAGGCCGACGACGTCGCGTACGCGAGCTTGCTGAGCGCGTGGCGGAACTACCTCGCCCACGACAACGACGGACGGCCGATCATCTTCATCGGCCATTCCCAGGGTGCCGCCATGCTGATCCGCCTTCTCGCCAGGCAAGTCGATCCCAACCCGACGCTGCGCGCCCGGATGGTGGTGGCAATTCTGGTTGGGGGCAACGTCACCGTCCCCGTCGGCAAGACGGTTGGAGCGACGTTCCACCACCTCCCGCTGTGCACCGGTGCGACTCGCAGCGGCTGCGTCATCGCCTATTCGAGCTTCCCGTCGAAGCCGCCGGCGGACTCCGACTTCGGTCGCCCCGGCCAAGGCGTCAGCCTCCAATCCGGCCAGCGGGCCACGCGGGGGGTACAAGTGGCGTGTGTGAACCCGGCGGCCCTCCAGGGTGGCAGCGCCGGCCTGGAGCCGTACTTCCCCACGGCCATCTCCTCACCGACCGGGCCGCCGGTCGCCACCCCCTGGGTCACCTACCCCGGGTTGTACTCAGCCAGTTGCCGGAACGCGGGAGGAGCCACCTGGCTCCAGGTCGACACTTTGGCCACCGATGGCCGGCCCGTCGTCACCGAAACCCTCGGCCCAGCTTGGGGCTACCACCTCGACGACATCAACCTCGCGCTCGGGAACCTCGTTGACGACGTGTCTGCCGCAGAGTCCATCTACCGCAACGGGGAGCACTGAGACGTTGAGCCACATTACGTAGGTGAGAGTCGAGTGGCGTCACCGGAGCTCCATGCTCCAGCTATGCCTCGCTGGTCCGCGACGTGGTAGTGGTCGTCGACTTCTTCGCCGAGGACTTCTTCGCCGGCGTGGAAGTGGACGTGGAAGGCGCTCGCGGACTCGTCGTCGTGGTGCTCCCGCTCGACGTGGTCGGAGTGGTCCCGCTCGACGACTTGGCCGTGCCCGTCCCGAGCAACGCCTCGGCGTCGGCGTCCTCTTGCTCCATGGCGGTGACCTCGCTCTGGTAGCCGCCCAATGTCCCTGCCTTCAGGTCTGATTGCGCTTGGGCGTAGTCCGACGACGCCTGCTTCAAGTCGGCTTCGGCCTGAGCGGATGCGGTCGAGTTGGTTGTGCTCGTCCCGGAAGGAGGCGGCGAGCTCGGTGTTGTCGATGTGCTGCTCGAGGGCACACCTGTGCCTATCTTCGTACCGAGCACGTCGCTCAGCGCAGCGTTCAGTGTGGACTCCATCCCGACCTTCTGGCCGTAGACGGCGATGATCTCCTTGAGCTGCGGCTGGGGGTTTCCTTTCGACTGGACGTACAGCGGTCGGATGTAGAGCATCGACTGGTCGATGGGCACCATGAGGATGTTCCCCAGGATGACTGTCGACCCATGCTGGTCGAGCCGGGTGATCTGGGTGGACACAGCGCTGTTCTGTGTGATGTAGGAATCCGCCAGGGCCGGACCCACCACACTGTGCCCCGGCTTCGTCACGTACACGTGGAGCTGACCGTACTGTCCTGGATCCGAATTCCCCATGATGAACGCTGACAGGTTCTGGATGGAGGCACCCTGCGCAGCCGGCACGTAGGCGTCCGAGATCGTGAACGACTGCCCAGACTCTCCAGGCTCCTTCAGCACTTGGTACAGCGGCGACATGCGCTGGAGGGTGGCGCCCGTCTCCACTCCCTGTGGGTTGGTCGTGTACGTCACCGCCAGCGCGTTCGAGGGCGAGCCCACTCCGGTGGTCGGAGAAAGGTTCCAGGCATCGCCGGCGGTGTAGAAATTCGAGGGTGTCGTGATGTGGTAGCGCCCATAGACGGCAGCTTGAATGGCGAAAAGGTTGTCGGGGTACCGGAGATGCTGCTGCAACTGTGATGTCATCCGCGAAGCCGGTACGAACATGTGGGGAAAGGCTGCCTCGTACGCTCGCAAGATGGGATCGTTGTCCATCGCGTAGAAAGTCATCTTCCCCGAGTATGCGTTGATCACGACTTTGACGGAGTTGCGCACGTAGTTGTAGCTGCTCGGCAGACCGCTGCCCGGAGGCACTTGCTGGGTACTGGCGTTCTGGGAGTACGGGTAATCGGAGGTGGTCGTGTAGCCGTTGAGTATCCAGTCGATGTGACCGTTGACGACCGCCGCGTACGGATGGGATCCATAGCTCAGAAACGGTGCTGCCTTCTCTGCCATTGTCTGGACATCGCGAACGAAGATCATTCGGGATTTCGGGGTGATGAGATCCGACAGGAGCAGGTTGATTGTACTCATACGCAATGCGAATGCGGCCCGCGTGAGGAGCGATCCCATCTCGACGCCACCGGTGCCGGTGTAGTGGGTCTCGACGTCTGCCCCTGTGCTCGTCTGGTAGTCGAGCTCGGCTTGCTTCGTGTCGGCCACCACAAAACCCGGCGCGTTCAGCCCGAAGTACACACCCGGCTGGGAAATGGTCGGCAGCCCGTCCGACGAGGACGGTGGGACATCTTGGATCTCGAACAAGGGATTGCCGTTGCCCGACACGCCATTGGCCTCGGCGAGCACCAACCCCTGCCCGTGGGTGTACTGGAGGTGGGTGTTGACCCAGCTGGACGACGGCAGATCTGTGGGGTTGATCTGCCGGACGCCCACGACCACCGGGCGCAGCGTCCCTCCGACTGTGTACCGGTCCACCGCAACCGACTGGATTGTGTAGTAGGAGCGGACGTCTTGGAGCTTTTGGAACGTCGGTAGCGCAATAGAGGGGTCGGGGTCCCACAGTCGGATGTTCTCGAGCGTTGGGAGGTTCGCATCCACTCCCGCTGCTGTGATGCTCGTGTTCCCCTGGAACGTCGACACTTTCACTTGGTCGAGACCGTAGGCGGCCCGCGTCGCTTCGATGTTCCGTTTGATGTACGGCTGCTCGAGGGTGCTCTGCGCGGGGTTCACTTTCAGCGCTTGGAGCACGGCGGGGTAGATCACCCCTATCGCGAGCGCAACGAAAGCCCAGACCCCGATGGCGATCACCGGCAGGGTCCAACCCTGACGACGGATATTGTAGAGAAGGATCGCGGCTGCGAAGATCGATACGACGACCAGAAGCTCGAGAGCCGGGAGCCTGGCGTGCACGTCAGTGTACCCGGCACCTTCCACGTAACCATTGGTCGAGACGTCGAGCTGAAAGCGCTGAAAGTAGTAACCCACAGCCTTGACGAGAGCCATTAGCGCCAACAGCACCGACAGGTGGGCTTTGACCACGGGTCGTACCCGAGGTGCGCCCCGTTGCGCCCGGATTCCTCCATTCAAATAGTGGAAAATGGCGGTCACGATCAAGATCACGAGCAGCGCGGCAAGGCACCAGTTCACGAGAAAACTGATGAATGGAAGTTTGAACACGAAGAATCCGATGTCCATGTGGAATTGCGGGTCCTTCGCGCCAAACGACACACCATGGGTGAACAGGATCCAGTTGTTCCACTGGCCGATCGTGCTCGAAGCGGTGATGAGTGCGAGGACGAACGCCACTCCCACGTAGACACGCCCGGCGTACGGTCGGATGGCCCGTTGGTAGCGGCGGACGAGCTCGTCCTCGGGATCCAGCGCTGAAGCGGCTGCCGACCATCGATCGCAGAGGACCAGGTTGATCCACAAGGCAACGAAGAACACCGCGCCGAACGACGCGAACAACCCCAACTTGATGGCAAAAAGCGTCGACCACACGCGATGCAGGTCCACCGAGGAGAACCACAGACTGTCCGTATAGATCGTCGCGAGCGATCTGAGCGACAGGATGATGACGATCAAGACGACGATTGCGCCGATGATGTACCAACGGCGTCGAGCGTGCCCCCTGCTCGGTGCCCGTGCCGGGATGTCCTGAGGAGTCCGCATCGGGGGAAGCCTAGGCCGCCGACGGAGTCGCTCAGTCGTCAGGAGCTGGCGAGACCACCAGCAGGCACCTGCAACCCGGATGAGCGGGGGGATGCCGATGCCCGGTCGGGAACTCCTGTCCAGGGCGCACGGCTCCGGCGAGTGAATTGTCGTCACAGTCGGCGCACGATGGATCGGGGCCACCCACCACCCACCGGACCGCTGTTCCCGACCCGGCTACTGCCAGCACACCCGCACAAAAGGCCTCGAGGGCGGCGTCACCGACCGCTCGCTCGACGCGTTCGCCCCTCCATTCCCGATAGGCCGCCCCGATGCTCTCTGCGGCCGCGCCGGAGTCCAGGCCAGCGGCCGCACCCTCAAGCCTCCTCCTCAGCGATGCGAGCAGCGATCCAGCCAACCGCTCCGCGATCGCAACCACCGATGCGGAGTCGGGATCGGCACCACCGGCAATTCCCTCGCCACGTGGCTCCCCGGCATGATCCTCGCCTGCGACCTGCTTCCCGGCCGAGAAGGCTTCGCCCAACAGGTCCGAGACCGCCTCTCGGTAATGACGGCGCTGCTCGTCTTCTGGGAGGAGGAGATCGGCCGACCACGAGCCGGGATTGCTGCGGAGCCGGTCCAAGAGACGGTTCTGGTCGTCCTGAAGCGCTCGCTTGGTCCGCCGCGAGAGCTGGGCGATCACCGGATCGAGGAGCGTTGCTCGGCGTACCAGGTCATCAGTGTTCTCGCTCGATCCAGATTGCGCATCAGGTCCGGCGCTGGAAGGAGGACTGGATACGGACCGCTCAGGCGAGTGCGGCGCACTTGGCAGGTCATCTGTCTCGACCTCCTCTGGGCCCGCCGTAGTCACCGCCGGCTCGCCGGAAAGCTGGGCCGCGCCGGGTGAGACACCGCTGGCCCGGCTGGCCCGGAGGCGAGCAAACAGGCTCTCCACTTCATCTGCGGCTTCGAGCTCAGCCATCGAATCGCCAAGGTCCGAGGTGCCGACGTCGGGGCTCTTTGTGTCCTGGGACCCGGCCGGAGCAAGCGGCTCGGATGCAGACAGTTGCGTCGGACCCGCAACCGGTGCAGGCACAGCGATCGAAGAAGGCGAAGAACCATCGGGCGGCTCGCTGTCCACCTCGTCAACCGGCTCGCTGTCAACCGGGTCGACGAGCTCCGACTGGCCGGTTGCTCCCTGGAGGGTGACTCGGGCCGCGGCTGCACGAGCCCGGTTGTCCGTCTCGCTCAAATCCGAGAGAACGCGGTCGACGGATTCCCGGAGCCCCATCACCGACGCCGACAGCTCGTCGCGAGCTGCCCGGAACTGTTCGATCTGCAGGGTCATGGACCGTCGTCGCTGCGCCATGTCGGAGAGCACTCGCTGACGGGTCTCCTGGGCCTCTTCGACCAAGGAGCGGCCCTGGGCGCGGGCGGCCTCGATCATCTGCTCTCCCTCTGCCCGCGAGGCGTCGAGCATCTCGACGACCTGGTCTTGGGCTTGCTGGCGCACGGAACCGACAGCGATCTCGGCATCGGCGATTCGCTCGGCAGCAGCGGCCTCGGCCGCCACCTGGATCTCGGCCGCGTGGGCTTGGGCCTCTCGGACCAAGGCAGCGGCCTCCTCTTCGGACTGCCGAAGGATCCGTGCCGCTTCCTCGTGCGCGTTCCTCAAGATGGACGCGCTCTGCTGACCAAGTGCCGCCGAGAGAGTGGACTCGTCGATGACCGGGTTGCGAGCACGCTCTTGTGCCTCTTCAAGGACCCGGCGGAGCTCCTTCTCCCGCTGCTCCCAATTCTCCAACTCGCGGGCGACCTGATCGAGGTACGCCCGGACCTCTCGAGGGTCAAGGCCCCGCCGGATGGTCGTGAACGAGTGGCGAGCGACGTCAGAGGCCATCATCCGCCCCGACGCGATGAAATGGACGTCGTCAGCCATCGGTCGTTCGGGTCACGGTGCTCTTGCCGGCCACGTGCCCCATCCCCCTTTCAAATCGTACGTGGGAGGTTCGTGATGACCACGACACGGATGCACGCGTCAGCAGCCCCTCTGCACGAACGTGTCCAGCGTCACGCGTGACGATTGCCGACGGTCCGATCCCACGTTCCATGCCCAAGCCCGCTCGCTCGCCCCGACGCCGCACGTCCACAGACTACGGCCTGGTCACCGGAACTTGCCGCACCATCACACCCCCGACCGCCCAGCGAGACCGAGCAACCACCCGAGATCACCTCACCGGGCTGCGGGGACCAGCGGTGTCTGCAGTCAGCAGCTCAGTGCGCCAATGGCGGTATCCGGCCTCCGAGACGCTTGAGTATCGACAGCGCCTGGCTCAACGTCGTCACGGCATAGACGTGTAGGGACGGCACGTCCTTGGACATCGCGGCTCTGTACTCTTGAGGGGGGACAAAGAACACGGTCGCCCCAGCACGTTCGACTGCGACCGTCTTCTCGGCGACCCCTCCGACGTCTCCTACCTGACCGGCCGGATCGATGGTACCCGTGGCCGCAACCCGATGCCCGCCGGTGATGTCACCCCCTCCGAGCTTGTCGATGATCCCGAGGGTCATGGCCAGACCCGCAGACGGTCCTCCGATGTCCGAGGTGCTGATCGACACCGGGACCGGGTAGTGGTAGTCCACTTGTGTGGTGATCACAACCCCGAGGTACGACCGTGACGGTCTGCGCGACCCGGTGCACGGGCTCGAGGTGGTGGAATCCGAAGCCGGACGGCGGCCAAGGCGAACGGACTTCACGACGGTAGGTCCTGCCTGGAGCTGCGCTTCGGCGGACACCACGCTCTGCTCGACCGACAGATGCACCACGGTGCCGGGAGAGTCAGGGTACAGCGCCGTGACAAGCGCACACGCCGTCGGCGTGGGCGATCCGTTCACGGCCGTGATGACCTGGCCAACTTTCAAGACGTTGGAAGCCGGGGATCCGGCCGCGACTGCGAAGAGCATCGCGCCCGCATTGGTGTGAGGTACTGCATAACCAAGGCGGGTGAGCGCAGCAGCTCTTGCCGCGGCCTGGGACTGTTGCATCTCGATGTAGCCCTGTTCGGTGAGCTGGGATGGGGGCGTGTAGGGACCGAGCAGTGTCTGCGCACTGAGGACCTGGGCGTCACTGTTCAATTCGTCGGGAAGGTAGTCGAGAAGGGACACCTGCTGTACGTACACGTCGGTCAACAGCACTTGGCCATGTAGCTCGTGGTCGAGGCTCGACGGCACATGCACGAGCGGGGCGACGGGTTGCGCGACGCCGGGGGTGAGCACGTAGTAGTTGATCTCGATCCGGCTCGACACCACCACTGCGACGACCAGCAGCGCGACCACGCCGGTGAGGACGGCCGGCCATCGTCGAGGGGTACGAGGAACGCTCGGGAGAATGGGCTCGCTGCTGGTCATGGTCGTGGGATCTGATCCTGCCATGGATTGACTTGGACATTCGTGCACCTCACGGCGGACGGACCAAGGACACGAGGTCGATGCCTACGATGCTCCCATGAGCACAGCTTCCAGGAGGTGCCGGAGGTCCTGGTGGCAGACGGTCGGGTGACGCCGGTGAACGAGACAACGACCAGACGGGTACGGGCGATCACCGCAGGCCACCGCGCCGATGAAAGGGAAGCCCGTCGTGGCCTGACCGATGCGGATCCTCGAGTCCGTTCGGCGGCCGTGGGGGCGCTCGCTTCCATGGGGGCACTCTCGGTCACCGACGTGATCGCGGGACTGCACGACACCGCGCCGGCCGTCCGGCGCCGTGCGGCCAACGAAGCCGTCCGTGTGGGCGGACGGGGTTCTCGCTCCGAGCTCGTTCGCTCGCTCGTCGATGCTCTCGACGATCCGGACCCGCTCGTGGTCGAGTCGGCGGCGTGGTCGCTCGGAGAACGGCGGAGCGAGCGAGCCACCGCTGGCCTCGCCTCGGTCGCCCGCACACATCCCGATGCCCGCTGCCGGGAGACGGCGGTGGCCGCACTCGGAGCGATCGGCTCTGCCGACGGACTTCAAGCGATCCTCGAGTCGCTCAACGACAAACCGTCGATCCGGCGCCGTGGGGCAGTCGCCCTCGCAGCCTTCGACGGACCCCGAGTGGACGAAGCACTTCGCCGTTGTACCCGCGACCGTGATTGGCAGGTCCGCGAGATTGCCGAGATCTTGCTCGACCTGCCGCCCGGTTGAAGCTCGATACCCGCGCCGGCCCGCCACATCGCAGACAGGCCGAAGGCGGATCGCCAGCGCATCGCAGCCACATCAGCGTCGGGTGCGGACACGGTCCGCAGGGCCGTTCGGGACGACAATCCACCGGCTGGACCGTCGTGCGCACGTAGCGCGCGGTTCACCTCTCGGCGGCAGCAAAGATCGGACGCAACCGGTCGAAAGACTCGATGCACTTCCCCGCACCGAGCACGACACACTCGAGCGGCATGTCCACCAGGTGCACGGCCACTGCAGTCGCATCGGCCAGGCGCTGGCTCATCCCGCGCAAGAGCGCACCGCCACCAAGCAGATGAATCCCCTCGAAGATGATGTCTTGGGCCAGCTCGGGCGGCGATTCCCCCAGACAGGTCGCCGCCGCTTGAACGATCTGACCGACGTGCTCCTCGATCGCCGAGCGGATCTCGCCGGGAGACAGACGGATCGTCTTGGGGATGCCGGTCACGACCTCGCGCCCTCGGATCTCTGCCTCCTGCTCGCCTTCGTACGAATGGGCAGAGCCGATGGTCATCTTCACTGCCTCGGCGGTACGTTCGCCGATTGCCACGCCGTAGCGGCTGCGCACATAGCCCTGGATCGAGCTATCCAGGTCGAACCCCCCGCACCTGATGGCCCGCATCGACACCACTCCTCCGAGTGAGATGACGGCCGTCTCCGACGTACCTCCCCCGACGTCAACGACCATCGAGCCCAACGGCTCGTGGATGGGCAGCCCGGCTCCGATCGCAGCCGCCATGGGCTGCTCGATGAGGTAGCACGCCGACGCACCGGCTCGCCTTGCGGCCTCTTTCACGGCGCGTCGCTCGACGGCGGTGATCGCGGACGGTACGCAGATCAGGACTTTGGGGCGGTTCATTCGACCGACACCAACCCGTCGAAGCAGCACTTGGAGCATTCGCTCGGTGATCTCGAAGTCGGTGATCGCCCCCTGGCGCATCGGCCGGACCGCGACGATGTACCCCGGGGTTCGTCCGATCATCTGCCAGGCTTCCGCTCCAATGGCCAAGACGTCGCGAGACCTGGTGTCGAGCGCAACCACCGTCGGTTCGTTGAGCACGATGCCCCGACCCTGCATGTACACGAGGGTGTTGGCCGTGCCCAAGTCGATGGCGAGATCCCGGGACATCCGCAACATCGTACGGGCAGCGGGCGACGACACTTTCCCCGATCCCCTCGGTATCCTCGCGGAGCGTGAGCCCACCTGGACCTGGTCCCTTCGAGGGTGAGCCGGAGCAACCGGAGAACGAGGGGGGGGACTGGGTATTCGAGGATCCCGCTGAGGGCGAGCCACCACCGCTGCGGCGGCAAGGGTGGCTTCCGCCTGAGGATCGGCCTTGGCGCCATCCTTCCGAGATCTTCCGGGCAGGTCCCGACCCCGGGTCCCAAATCCCTCCGGACCCCAGTCGAACAGTCTTTCGGCATCCGGTGGCCTCGGCCGCCGGGGCACGGCCTGAGACGGCCGGCGGGATCCTCCACCGGCATCGGCGAGCCGCCTCCGTCCTCGTGGGGAGCGGCGCGGCGGTGGCGATCATGATCGGGCTCCTCTTGCTCGTCAGCACCGGTACCGAGCCGGTCGGCGGATCGGCGACAACGTCGGTGGGCGATGGGACCGTGGCGACCCTCGCCGAGACCACCGGCTGCTGCAGCACGGTGCCCATGCCCGCGCGAAAGCTCCAAGAGTCCATGGTGTCACTGCTCGCGACCAAGGGCTCTGGCGTGGCCGCGGGATCCGGCGTCGCGATCGGACCCGAAGGGATGGTTGTCACGACCTTCGACGAAGTGACAGGGGCAGGAACAGTTGAAGCGGTCACGGCGGATGGCGTGCACGTGCACGCGCAAGTCGTGGCAACGGACCGACGATCAGACGTCGCCCTCCTCCGGGTACCCACCGACCTGCGTTCGGCGAGCTTTGGGAACGACAATTCCATCTCGAGCGGGTCGCATGTCACCGCCATGGCGATGACCTCTCCTCCGAACGACCTTCGCAAGGTGGTCACGATGTGGTCGAACGGGACGGTCCAGTCCATCGGGTCAGCAGTCGCCGGAGGCAACGCAGCGGGGATGGCAGGAATCGACGCGGTGCTCCCGGCGATGCCGCACGTGGCCGGCGAGCTGCTCCTGGCGGGCAGCGGGAAGGTCATGGGCATCTTGGACACCTCCGGAGACTCCTCGGGATCGACCAGGAGCGCAGTCTTCTTGCCGGCGAGCCTTGTTCTCGGTGTCGCCCGCGATCTCGCCGACTGGGGGCGGATCCGGCATGGATGGCTTGACGTGGTCGGTCGTGACACCGCCTCCCAGGGCATTCGGGGCGCGCTCGTGGTCAAGGTCAAGCGCGGCGGGGCATCGGCGCACGTGCTCAGACCCGGTGACGTCATCGTGCAGATTGACGGCTCGCCGGTGCGGTCCATGGCCGAGCTGTACTCCCGCCTCTACATCCTGGGGCCAGGACAGACTGTCAACCTTGAGATCATCCGCGATGGGAAAGGTCGGGAGGTTGCGGTGACCTTGAGCTCCTCCCCCTAGCATGAGAGGGTGCCTGTGAACGAACCGGGGAACCCGCTCCAAGGGCTGTTGGGCGACTTGCTGAAGATGATCGGGGGTTCCCAGGGAGGTGGGACCCCATGGCTGGACGCAGCAAGGGCTCTCGCTCAGAGCGTCGCCACCGATGGAGAGCCCGAGGTCAACGTCGACCCGATCGAGCGCATCTCGCTTGAAGCCGTCGTCCGAGCTGCCGAGCTTCACGTCACCGAGATCACCGGGCTGCCGATCGGCTCGAGCGGGCAGTCGGCAACCTTGGTCCCGACCAGCCGCGGGTCCTGGGCACTCCACATGCTCGACGCCTGGGCCCCGTTTCTCGGGAAGTTCGCAAATCCCCCAGCTCCCGCGGGGACGGGCGAGGTGGAGACGGGTGGGATCGACGGGATAGGCGGGATCGGCGGGACCAGCGGGACCAGCGGGATCGGCGGGATCGGCGGGATCGGCGGGATCGATGACACCCTGGCGTTCCTCGAAGGGTCCCACGAGCTGAGCGACTCGGACGACACTCAGAACCTCGAACAACTGTTCACGATGTTTGCCACGACCATGGGACCGGTCATCATGGGCATGCAGTTCGGGTCGGCCATCGGACACCTGGCGCACCAAGCGCTCGGACAGTACGTGTTGCCTATTCCCGTTTCGGGGAAAGGCGACATTCTCGTGATACCGCAGAACGTACGCCGTTACGCCGACGACTGGAGCGTTCCGGTCGACCAGGCTCAACTCTGGGTTTGCTCTCACGAGCTCGCTTCCCATGCTGTCCTGTCAATCCCGCACATCGCGAAGACCATCGACCAGTACTTCCAAGACCTAGCCAGCGAATCCACCCAGGCGCAGAAAAGCCTCCTCGAGCGCCTGACCAGCGAGACCGCTGATCTCAGTTCGCTGCAATCCCTGCTCTCGGATCCAGAGTCCCTCGTTACCGACCTGGTATCCCCCGATCAACAGCGAAAGTCCGCTGAGCTGATTGCCGTGACTTCAGCAATCAGCGCCTATGTCGACCACGTGACCGGACTTGTCGCTGGATCGATGACCGGATCTGCGTCCATGCTGTCAGAGGCTTGGTACCGATTCCGGACGACCGACGCCACAAGCATCCGCACGGCGGGGGCGCTCTTCGGCCTTGACCTGGGGCGGGAACAAGTCGACCGGGGTGCTGCGTTCGTCCGGGGAGTCGTCGAACGGGCAGGAGACGCGGGGTTGGCGCGGCTCTGGGCGGGCCAGACCAACCTTCCGACCCCAGCGGAGCTGGACGCACCAGGTCTGTGGCTCGAACGGATCGACCTCCCCCAAGACTCGTAGGGGCAGGCACGGGTCGGCCAACGGCTCGACGGCAGCAGGCGTCATCGCCCGCATGCCAAGTACTGCTCACGCTGACGCGACGATCGGCTGCTCTGCTTAGGTTGCCGAAGCCTCGTCCGGTATCCCCAGCTCCCAGTCCAACTGGATACCCTCTCCCTCCGCATCTCGCACCACCCGCTCTCGGTTCCTTCTGAACTGCGGGTCGTGGGGAGGAAGTAGGACGAGGCGAGCGAGGACGCGATCGCGAAACGCGTCGACCAGCGCCGCTTCTCCGAAATCGGTCTCCACCTCCCAGTGCGGAGCAACTGGTCCGAGGTACACGATCCGGACACGCGCAACAGGCTCTGCCGGCATGGGTTGGTCATCGGATCCGATCGCGCTGGCGTCGGGTTCTGGGGACATGGCACCTCCGGGCTGCGAGTCACTCTGCGAACATGTGGGGCGGTCGGGCCGATGCTCCTCTCGCCGATTGCACAGCGTACTTGCTCCCACCCGGACCGCGAGCCGGCGGAGGTTGAGGTTCGCCGTGACCCGAACAACAACAACGTCGCGCTACCTGACTCCTCGCGGTCCTGTGAGACCAGCCGCTCGTCAACCCGAACCAGACTTCAGGGCAACGCCGAGATTGATTCCACTTCCACCGAGCGTCGGCAGGAGGGCCTTGATGGTGTTCACGGCGATCGCAAATCCGATGTTCTGGGCCGGCGCATTCCCGGTCGTGCTCTCAGCAACGGCGGTGTTCATCCCTATGACCTGAGCCTGGGAGTTCAAGAGAGGACCACCGGAATTCCCCGAATTGATCGGCGCATCCGTTTCGATGAGCCCGTGAAGGTTCTCCGTCGCCTTCGTGAAGTCACTTTCTGCGCTCAATGTCCGGTTCAGCCCGGACACGATGCCTTCGGTCACGGTGGGGCCACCAGGGAGGCCGAGTGCGTTGCCGATGGCGACGACGTTGTCTCCGACCTCGACGTCATCTGAATTACCGAGGGTGACGGTCGGAAGGTCATGTCCTCCGTCGATCTGCACAAGGGCCACGTCGGTCGCAGGATCAGCTCCGATGACATGGGCACCGAGGCGCTTGGTCTGGCCGAACAGCGTCACGGTGATTGTGCTGGCGCCAGCGATCACGTGATTGTTGGTCAGGACCATACCCGACGACGTCAGGATCATGCCGGTGCCTGCGCCCACGAGCACCTCGCCCGCCTCGCCACCCGCGGGGTACCCGATGGTGTCGATCGAGACGACCGCCGGCTCCGCTTGGGCGATCACTCCCTGGACGTCTACCGGATTCGCGATCACGCTCTGATTGGGGAAAAACTTCTCTACCACCGTCTGTTGTGACCCGATTCCGATCCACGCTCCCGCCAGCGCTCCGATGACCGCCGCCACAATGGCCGTCGACGCCACGACCCAGACCCACGTCCGACGAGTCAACGTCTGGACGACCCGCTGTGGAGGATGCGGCATCCACAGCGGGTAAGGAGACGGGGGAATCGCACCTGGCCGGGAGGATTGAGGTATGGCGGGGATGGCGCCGGGGGGCGAGATCGGGGGCTGCGGCCAACTTTGAGGCGGCAGCGAGGACTGCAGCCCGCCTTGGGGTGACTGCGACGGCTGTGGCCACGACTGCCCACCGGAGCCGGATTGACCCCTTGCACTCCCCGACGCTGAAAATGGCGGCAAAGGCGGGGGTGGCGCGCCCTGTTGGGGTGGCGCGCCGGGCGGGGGCCAGGAGGAGCCAGGCACTCCGGCGTTCGACTGGGCTGGAGGCACGCCTGGAGGCACGGCTGGTGGCACGCCTGGCGGCACGCCTGGCGGCACGCCTGGTGGCGCCGCGCGGGGCCTCCAGCCGAGGTTCTGGGACTCTGTCAATTCCGCACGCTCCCGCACCGATATCGAAACCCGGTCCCCGTCGACAAACAGTGGTGACTTGGGGCGAAGGCCATCGGACTACACTGAGCATTGAGACGAGGGAGCAGCCATGGATACCGATTGGATGGCCAACGGCAAGTGTCGAGACGTCCCGCCAGCCGTGTTCTTCCCGAGCGACGGAATCGGAGTCCAAGCCGCGCAGCGCATCTGTGCTGAGTGCTCGGTCTCGCAGACATGCCTAGAGTATGCCCTGGCCAACCGAATCGATCACGGCGTGTGGGGGGGCTGCTCTGAGCGAGAGCGCCGAAGGATTCTCCGCCGACGGCGCTCCATGGCTCCCGCATCTTCGCGCTGAGGGCGTCTACGCTGCTCGTGACCGAATGCGCAAGTCCTGCATGTTTGGCTCGCATCCGGCTCCCTGAACCGGGGAAGTTTCCAGGCACTGCATCGTCTCGATGAAGCTTTTGGAGGCAGCTGTCAACATCAGTGAGGGCCGCGACGATCGCTTCCTGGCCGACATAGAAGCGGCTTGCGGCGAAACGTTCCTCGATCTCCATGCCGACCCGGATCACCACCGGTCGGTAGTGACCGTCGCCGGGCCGCAGGATGCGGTCGAAGCGGCAGTTCGAAGAATCGCCGTCGAAGCAATCTCCCAACTTGACATCAGGCGTCACTCGGGTGTCCATCCGAGGTTCGGTGTGATCGACATCGTCCCCTTCGTTCCGCTCACATTTCAAGATCACCAACGGACTCCAGTCGAAGAGCCGTCGCGAGAGGGTGCCCCCGTGGAACATTCTCTCACCCATCTCGATGCCACGCCTTCACTGGATGGAGCCTGCACCGTGAGAGATCGCTTTGCTCGGTGGGCCAGCACAACTCTTACACTTCCGTGTTTCCTGTTTGGTCCTCTCGGTCATGGAGAAGACCGGATCCTTCCCGAGGTTCGCCGAAATGCTTTCAGGGTGCTACAACCTGACACGGGACCGCGATCACCTCACCCAACTGCCGGGGCATGCGCCGTGGGGGCCCGTAATTTTCTGATTGCCTACAACGTCTGGGTACGGCCAATGGACCTCACCAGGGCGCGATCGATCGCTTCAGCAGTGCGAGGTCCCGCTGTACGCGCACTCGCGTTCAAATTTGGCCCAGAAAGTGATGCCGTGCAGATCTCCTGCAACTTGATCGACCCGTTTGCCGTTGGACCAGCCGACGTCCGTGACAGGATCGCTCGTATTGCAGCAACGATGGGAAGCGCCGTCTCCTCCTGCGAGCTGGTCGGGTTGATTCCCGCAGGCGTCCTTGCCTCAATCTCGACGACACGATGGGAGGAGCTAGGACTCGAGCCCGCTTCGACCATCGAGGCTCGACTGGAGCAGCGAGGAATCGCGATGGATTGAACGGCCGCACGCGACGGGGTGAGCTCGTGCGGCATGCGACCCGGGAAGGAAAGAGGAAATGGGTGCCCATGCCGACCATCTTTCGAACGCGGTCGTTCGATGGCCGTCGAGGTGGCGCCGCGACCGGATCAGCCGGATCGCTCGCGACGGCGCCGTACGGGGATCAGCTCGCGTTGGCGGTACTGGATCGCTGCATCGCTCGAGCCCTGCGCAACCGACGGCGCTCGCGCTCGCTCATTCCTCCCCAGATTCCGAACTTCTCGCCGTTCGCCAATGCGTACTCGAGGCAGTCCTCGCGCACCACGCAGCCTCGGCACACTTCCTTGGCTTCGCGGGTCGACGCCCCGCGCTCAGGAAAGAACAGGTCGGGGTCCACTCCCATGCAGTTCGCCTGTGCCTGCCAACTCTGCTCTTGGCGACCGTACAGTATCGACATGAGGTCCACCGGCCTGCCTCCCCTCGCCACCGATGTGGCACTGGTGTAGTTACAACATTGTTATCTTCCACCACTGGGAACCTGAACGCAAGCGGAAATTCCTCAGAGCCTTCGCGCCGGTCACGCTTGTGACACTGCGCACATGCATGGTGCACGTGGTTCGTGACCCAGATCGAAGTGCCGTCGGCCGGCCGAGCACAGCAGACAAGCATCGCGCTCCGACCTCGGAAGGCGATGATCGTCCTGTTCGCGGCAACGCCGGAGGGGGTGCGGTGGCTCCCGCCGACGCGCCAACCCGACGCGCCAACCCGACGCGCCGGCAGAACACCCCAGCCGACCAGAGAACGTCAGGTCGCGCCCGCCGGTCAACCGGCCGGGCGGAGCACTCGCCGGTGCTGGAGAAAGTCGACGAGAACGTAACCACCGAGATGATCCGGGTCGGTGTAGAAGGTTCTGCCGCCGTTGACCGCGGCAATCTGGTCGACGAAGGGGAACTGGGTACGTTCCAGGTCGAGCGCGAAGACGTTGATCGTGATCCGTGCCCGAGTGCAGCGGACGACTTCGGCCATGGTGCGCCGGAGGGTGTCCGGCACGGGTGGGTAGTTGAAGAACACTTCGCCGTCGGGATCGATGTGGGCGGTCGGCTCCCCGTCGGTGACGACGATGATCTGTTTCGTCCCATGTTGATGGGCCAGGAGCTTGCGCGCCAAGAGCAGGGCATGTTGGAGATTGGTCCCATACACGTAATCCCACATCGCGCTCGGGAGATCTTCGGGCTTGATCTCTCTCGCCACCTCGGAAAACCCGACGATGCCGAGATAGTCCCTCGGAAAACGGCTCGCGATCAGGGTGTGCAGGGCCATTGCCATTTTCTTCGCCGGAACGAAGTTGTCGCGCATCGGCATCGACATCGACAGGTCGACCAGAAGAACCGTCGCTGATCGGGTGAGCGCTTCGGACTCGACCACTTCGAAGTCTTCGGGTGCCAGGCGGACAGGGACCCCGCTGCCCGTGCGGTGCACGGCGTTCTGGATGGTCTTGCTCAGGTGGAGATTGAACGGATCTCCGTACTCATACGGCCGCGTCGTCTCCTCCCGATCATGTCCAGCACCCGCCCACGTGGTCTGATGCCCTCCGAGACGGTCGGCCTCGATCTTGGCGAAGAGGTCGGTGAGAGCCCGTTGCCCGAGTCGACGCACTCCTTTGGGCGTGATCTCGGTCCTCCCGCCTCGGTTCTCGATGAGCCCGGCGTCGGTCAGCTCACGGGCAACGCGGGCGAGGTACTCCAAAGACCGCGCTGCATCGTCGCCCAGGTGACGGGTGACTTCGTCGAGGTCGATCTCGGAGAGCGCTGCCGGTGACGTCGCCGATTGCAGAAGCTCTTCCATCCTGTCCAGCTCGGCCAGCTCGGATGCCACATCGGTCGCGCTCGCCAGACCAATGGGATGTCCCTGTCCGGAGAAACGCTGGCGACGATCCCACCCGGCTGTGGGAAACGCCGACTGGAGGTTCTGCGAAAGACGCTCGACCTGCCAGCGGAGGTCCATGTCCTCGAGAAGCGAGTCCGATAGGGCTCTGAGCTGCTCCCGCTGCTCGGGGGAGAGCGACCTCCACATGCTCTCGGCCGCAGCCATTCGTGCAGCCATCTGCTCGAGCAGTTCATCCAGAGAACCGGCTCCAGGAAAGAGGTCACCGTAGCGCTCCATGAACTCTTCAAAGGTCGGATCCAGCGGCTCACCGCGTCCGCGCTGCTCGAGCATGCGATTGAGGGCATCCAGGGCATCGCGGAGATGCGCGATCTGCTCGGCGTCCATGGACCCGAGCGCCTCGGACACCCCTTTCACGTAGGTGTCCGCCACCTCGCGGCGCAGCGACTCCACCAGCTCCTCGAACTTCTCTCGTGCTTCGGAGGACACGAACTCGTAGCGGGAGAGGCCGCCCACTTTGCCGGCGACGTCGTCGGGCAGAAGATCGAGGGCGATCCGCTTCTCGGCGGCAACGTCATCGGTGACAGCCCTGCGTCGTTCGTCCCCGGAGTCTCTCGCCTCGTTCACCAGTTCGTCGATCGACGTCCGCTCTTGATCGACGATGTCCGTCAGTGCCCGGGAGACCCGGCCAAGCTCTCCTCCCGGGTCCCCCGATGACCGGAGCTCGGCCCTACGACGTCGCACTCGCTCCAAGAGCTGGCGAGAGCCCATGATGTGCTCTCCCGACCTGCTCCGCATGCCCCGGTGCACGAGGCGCCGCAACGCATCATCGAGATCGCCACCGGCCAAGAGGTCGTCGGTGAGCTCGGCCAAGAGCTCGTCCGCGTCGAAGTCCTCGACATCCTGGGTTCCGTCCCAGCGGCGGTAGCCGTAGCGGGCCGTCACTTCCGGCTCCGATACAGTGCCCGTCCGCCTGAGGCATCCTTGTTGAGTCGTTTGGTGAGATGCAGGCCCTCGAGAAGGAACTCGAGTGCGCTCGCCAGGATCGCGGGGGCCTCGTCACCTTCTGGTCCCGCGAGTTCGCGCACCGCACCTGCCAGCGCCGGCAGGTCACCCAGGACGGCCACGTAGTCGGTCGACGCGAGATCATCGCCGGTGTGAACCACGACCTCGGCCTCGAACGCACCGAGAACCGCGCTCGGATCAGCCAGGGTCACCCGACGTCGGAACACCGAGAGAACGGCCGCAGCGATCAGACGAGCCACCAGCTCCTCCTCTCTCCCCTCGTCGAGCGCCTCGACCTCGACCTTCCCCATCGTCGAGGCCACCAGCGCCGTCAGATCGCTCACGCGGGGCACGGCCAGTGCTTCTCCCAAACGCAGCGCTCGGCGAAGCGCATTCGCCACGAGCGTCTCGTAGTTGGCGACGGTCAGGCGGACTGAGACACCACTGCGCTGGTTGAGGTGAGGGCTCCTCCGGGCAAGCTGGCTCAACTCGGCGACCACCTCTTGGAGGTAAGCCGGGACCACCACCGGGACGCCTCCGGTGGGCAACTCGGACTCGGCGAGCATGATGGTGACTTCGGTGCGCGTGTCGGGGGGGTAGTGGGTGCGGATCTGGGAACCGAACCGGTCCTTGAGGGGGGTGATGATCCGTCCACGATTGGTGTAGTCCTCGGGGTTGGCCGTCGCGACCAGTACCACGTCGAGCGGGAGGCGGACTCGATGGCCGCGGATCTGCACGTCACGCTCCTCCAGAACGTTCAACAGCCCCACTTGGATCCTCTCGGAGAGATCGGGGAGCTCGTTGATGGCGAAGATCCCGCGGTTCACACGGGGCACCAGGCCGTAGTGAAGCGCCAGCTCGTCGGACAGGTAGCGGCCTTCCGCCACTTTGATCGGGTCGATCTCCCCGATCAGGTCAGCGATCGACGTATCAGGGGTGGCGAGTTTCTCGCCGTACCGCTCGGAGCGGTGCCGCCATTCGATGGACGCCTGGTCACCGTCCTGGGCGACCAGATCACGCCCGAAACGCGACGAAGGGTGGTAGGGATCGTCGTTGATCTCGGACCCGCCGACAATGGGCAGCCACTCGTCCAAGAGCTCGACCAGGGATCGGATCAGCCGGGTCTTGGCTTGACCGCGCTCCCCCAGAAGAATGATGTCGTGTCCTGCGAGGAGCGCGTTCTCGAGCTGAGGCATCACCGTCTCGTCGAACCCGAGCACACCCCGGGCAATGGGCTCGCCCGCGGCGATCCGGGCCGCTGCGTTCCGGCGGATCTCGTCGGCCACCGGTACCGACTCCCATCCAGAGGAGCGGAGCTCTCCTAGAGTGCGGGGGAACGAGGGGGGAACGGGAGGGATGTCGAAGGATGCGTCGGGCACGGTTCGAGCCTAGGTCGGGCGCCGCTGCTCTCATGCCCGCCGACGACGGCCTGCCTGGTGACAAATGCGCACTTCCAGCCTTGGCCACCCTTGCCGGTATCGTGCCAGTCCCGACCGCTGACCGCACACCCCACATGGCCCAGAGCGCCTGAGCAGGCCGGAGACAAGCCGAGTTGCACCCTCGGTCCCGCGATCTGGAAAGATAGGGCGGCACGTGAGCGCCATTCCCACGAAGTGTCGCAGGCAGCGTGAGCGATGTGGCCGGGTGAGGCTGGAAGCAGCCGGCGTCCATGCCGGACGCCGGCCCTGGCGGCGATAGGTCTGCAGGTGCAGGGCTGGCATCGCGGCCCGCGTCTCGGACGAGCGTGGTCGAGGGACAGAAGGCGAAGAGGGCCTGAGGGCGAAGAGGGCCTGAAGGCGAAGAGGGACAGAAGACGACAAGAGGCTGGGAGGAGGAGGACGTGACGACGGTGGAAGACGCGACGGTCACCGCGGTCGAGATCTCGGGCACGCGAGGCGGCCCCGATGTCCCGACCCTGCGTCGTGACGGCTGGTGGGTTCAGCCTCTGGTCAGTGCTTCGATCCTCATCATCTTCGTGGCCTACTCCACGTGGGCGGCGTTCGTGAACAAGGACTACTTCGTCGGGGCGGCGAGCCATCGTGACCTCCTCTCCCCCTTCTACTCCCCGTGCCTCGTCGAGAGCTGTGTACCTGGCAGCCATCCAGGAACGGTTCTCACCTGGTGGACGATCTCCCCTGCGCTGCTCATCCTCATCTTTCCTCTCGGGTTCCGCCTCACCTGCTACTACTACCGACGGGCCTATTACCGCTCCATCTGGCTCTCGCCTCCGAACTGCGCCGTTGCCGATGCCCACTCCAGCTACTCGGGGGAGACCCGGTTCCCACTCATCCTGCAAAACGTGCACCGGTGGTTCTTCTACTGCGGGCTGGTCCTGAACGTCATCCTCACCATCGACGCCGTCGAGGCCTTCCGGGAGCCCGGCATCGGGATCGGCGTCAGCATCGGCACGCTGGTCCTGTGCGTGAACGCCGTGCTGCTCTGGCTCTACAGCCTGTCCTGCCATTCCTGCCGCCACCTGTGCGGTGGCCAGGTGCGGAGCTTCTCGAAACATCCCATCCGCCACCGGCTCTGGAAGCTGGTCACGCCGCTGAATGCCCACCACATGAAATTCGCCTGGGCAAGCCTCGTCTTCGTCGCCCTCACGGACCTGTACGTACGTCTCGTGGCCAGCGGGACCATCCCCGATCACCGGCTCTTCTGAACTGCAGCGTGGGAGCACCAGCGTGGGACTCGACAAGGTGAGGTTCGCCCGGTGATACGAGGGTGGCAGGCGGCACCGGACATGCCATCGGGGCAGCGCGGTGTATGGCCGGAGTGGACCATGATCCGCGACAACAAGGACAGCCGGCGCCGCGCGCGAGGAGCGCACCAGGTGTCAGAGGAGCGACGGGGCACGACATGAGCGAGCACGAATCCCACCAGTACGACGTGATCGTGATCGGGGCCGGAGGCGCTGGGCTCAGGGCCGCCATCGAAGCCAAAAACCGTGGGCTGCGCACCGCGCTCATCTGCAAGTCCCTCTTCGGCAAGGCACACACCGTGATGGCCGAGGGCGGGGTGGCCGCGGCGATGGGGAACGTGTACCCCGAGGACAACTGGAAGGTCCATTTTCGCGACACGATGAGAGGCGGCAAGCTCCTCAACAACTGGCGCATGGCACAGCTCCACGCCCAGGAGGCGCCCGACCGGGTCCACGAGCTGGAGGCCTGGGGTGCATTGTTCGACCGCACCAAGGACGGGCGGATCACCCAGCGCGACTTCGGCGGGCACCGCTACGCCCGCCTGGCCCATGTCGGAGACCGGACGGGGTTGGAGCTGATCCGCACCCTCCAGCAGAAGGCCGTGAGCATGGACATCGACGTGTTCATGGAGTGCAAGATCCTCCGGTTGCTGGCCGACAGCCAAGGCCGCATCTCCGGCGCAGTCGGCTACTGGCGCCCCACCGGAGAGTTCGTCACTTTCACCGCCAAGGCGTTCGTCCTGGCCACCGGCGGGATCGGCAAGAGCTGGAAGTACACGTCGAACAGCTGGGAGTCCACCGGCGACGGGCACGCCATGGCGATCTGGGCCGGTGCCGACGTGATCGAGATGGAGTCGGTCCAGTTCCATCCCACCGGCATGGTGTGGCCGCTGTCGGTACGGGGTCTGCTCGTGACCGAAGGGGTGCGCGGTGACGGAGGCATCTTGCGCAACAGCGAAGGCACCCGCTTCATGTTCAACTACGTGGCTCCGATGTTCCGCGCCGAGACGGCCGAGACCGAAGAAGAGGCCGATCGCTGGTACGACGACCACGCCAACAACCGGCGGACCCCCGATCTCCTCCCCCGTGACGAGGTCGCTCGGGCGATCAACGCAGAAGTGAAGGCAGGGCGGGGGAGCCCCCACGGCGGGGTGTTCTTGGACATCGCCAGCCGCCGCTCCGCCGAGTACATCCGACGGCGCCTCCCTTCGATGTACACCCAGTTCAAGGAGCTGGCAGGCGTCGACATCACCACGACGCCCATGGAGATAGGCCCGACGTGCCACTACATGATGGGCGGTGTACGAGTGGACGCGGACACCGAGGCTGCCACGGTGCCGGGGCTCTTCGCCGCCGGGGAGGTTGCCGGCGGCATGCACGGCGCGAACCGGCTCGGCGGGAACTCGCTCTCGGACCTCTTGGTGTTCGGGCGGCGTGCCGGGATTGGCGCGGCCGACTACGCGGAGGGACGGGAGGGAGAGCCCACCGTGGACGGTGCAGAGGTCGAGGCGATCCTGACCGAGGCGCTTGCTCCATTGGAGAACGAGAGCGGCGAGAGCCCGTACGACTTGCACCGGGACCTGCAGGAGACGATGCAGTCGCTGGTCGGCATCATCAGGACTGGCTCCGAGCTCGAAGAGGCCCTCGAGCGGCTGGGCACTTTGCGCGAGCGCTCCGAGCACCTGGCCGCTCCCGGCGGACGTGCGTACAACCCCGCCTGGAACTTGGCCACCGACCTACCGGCCATGCTCACGGTGTCGACCGCGGTGGCCCAAGGTGCGCTGGCTCGCAAGGAAAGCAGAGGGGGCCACACGAGGGAGGACTTCCCGAACGCGGATCCCGAGCTGGGAAAGGTCAACTTTGTCCAGCGCCAGACCGACCCGAGAGGTCCTGGAGCCCCGATCATCGTGAGTCCTGAGCCCCTGCCGGAGATGCCGGCGGAGCTCCGCGAGCTCCTCGAGGAGGGACAGTGATGCACGACGACACCGAGCACGACGACACCGAGCAGCAAGAAGAACCGGTGGCGGCTGAAGAGGTGGACCGAGCCGGAGACGACGGGCTCGGAGCGGCGGCTGACGACGCGGCGCCGACGAGCGATGGCGACGTGACCATGAGAGTGTGGCGGGGTGACCCCGGAGGCGGCGAGTTCGTCGAGTACCAGCTTCCCAACCAAGAGGGTGAGGTGGTCCTGGACGTCATCCACCGGCTGCAGGCCTCCGACGCGCCCGACCTGGCTTGCCGCTGGAATTGCAAAGCCGGCAAGTGCGGATCGTGCTCTGCCGAGATCAACGGCCGTCCCCGCCTCATGTGCATGACCCGGATGGACGAGCTCCCGGCTGGACCTGTCACGGTGGCCCCGATGCGCACGTTCCCCATCATCAGGGACCTGGTGACCGACGTCAGCTTCAACTTCGAGGTCGCCAAGACCGTCCCGGCTTTCTCTCCGATGCCCGAACCCGCCGACGGCTACCGCATGCAGCAGATCGACATCGAGCGGGGGCAGGAGTTCCGCAAGTGCATCGAGTGCTTCTTGTGCCAGGACGTCTGCCACGTGATCCGGGACCACGAAGAGAACAAGGCCCACTACGCCGGGCCTCGGTTCTTCATCCGCTTCGCCGAGCTGGAGATGCACCCGCTCGACACCAACGACCGCCGGGAGCTGGTCCGGAAGCGGGCTGGACTGGGGTTCTGCAACATCACCAAGTGCTGCACCGAAGTCTGCCCCGAGCACATCAAGATCACCGACAACGCCATCATCCCGATGAAAGAACGGGTGGTGGACGCCTCGTACGACCCGCTCGGTTGGCTGGGCCGCACCATCATGCGCCGCTCGAAGCGATCGCCGGAAGAGGCGGTGGCGATCGCCCGATCCGGGGGCTCGGCACCACACGAGGCCTCCGACGAGCCGTCAGACGAGCCGTCCGGGGAGGCCGCGTCCGCAGAGGCGTAGCGGTGCCGCTCCTCTACTCTGCAGAATGGGTGGCCGCATTCAACGATGCGGTGGCCGACCTCGACCCGGCGACGGTGGACACCGGCGTCTCACTCACTGCCGAACGGGGTGCCTACCGCGTCGAACATGTGCTGAAGAACGCTCCGGGGGGAAGTCTTCGCGTGGATCTCGAGGTGAGGAAAAACTCCCTTCGCATGTCCTGCCGAACGGACCGCTCACCTGAGCCGTCCGAGCCCGCCAACGTGACGGTGACCATGGACTACGCCGATGCTGCTGCCATGTCCCGAGGCGAGCTCGATGCGGCAGATGCCCTCGCTGCCGGCCGGATCCGGGTCCGGGGCGACTTGGCGTTGCTGGTGGCCTCCCAAGCCCTGCTCGCTGCCGCGTCGGCACGCCTGGGACCGCTGCGGCGGGAGACCACGTCATGACGACGTCAGGCTCGGAGCCGGGCAGTATGCCAGACGCCGGCGTCGCCGATGCACCCGCTCGCGCGCCGATGGGTACGCCGTTCCAACAAGGACTGGGGATCTCCTGGGAGGAGATTGAAGACGAACCCGGTTCGATGGCGGCCACCTTGGAGGTCACCGACGGAATCCGCGGACCGGCCGGCTTCCTCGAAGGCGGGGTCATCGCCACGCTGGTCGACTGCGCCGGCGCCGCAGCCGCCGTCCGCTCTCTCGGGGACATGGTGGCCACGACGCACATGACGCTGTCGTTCCTGTCACCCGGCCGGACCGGCCCGGTACGGGCCGAGGGCCGTGTCCTGCGCACCGGCCGGCGTGACTCGGTCGTCGAGGTCAGGGTGCTCGACACCGGCGACGGCGACCGCTTGATGGCCGTGTCCCACATGGCCGTGCGATCTCTCGGCCGGCCATTGCCGGAGTTCCCCCAGCCCAACCAGCCGCGGACCGAGGACCCGACAGGACCGCCTCTCCGGAGGTAGTGTCGGACCACGGCCCGCGTCGGGCGGGCTCCGTACAGAGGAGGCGAGACGTGCCCCAGCCGATCGACGACCATTTCCTCCAGAAGTACCGCGAGCTCCTCGACGCCGAAGACGCGGCGTTCGACGAGTTGGAGCACGCGTGTGAAGACGGGGATCGTCTCCACTTCGACGAGGAGATGGAAGTCTGGCAGGTCGCGTTGGCAGCCAAGCTCAGCTTCCTGTCGGGTGCCGGGATCGAGGTGCCCGTCGCCGTCGCCGCCGGTTGAGCGCGCGCTGAGGGAGCGACGCGGTGGCCGGAGAGGCCGCCGCTCTCAGCTCACGAGCCCCATCGCCTTCACTTCGTCACGTTCGGCGACCAGCTCCTCGGTGGTGAGACGGATCCGTTCGACGGCGAATGCGTCGTGCTCGACGCCCTCGACGACCGACCAGCCGCCCTGGCCGTCGGCGCGGACCGGGAAGCCGAACTGGAGCCCCTCGGGCGTGCCGTACTGGCCGTCGCTGGGGACTGCGACCGAGACACAGTCCCCGGCAGGGGTGGCGGTCCGCAGGCTCACCACCGTGTCGATCGCGGCGTTGGCAGCCGAGGCTGCCGACGACGCGCCGCGCGCCTCGATGACCGCGGCACCGCGCTTTTGGACCGTGGTGAGGAAGTCGCCCTCCAGCCAAGCTCGGTCCGTGATGACGTCGGGCACCGGCCGGCCGTCGATGGTCGCAGCCCCGAAGTCGGGGAACTGGGTAGCCGAGTGGTTCCCCCAGATGGCGAGGTGCCGGACCGAGGTGACCGGGACACCGGCTTTCTTGGCCAGCTGGGTCTCGGCCCGGTTCTGGTCCAAGCGGGTCATTGCGAACCACCGGTCGGTCGGCACCTCCGGCGCGTTCGACCGGGCGATCAGACAGTTGGTGTTGCAGGGGTTCCCCACGACCAGTACCCGCACGTCGGAGGCGGAGTGATCGGCGATGGCCCTCCCCTGGGGCTTGAAGATCCCGCCGTTCACCCCGAGGAGGTCACCGCGCTCCATGCCCGCCTTGCGAGGCACCGAGCCCACCAGTAGGGCCCACGAGGTGCCGTCGAACGCCGTCTTGAGGTCGGACGTCGCCTCGATGCCGGCGAGCAGGGGAAAGGCGCAGTCGTCGAGCTCCATCACGACACCTTCCAGCATCTTCATCGCAGGCTCGATCTCGAGCAGGCGCAGGATGACGGGCTGGTCGTCGCCGAGGAGCTGTCCTGAGGCGATCCGGAACAGCATCGCGTAGCCGATCTGGCCGGCCGCTCCGGTGACGGTGACGTGGAGTGGGTTCTTGGAGGTCATGCCCGCTACGTTACGCGGCGCACTGCTCTCGGTCGAAACCGCTCGCCATCAGGCCGCTACAGGCGGTCGGCCACTGCCCGGGCGAACGCGGAGCAGGAGACCTCGGTGGCGCCGTCCATCTGGCGGGCGAAGTCATAGGTCACGATCTTCTCGGCGATGGTCGCTTCCAGTGCGGCGATGATGTCGTCGGCTGCCGCTTGCCACCCCAGGTGCTCGTACATGAGCACCCCCGAAAGCAACACCGACCCGGGGTTCACCTTGTCCTGCCCGGCGTACTTCGGCGCGGTGCCGTGCGTTGCTTCGAAAATTCCGTGGCCGGTGACGTAATTGATGTTCGCACCGGGCGCGATCCCGATGCCTCCGACTTGGGCGGCCAATGCATCCGAGAGGTAGTCGCCGTTCAGGTTCGTGGTGGCGATGACGTCGAACTCGGCCGGCCGGGTGAGCACCTGCTGGAGCGTGATGTCGGCGATGGCGTCCTTGACGAGGAGCTTGCTCCCCGGATCGCCCCCGCAGTCGTCCCAACCCACGGCGACGTCGGCGAATTCCTCGCGCACCAGCTCGTATCCCCAGTTCCGGAACGCCCCCTCGGTGAACTTCTGGATGTTGCCCTTGTGGACCATCGTCACCGATTGCCGCCCGTGGTCCAGGGCGTAGCGGATGGCAGCCCGGATCAGGCGCTTGGATCCTTCCTCCGACACGGGCTTGATCCCGATGCCCGACCCGTCGCGGATCGGGAACCCCATCTCTTGTCGTAGGAAGGCCGTCAGCTTCTCCGCCTCGGGCGATCCTTTCTCCACCTCGTAGCCGGCGTAGACATCCTCGGTGTTCTCCCGGAAGATGACCATGTCGACCAGCTCGGGGTGGCGCACGGGAGAGGGGACTCCGGTGAACCACCGCACCGGACGGAGACAGACATAGAGGTCCAGGATCTGGCGCAGGGCCACGTTGAGCGATCGGATCCCGCCACCGATGGGCGTCGTGAGGGGGCCCTTGATCCCGATGAGGTGCTCTCGGAATGCCTCCACCGTCTCATCCGGCAGCCACGTGCCGGTCTGGTCGTAGGCCTTCTGGCCGGCCAGGACCTCCTTCCACGCCACCCGGCGCCCGTGCTTGGCCGCTGCCGCGTCCAGGACAAGCTTGGCCGCGGGCCAGATGTCGACGCCGGTGCCGTCGCCTTCGATGAACGGGATGACGGGCTCGTCGGGAACCACCAGCTTCCCGTCGGCCCCCATGGTGATGGTGTCTGCCATGGAAGCGATCCTATGGCCGGGTGGTGGCGCCACCCCAATCGGCGCCGGTGGACAGCGGCCTGCTCCCGGACGGTGAACCTGGCTCTGCAAGCGCCCGGTCGAGCCCGAGAGCGCCGTAGATCTCCCGGGTCACGCTCGATCGGTTGAGCGTGTAGAAGTGCAGCCCCGGCGCGCCATCGTCGAGCAGCGCGCGGCACAGCGCGGTGAAGACCTCGATCCCCTCCTCGCGGACAGCGGCCGCGCCCCCGGCCCGATCGGCTGCCTCCAAGCGCTCGACCAGCCAGCGGGGCGCCGGCGCGCCCATCGGCCCCAGGCGCGACAGCGACGCGAGCGTGGTCACCGGCAGGATCCCCGGCAGGATCGGCCGGTCGACCCCACGGACAGCCATGTCGTCGCGGAGCGACCGGTACTCGCCCAGCTCGAAGAAGAACTGGGTGACCCCGAAGTCTGCCCGGCGGAGCTTCTCGGCCAGGTGGTCACGGTCACTGGCCAGGTCGGGCGAGGCCGGGTGGCCGGCAGGGTGGGCAGCCACCCCGATGGAGAACCCCCCGACCGCTCGTGCCAGCTCCACCAACTCGATGGCGTGGAGCAGCTCTCCGGACCCCGCCAAAGGATCAGCCGGCGGATCCCCCCCGAGGGCCATGAGGTTGTCCACGCCGGCTTTGCGGTAGGAGACCAGGATGTCGGCGAGCTCCAGCCGGCTGTGGGCAACGCAGATGAGGTGGGCCATCGGGTTGAGAGACGTGGTGTGGAGCATGCCGGTCACCAAGTCGTAGGTCCGCCGACGCGACGCCCGACCGCCGCGATAGGTGACCGAGACGAACGACGGGGCCAGCGGCTCGAGGGCGCGCAGCGTCTCGAGCAGCGTCGCCTGCTCGTCTTCGGTCTTGGGCGGGAAGAACTCGAAGGAGTAGGTGGGCCCGGCCGCGAGGAGCTCGGCGATCTGCGTCACCGGGCCAAGAGTAGTGCTCAGGAGGTGCCGGCCCGCCCGAAATCGTCCTCCAACCGGACGATGTCGTCCTCTCCGAAGTAGTCGCCACGCTGGACTTCGATGAACACGAGGTCGTCGTCACCCTCGCACGCGATGCGATGGGCGGTACCCAGCCCGACGTCCACCGAGTCCCCCGCTGCCAGCTCTCGATCCACCCCGTCCAAGGTGACACGGCCCCGACCGGACACGACGAACCAGTGCTCGGCGCGCCGGGCGTGCCGCTGGTAGCTGAGGCGCTTGCCGGGATGGACCACGATGCGCTTGACCTTGTGGTCGGGAGCGCTGTCGTCGAGCACGGTGTACGAGCCCCATGGCCGCTCCTCGTGCTCGCCGCCGTGCACCCGAGACGGGGCCGGCACCGATGCGGGAGAGGGCGATGACCCGTCCGCGGCGCTCATACGCGCTCTGCCGCCCGGACGGCGTTCCGCAACAGCATTGCCCTGGTCATGGGGCCCACGCCACCGATTCTCGGGGTGATCCAGCCGGCCACCTCGGCCACGTCCTCAGCCACATCGGAGAGCAGCTTACGTCCCTCCCAGCTCGTCCCGGCGCCCACGACGGCCGCCCCGGGCTTGACCATGCCGGCGGTCACGAGGCCTGCGCGGCCGGCTGCCGCCACGACCACGTCGGCGCTGCGCACCAGGCCACTCAGATCGTCGACACCGGTGTGGACGACCGTGACCGCCGCGTTGCACCCCGGTCGCTTGGTGGCCAAGAGGACGGCAAGAGGCCGCCCGATGGTCAGACCCCGCCCGATGACCACGGCGTGGCGCCCTTCGACCGGCACGTCGTAGGCGTGGAGCAGCTCGACGATGCCCGCCGGCGTGCACGGGAGGGGTCCAGGCCGCCCCATGAGCAGCCGGCCGAGGTTCACCGGGTGGAGGCCGTCGACGTCCTTGGCCGGGTCCACGGCCATCAGCACCCGCTCCTCGTCCAAACCCTCGGGCAGCGGGAGCTGGACGAGGTAGGCGTGGACGGCCGGGTCTGCGTTGAACCTGGCCACGACCTCCTCGACCTCGGCTTGGGTCGCAGTCTCGGGCAGGTGCTGGTGGTACGACGTGATGCCCACCTCGGCGCAGTCCTCGTGCTTCATCGCAACGTAGCGGGCGCTCGGCCCGTCGTCGCCCACCAGGATGGTGCCAAGGCCGACGCGTATTCCCTCGGCCGCCAGCCTGGCCACCCGCTCGGCCACTTCGGCTCGGACCCTCGCCGCCAGGCGCTCGCCGTCGAGTAGGACCGCCGTCACCGCAGGACCGCCGTCACCGCCGCCCGCCTCGCGCGACGCGTCCTCCGTGCTCCGAGGACCTCAATGCCGGAAGTGCCGTTCACCGGTGATCACCATGGCGATGCCGGCAGCGTCGGCTGCCGCCGTCACCTCGGCGTCGCGCACCGAGCCCCCCGGCTGGACCACCGCCGCCACCCCTGCCTGGGCCAGCACCTCCAAGCCGTCGGGAAAGGGGAAGAACGCGTCGCTCGCGGCGGCGGCGCCCACCGCCCGCTCCCCCGCCTTGGTCACGGCGATCTCGGCTGCCACCACCCGGGACTGCTGGCCGGCACCCACGCCGACCGCCTGACCGCCGTGCACGATCGAGATCGCGTTCGAGGTCGTGCGGGCACAGATCCGCCAAGCCAGCACCAGGTCCCGCCACTGGTCTTCGGTCGGCTCGGTCGCGCTGACCACCCGCCAGGTGGGGACCTCGCTCACGAAGCGATCGGGCGTCTGGACCAGGTACGACCCCCCCAAGCTCCGCACGTGGAGGCCAAGCGGGTCCGGAGCGCCGGCCGAGAGGATGCGGGTGGCCTTGCGCTTTGCCACCAGGCGAGCGAGCGCTTCGGGCTCGAACGATGGCGCCACGACCACGTCTGCCTGGGGGCCACCGGCCATGACCTCGGCCACGGCGACGGTCACCGGCCCCGATAGCGCGACCACGCCCCCGAAAGCCGACAAGGGGTCGCCGGCGAGCGCCCATTCGTAGGCCGTCGTGAGGTCCGCGGCCACGGCGGCACCACAGGGGTTCGCGTGCTTGATGATGGCCACCGCCTGCTCGGCGCCGGCGCCGCCCACACCAGCGCCCCTCACGCCGGCATCGGACACGAGCTCGTGGACGAGGCGCCACGCGGCGTCGGCGTCGAAGATGTTGAGGTACGACAGTTCGGTGCCGGAGTGCTGGACCGTCGTGTCCCACCAGCTCGCCTCACCGGCCAAGCGGTACCTGGCACCCGACTGGTGCGGGTTCTCGCCGTAGCGCAGCGTTGCGGCCCGTTCCAAAGTGACGTGCAGGGTCGGAGGAAGCAGGGCGCCAGCCGCCTCGCCGGCGCCAGACGCCTCGCCGGCGTCAGCCGCCGCGTCGACACCAGCTGCCTCCGGGGCGGCATTCACCTCCTCGTCGAACCACGACACGATCGCGGCGTCGTAGGCGGCCGTGTGGGCGAACGCCGCCCTGGCCAACCGGCGCCGCGTGCTGTCGGAGAGCGAACCGTTGCCGGCCAGCTCTTCCAGGACAGCCGGGTAGTCGGCCGGCGAGGTGACGACGCCCACATGGGCGAAGTTCTTCGCTGCCGCCCGCACCATGGCCGGCCCACCCACGTCGATGAGCTCCACCGAGGGGTCCGAGGCGAACGGGTACAGGTTGGAGACCACCAGGTCGATGAGCTCGATCCCCTCGGCGGCGACGTCGGAGAGGTGGGCGGGCTCGGAGCGGTCGGCCAGGATCCCTCCGTGGATACGGGGGTGCAGCGTCTTGACCCGGCCGCCCAGCATCTCGGGCGAGCCGGTCACCGCGCTCACCTCCTCGTGCGCGATCCCGGCGTCGGCCAGCGCTGCGGCCGTCTTGCCGCTGGCCACGAGCTCCCATCCGAGGCCCGCCAGGCCCGAGGCCAGGTCCACCAGCCCGGTCTTGTCGTACACCGACAGCAGTGCTCTCACGCTCGTGCCACCTGGATGGTGAGGCCCTCGAGCGAGCCGGTGGACGCAAGCTCGGCACAGGCGCGGCGGATGGTCTCGGGGTACAGGCGCCGCTCCACCGTCTTGATCCGCTCGTGCAGCGTGCCGGCGGTGTCGCCGTCACGCACGGGGACCTCTGCCTGGGCAAGGATCGGCCCGGCATCGACCTCGAGGGTGGCCACGTGGACGGTGCAGCCGGTGACCCGGGCACCCGCCGCGAGCGCGTCCTCGACGCCGTGCCAGCCGGGGAACGCCGGGAGCAGCGACGGGTGGGTGTTGAGGATCCTCCCGGGAAACGCGTCGTGCACCGGCTTGTCGAGGACGGTCCCGAACCCGGCCATGGCCACCAGGTCCACGGATCGGGTGGTGAGCACGTCGGCGACGGCCTCCGTGAAGCCCCGGCGATCGAAAGCTGCTCCGAAACCCCCCCAGGCAAGGCGATCGACCACCACCGCGTCCACCCCGGCTTGACGCGCTACCTCGATGGCCCGGCAGGGGCGGTCGGCCACCACGACCGTGACCGGGAGCCGGTCGGCCAGGAGCGCTTCGAGGATCGTCCCGCTCCCCGATGCCAGGACGGCCAGCCTCACCTCCACGCCGCCCACGCTACCAAGCGGGTCCTCCGCCGACGCCACCTTCGGCGCGCTCAGGGGAGCGCCTTGACGATCTCGACCATCTTTTCGCCGGCCTCGGTCGGGTTGAGCGCGACCGTCACCCCGGCGGCCGACAGGGCGTCCATCTTGGCCTGGGCCGTACCCTGGGAGCCGGAGATGATCGCGCCGGCATGGCCCATCTTGCGCCCCGGCGGCGCGGTGACGCCGGCGACGTAGGAGACGACCGGCTTGGTGAGGTTCGCCGAAATGAATTCGGCGGCCCGCTCCTCCTCCGAGCCGCCGATCTCCCCGATCATCATCACCGCCTTGGTGTCCGGGTCCGCTTCAAAAGCCGCCAGACAGTCGATGAAGTTGGTCCCGGGCACCGGGTCGCCTCCGATCCCCACGCAGGTGGTCTGCCCCACGCCCTGCTGGGAGAGCTCGTGCAGCGCCTGGTAGGTCAAGGTGCCCGATCTGCTCACGATGCCGACCGGCCCGCCGGCCATGGCGATGTCGCCCGAGGTGATGCCGATGTTGCACTTCCCCGGCGAGATGATCCCCGGGCAGTTCGGTCCGAGCAGGCGGGTACCGGGGAACTCCTGCACCAGCCGGTTGTACGTGCGTGCCTCGTCCTGGGCCGGTATCCCCTCGGTGATGCACACGACGAAGCTGATGCCCGCCTCGGCGGCCTCCTCGATTGCGGCGGCGGCAAACGGCGGCGGCACGGAGATGAACGACGCCGTTGCTCCCGTCGCCTCCACGGCCTCTTGGACCGAGGCGAACACCGGTATCCCCTCGATCACCTCGCCCCCACGCTTGGGGTTGGTCCCCGCCACCACCTTGGTGCCGTAGTCCCGGTTGCGCAGGCCGTGGTACAGACCCTGGCTGGTCGGGCTGACGCCTTGGATGACCACGGTCGTCGTCTCGTCGACAAAGATGCTCACTGCTCTCCTCTTCTCCTCGTCACTCGTTCGTCCACACTCGCGTTCGCGTTCCCTCCGGAGCCCGCCGACCGCTCAGTCGCCAACCAGGGCCACGGCCCGACGAGCACCGTCGAGCATCGTCGGCTCCGACAGCAGGCGATCGGAGAGGTGCGGCGCCAGGAGCGCCCGCCCGGCCTCGGCGTTGGTCCCGTCGAGGCGGAGCACGATCGGCGAGCGCAGGTCCACCCGGGCCAGCGCCTCGATCACCCCCTTCGCCACCTCGTCGACCCGGGTGATCCCGCCGAAGATGTTCACGAAGATCGATCGGACCGACGGGTCTGCGTTGATGACCTCGAGCGCGGCCGCCATGACGTCGGCATTCGCCCCTCCGCCGATGTCGAGGAAATTGGCAGCGCTCCCCCCGACCTGGTTCACCACGTCGAGGGTGCTCATCGCCAGCCCCGCTCCGTTGGCGATGATCCCGACGGTGCCGGACAGGCCGATGTAGTTGAGCCCCTTCTCCTTGGCCATCACCTCACGGGGGTCCTCGGACTCGGTCGCCGCGTACTCCGCCCACTCCGGGTGCCGGAACGACGCGTTGTCGTCGAGCGTCACCTTGGCGTCGAGCGCGTGGACCCGGCCGTCGGTGGTGAGGATGAGGGGGTTGATCTCAGCCAGGTCGCAGTCACCTTCCACGTAGCAGGTGTACAGCTTGACCAGGAGCGCCGCCGCCTGTTCCCTGGCGTCGGCGTCCAACCCTGCCCGCTCGACCCATTCGGCGGCGGCGGCTTCGTCGATGCCTCGCACCGGATCGATGTGGAGCCGGGCGATGGCATCGGGATTGGTGGCCGCCACCTCCTCGATCTCCACACCGCCCTCGGCCGAGAGCATGCCGAGATGGAGCTTGGCCAGCCGGTCGAGCGTGAAGCTGGCGTAGTACTCGCGGGCGATGTCCGATGCGTGCTCGACCCACAGGCGGTGGACAACGTGGCCCTTGATGTCCATGCCGAGGATGGCCTGGGCGTGCCTGCGGGCCTCGTCCGCGTCGGCCGCGAGCTTGATCCCCCCGGCCTTGCCCCGGCCACCCACTTTGACTTGGGCTTTCACGACCACCGGGTACCCGGCGGCGTCGGCCTGGGCCACTGCCTCGTCGGGGGTGTCGGCCACCCCTCCCGGCGACGTCGGGATCCCGAAGCGGGCGAAGTACTGCTTTCCCTGGTACTCGTAGAGGTCCACTCGCTTGCTCCTCGCTCTCAGTGCTGCTCGGTCTCGGTGCTGCTCGGTGCTGCCCGGCGGTACGCCGGGTGGGCGACGCTACCCCTCGGCCCCTCCTGCCCCCAGGGCCTCCTCGCGTCGATCGAGCTCGTCGGCCAGCCACCGACCGATCGACGGCAGCGGCGCTCCGGGCGTGAAGACCTCCGCGACGCCGTGCTCTTTGAGGGCTGGGATGTCGCCCTCGGGGATGATCCCGCCGACCACCACCACGACGTCACCCCGTCCGCTCTCGGCGAGCCCCTGGACCACTTTGGGCACGAGGGTGAGGTGGGCGCCGGACAGGAGCGACAGCCCGACGGCGTCGGCGTCCTCCTGGATGACGGCACTCACCACCTGCTCGGGGGTCTGGTGCAGCCCGGTGTAGACGACTTCGAACCCCTCGTCGCGAAGGGCCCGCGCGATCACCTTGGCCCCGCGGTCGTGGCCGTCGAGGCCGGGCTTGGCCACGACCACCCGGTAGGGACGATGCATCGAGCCCCGATGATAGGCGTCATGGTGCAGGGGAGCGCCAGCCCAGACCGACCACCCAGGGCGACCTGCTCGCCTGAAGGACCACTGAGGAGCACGCCGCACGACTCCTCCCGGAGCCGTGCACGCTTGGAGGATGCCTCCCGCCCCTGCGGTCCGGCAGTGACCACTGCCGTACGCCCCCCGGAAGTGGGGTCGCACTCTCGCGCCCCCGGCCTGTACGGCGACGGTCCCCACCGGGTCCGGGGCGTCGTGCGGGCCGCCCGGATCCGCCAGTGGGTGAAGAACGCCCTGGTGCTCGTGGCCCCTGCCGCCGCCGGAGTCCTTCGGCATGGCGCCGTGGCCGCCCGGGCCGGCGGCGTGTTCGCCGTCTTCTGCGCCGCGGCTTCCGGCGTGTACCTCCTCAACGACTCGATGGACGCCATCGCCGACCGGGGCCACCCTGACAAATGCCATCGGCCGGTCGCGGCCGGGACACTGCCGCTGCCGACGGCGGTGGCGATCGGCATGCTCCTCCTGGCCGGTGCGCTGGCGGGCTCGTGGGTGCTGGCCGGCTGGCAGCTCGCATTGGTCATCGGTCTGTACGCCGGGATCAACGTGGCCTACATCCTCGGCCTCAAGCACCAGGCGGTGATCGAGCTGGCCGCGGTGGCTTCGGGCTTCGTCCTGCGGGCCATCGCCGGGGGTGTGGCCACCCACGTGCCACTCTCGAATTGGTTCCTCGTCGTCACCTCCTTCGGAGCCCTCTTCGTGGTCACCGGCAAGCGGGTGGCAGAGCACCGCCTCCTGGGCGACGACCGGGTGGCGCACCGGCCGGTCCTGGGCCAGTACTCGGCGGAGTTCCTCTACTCCACCTTGATCCTCACGGCATCGGCGACCGTGACCGCCTACTGCCTGTGGGCCTTCGAGCGCACCGGTCTGGCCGACCATGCCGGCCACCACCTCATCTGGATCCAGCTCAGCGTGGTGCCGGTGGTGATCGGGGTCCTCCACGTCCTGCGGGTGCTCGACGCCGGAGAGGGAGGAGCCCCCGAGGACCTCGTACTGCGCGATCGCACGGTCCAGGTGCTGGGCCTCGTGTGGACCCTGCTGTTCGCGCTCGGCCTCTATGGGTGAGGGCCGGCTCCTCACCGGCTGGGGGAGGACGTCACCGTCATGGGCACGAGTCGTGGCTCCCGGCGATACCGGCGAGCTTTCGGCGGAGCTGTCGGGCGGTCGGGCGGGCGCGTCGGGCTCCGCGAGCACCACTCGGATCATCGCTCGAGGACTGGGGCGGAGCTACGGCGACGCGGCACAGTGCGCCGGGGGAACGGTCATCGACGTCGGGAGGCTCTCGGACATCGGTCCCATCGATCCCGAGTCCGGTCTCGTCACCGTGGGTGGCGGCACGAGCCTCCAGCACTTGTTGGAGCGCTCACTCCTTGAAGGATGGTTCGTCCCGGTCACGCCGGGAACGCGCCAGGTGAGCATCGGCGGCGCCATCGCCGCCGATGTCCACGGGAAGAACCACCACCATGACGGGAGCTTCTGCGGCCACGTGACGTCCCTCACGTTGAGCACCCCGACGGGCATCATCCAGACCGGGCCGGCGCTCGACCCCGAGCTCTTCTGGGCCACGGCCGGCGGCATGGGTCTCACCGGGGTCGTGACCGACGCCACCGTCCGCATGACGCCGGTGGAGACCAGCCGGATGCTCGTGGACACCGAGCGGTTCACCGATCTCGACGGGGTGATGGCGGCCATGGAGGAGGGTGATGCCGGCTATCGCTACTCGGTCGCGTGGGTGGACACCGCCGCCGGCCGCAAGCGGGCAGGCCGATCCGTGCTCACTCGCGGCGACCATGCCGCGATCGACGATCTCCCCGCATCTCTGCGGAGCCGGCCGCTCGAGGCGCCGCGCCCGGCGCGCCTTCGAGTCCGCCAGACCGCTCCCTCCGGGTTGCTGAACGCTGCAACGGTGGCAGCGTTCAACGCCGCGTGGTACCACCGGGCGCCGCGCCGGCGCACCGGCGAGCTCCAGGACATGGCGACCTTCTTCCACCCTCTCGACGGCGTCGACGGTTGGAACCGCCTGTACGGTCCACGCGGGTTCCTCCAGTACCAGTTCGCCGTCGGCCCCCACCGGGGCGACGTCGTCCACCAGGCGATACGCCTCCTCGCCGACGGCGGCACGCCGTCGTTCCTGGCCGTCTTGAAGCGCTTCGGCCCGGGCGATCCCGGCCCCCTGTCCTTCCCGATCGAAGGCTGGACCCTTGCGCTCGACCTCCCGCTCGGCCCCCCGGAGCTGGCCCGTGCCACCGACCAGCTCGACGAGATGGTGGCACAAGCAGGCGGGAGGGTGTACCTGGCCAAAGATGCCCGCCTTCGCCCCGAGCTCATCCAAGTCATGTACCCCCGCCTCGACGAGCTCCAGGAGGTCCGCGAAAGGGTCGACCCTTCCGGGCTCCTGTGCTCGGACCTCTCCCGGCGGCTGGGAATGGACCGCGCGAGGATCGAGCGATGAACGACGCCTTCGGCCGGCCCCAGTCGATGGTGGTGCTGGCAGGAACCTCGGAGATCGCCCGTGCCGTTGTCCGGCGCGCTCTCGCCGATCGTTGCCGCACGGTGGTGCTCGCCGGCAGGAACCCGGCCGCCCTCGCCGTAGCCGCCGGCGAGGCGGTGGCCGCCGGCGCGGACGCGGTACCGACCGTGCTGTTCGATGCCTGTGACCCGGCTGGTGCCCGAGATGCAGTTGATCGCTGCTTCGCTGCCGCCGGCGGCGACGTGGATGCCGTGGTGATGGCCGTGGGGGAATTGGGTGACCAGCGCACCGACGAGACCGACCCGGAGCGTACGGCGGCCGTGCTCACCGTCAATTTCACGTGGCCGGCGACGGCGATGGTGGCTGTCGCCGCACACCTGCGGGCCCAGGGTCATGGACGCCTCGTGGTCCTGTCGTCGGTCGCCGGCGTCCGGGTACGACGGGCCAACTTCGTGTACGGCTCGTCCAAGGCCGGCCTCGACGCCTTCTCGGTGGGCCTGGGGGAAGCGCTGAGGGGCAGCGGGGCCGGCGTGACGGTGGTCCGGCCCGGCTTCGTACGGACCAAGATGACCCTGGGACGCCCCGAGGCACCGTTCGCCACCACGCCGGACGTCGTGGCCCGAGCCATCACCGACGGTCTGGGCAGTGGCGCTGCGGTGGTCTGGGCACCGGGGCTCCTGCGCTGGGTGTTCGCCGTATTGAAGAACCTTCCCACGACGATCTGGCGGCGCCTCCCGGGCTAGGAGCCCCTCTTCGTCGTGCCCTTGGCAGGTGATGCCGTCGCGCCAGAAGCACCCGAGGTCCCCGAGCTGCTCGATGGTGCCGACTGGGTAGAGGGAATGGTTGTGGCCGGCGGGGTGACATGGGCTGTGGGCGCGCTGGACATGGTGAAAAAGTCGCGCGTCCACCAGCTCGCGAAGTACCTGCCAGGAGAGCCTGCCATGTTCGAGAGAAGGTCGGTGCCGTTTGTCGGCGTGGCGGCGCCGTTGGGCACCGTCGGTGAGAACGTCGCGTAGTTGACCCATGTGGTGTTGATGTCGAGCTCCATCCCGCGGACGGCGCCCGCCCTCACCAAGAGGTTGGCCAACGTGCCGATGCTGAGGTACGGACCACCCACGTAGACGAGCGCTCCGTTGGCCGTCTCCCCGATACCCGATCGCCACACGTCGACGGCGCCGCCGAGCGTGGCACCCCATTTGAGGAATGTCCCCGAGCTCAGCCCCGGGACCGGTTGTCCCCCTGTGACCACCAGGTCCAGGTTCTGGCGGACCGAGACCACGTGAGAGGTCATCTTCACCTGGCTCCCCCAGGCGCCGATCGCAACCGAGCCGTTTGTGTAGATGACAAAGGACGCGGCCCCGGTCCGCAGCGGGATCACCACCTTGCCATCGGTGTAGTACCCCGAGTTGGCTGTCGCCATCCGGAAGCCGGCGTTGAAGGCCGCCACCAGGCTGGTGGCCGCTGTGGGCTGGATCGGGGCACTGTACTTGTACGGCCCGCCGCCGGGGATCGAGCTGCCTGAGTACAAGGTGGCCCGCAGCAGCTTGGTGTCCATCCAGGCGATGCCGGCCACGACGCTTGTGGACCCCGGGTCGGGTCGGACGAAGGCCTCGTAGACGGCCGGGGTACCGTTCACCGTGCGACCGGCCGGATGCCACTGCCCTTCGCCGGGCAGGGCTGGGCTGATCAGGGGGACGACCGGGGATGGCACCGGGAGGCCGACCGTGACCGCAGGTGCGGTCGTCGTCGTCGGCGATGGAATGGCGCCCGGAGCCGGCTTGCCGCCCTTGGGCGGCGGGTGGTGCGAGTACCACACGTTCTCCGCCCATCGTACGATCGACCCACCGCCGTGGTCGTGAGCCCACTCGGCGAAGCGAGCGGCGACCGTTGTCCCCATGGAGCGTGTGGTCAGCGCGCTCCCCAGCGACCACCAGATCGGGGTCATGAGGACGACGAGGACGAGGAGCGCGACGACCAGCCGCCTGCGACGGATCGTCTTGGCGCGGCTTCGCCGGGCTCGTCGTCCCGGCACGGCGGGTCGGGCCCGAGAGCTGGCAGGGCTCGTCGTCGTCATCCCCTGCAATTGTCACATCGGGCATCTGAGACAACGCTGAACCGGGTGACACCCGCGCGACGGCGACGGTGTCGTGGCTGGTCAGGCCCGTCGGATCGGCGCCACCGAGAGCAGCAGCGTCTTGTCGCCGACCGAAGAGAAACGCACGGTGGCCTGTGCCTGCTCACCCTCCCCGCTCGCCGCGAGGACCACGCCTTCGCCCCATCGCTCGTGGACGACGGCATCGCCAGGCGCCAGCCCAAGGAGCTCGGCCCCAGACCCGCCTCGGGGTCCGCCAGGACCCCGCCCCGCTCCCCACGTCCCGCCCGAAGTCCCCCCGCCCGAAGACGCGCCGGTACCGGTACCGGTGCCGGGCACGAGCGACAAGCGTCCACCGCGGGCGCCGACGACGCTGATCAGCTCCGGCGGGATCTCGGAGAGGAACCGGCTCGGGATGTTCTGCGCCACCCGGCCCCACAGAGAGCGGGTCCAGGCATGCGAGAGGGCGAGGCGTTGGCGAGCTCGGGTGATGCCGACGTAGCAGAGCCGGCGCTCCTCCTCCAGCTCGAGCGGCTCGCCGAGGGTCCGACCGTGAGGAAAGATCCCCTCCTCCAGACCGACCATGAACACGGCCGAGAACTCCAGCCCTTTCGCAGTGTGCAGGGTCATGAGCGACACCCGTGTGCCGTCGCGGTCCGCCTCGTCGGCGTCGGAGACCAGTGCGACGGTCTCGAGCAGGTCGGCCACGCTGTCGTACTCGGCGGCGACTCCCTCGAGCTCCGCGATGTTCTCCACGCGGCCGTCGGCCTCGTGGGAGTGCTCGGCAACCAGCTCGGCCAGGTACCCGCTCCGCTCGGCCACCAAGTGGACCAGCTCGCCGGGTCCGAGCGTCTCGAGCTCCTGGCGCATCCCGGTCAAAAGCTCGTCGAGCTCGGCAGCGCCTCGGAGCGCTCGACCGGACAGACCGGCTGTCGCGGCCCGGGACAACGCGTCACCCAAGCTCACGTGCTCGGCCGACGCCCACGAGGCCAGGCGGGTGGCGGACGTGGCACCGATCCCGCGCTTGGGAACGTTGAGGACCCGTCGGGTCGAGACCTCGTCCGCAGGGTTCACGAGGAGACGGAGGTAGGCCAAGAGGTCCTTCACCTCCCGGCGCTCGTAGAAGCGGGTCCCTCCGATGACCTTGTAGGGGACACCGGCGCGCACCATCTCTTCTTCGAGCACCCGGCTCTGCGCATTCGTACGGTAGAACACCGCCATGTCGGCGAAGGGGAGCGGTCCTGCGACCCGGAGCCGGAGGATCTCGCTCGTCACCCAGGCCGCCTCGTCCCGCTCGTCCTCGGCTCGGTACAGGACCGCCGGATCTCCGGGCTCCCCGCGGGTGAACAGCCGCTTGGGCCGGCGACGGGCGTTGTGGGAGATGACGGCGTTCGCCGCGTCGAGGATCGTCTGGGTCGAACGGTAGTTCTCCTCGAGGAGCACCGTGGTCGCATTCGGGAAGACACGCTCGAAGTCCAAGATGTTCGACATGTCGGCGCCGCGCCACCGGTAGACCGACTGGTCGGCATCTCCCACGACCGTCACGTTGCCGTGCTCCCGGCCCAGCAGCACCACCAGCTCGTTCTGGGCGCGGTTCGTGTCCTGGAACTCGTCGACCAGCACGTGGGTGAACCGCTCCTGGTACGAGCGGCGGACGTCCTCGCTCTCTTGGAGCAGGCGCGCAGCCTGCATGAGGAGGTCGTCGAAGTCCATCGCGTTGGCCCCGCGGAGCCGCTGCTGGTACTCCGAGTAGACGTCGGCGATCAAGCGGCGGTGCACGTCGCCACCGAACCCGGCGGCGGCTGCGAAGGCATGCTCGTCGATCAGCTCGGACTTGGCCTGGCCGATGACGGCGGCGACCGAGCGCGGCGGGAGGCGCTTGGTGTCGATCCCGAGCTCGCTCTCGACGATCTCGACCAGCCGCCGCGAGTCGGCGTCGTCGTAGACGGTGAAGCCCGCGCGGTACCCTAGACGGTCGGCGTGGACCCTCAGGATGCGGAGGCACGCCGAGTGGAACGTCGACACCCACATCCGCTCGGCTTGCGGCCCCACCAGGTTCACCACTCGCCGGCGCATCTCGTCGGCGGCCTTGTTGGTGAAAGTGATGGCCAGGACCTCCCAAGGGGCGGCGTCGCCGGACGCGAGGAGGTGGGCGATGCGGCGGGTGAGGACCCGGGTCTTGCCGGAACCGGCGCCCGCGACGACCACGAGCGGCCCGCCCCGATGGACGACCGCACCTCTCTGGGGGGGGTTGAGGTCGGCCAGCAGGTCCTCGAGATCCCCGCTCACTCCCACTCGATGGTGCCCGGGGGCTTGGACGTGACGTCGAGCGCGACGCGGTTGACACCGTCGACCTCGTTGATGATCCGCGACGCGATGCGCTCGACCAGGTCGTAGGGGAGCCGTGCCCAGTCGGCGGTCATCGCGTCGTCACTGGTCACCGCCCGGATGATCACCGGGTAGGCGTACGTCCTCTCGTCGCCCATGACCCCGACGCTGCGGACGGCCGGCAGCACGGCGAAGCTCTGCCACAGGCTCCGGTAGAGACCGGCTCGTCGGATCTCCTCGACCACGACGGCATCGGCGGCCCGGAGGATCTCGACCCGCTCGGGCGTCACCTCACCGACGACCCGGACCGCCAGGCCGGGACCGGGGAACGGCTGGCGCCACACGATCTCGTGGGGCAGGCCAAGCTCCTCACCGACAGCTCGGACCTCGTCTTTGAACAGGAGGCGTAGCGGCTCGACCAGCTCGAAGCCGAGGTCGTCGGGGAGCCCGCCCACGTTGTGGTGCGACTTGATGTTCGCGGCCGACCCGGCTCCGCCTCCCGACTCGATGACATCGGGGTAGAGGGTCCCTTGGACCAGGAAACCCGGCGCCTGCGATCCGCGGCCGAGATCGCGGGCCACCTCCTCGAAGAGCCGGATGAACAGCTCGCCGATCACCTTGCGCTTGCGCTCGGGGTCGGTAACCCCAGCCAGCCCGGCGAAGAAGCGGTCGGCGGCCTTCACGTGGACCAGGTCCACGTTGAACTGGCGGCGGAACGTCTCTTCGACCTGCTCGGCCTCGCCCGCCCTCATGAGGCCGGTGTCGACGAACACGCAGGTGAGCTGGTCGCCGATCGCTTTGTGCACGAGCGCCGCAGCGACCGCGGAGTCCACGCCCCCCGACAGGGCGCAGAGCACCCGTGCTGTGCCGACCTGCCGGCGCACGGCATCCACTTGCTGCTCGATGATCGACACGTGAGTCCAGGTCGGAAGAATGCCGGCGATGTCGACGAGGAAGCGTTCGATCAACTCGGCCCCGCGCTCGGTATGGCCCACCTCTGGATGGAATTGGAGGCCGTAGATCCGACGGTCGGGGTCCTCGAAGGCAGCGACCGGGGCATCGGGGCTGGCCGCGGTGGCGACGAAGCCGGCGGGGGCGGCAGTGATGGCGTCGCCATGGCTCATCCAGACCTCGCTCTGCGTAGGCCAGTCCGCGAAGAGCGACGAGGGAGCAGTGAGCGACAGGCGGGTCCGGCCGTACTCCCCCCGCTCGGTGCGGGCCACCGTGCCGCCGAGATCCCGGGCGATGAGCTGCGCGCCGTAGCAGATGCCGAGGATCGGCACGCCGGACTCGTAGATCGCCCCGTCCACACTGGGCGCGGGAACCTCGTAGACCGACTTCGGTCCGCCGGACAAGACGATCGCGCTCGGTCGCCGGCTCAGCAGCTCGGCAGCCGAGAGCGACGGCGGGACGATCTCGGAGTAGACGTGAGCCTCTCGGATCCTCCGGGCGATGAGCCGGGAGTACTGCGCGCCGAAGTCGACGACCAGGACCGGGCCGCCGACCGCGCTCAATGGCCCATACCCACGCCCTGGGACCGCTGGAGCTGCTTGCCCTCGGTCTGGAGCGACGGTGCGACCATCACCTCGGCTTTCTGGAACTCTTTCACCGTCTGGTACCCGCACGTCGCCATCGAGGTCCGCAGCGCGCCGAACAGGTTCATGCGGCCGTCGTTCTCGTGGGCCGGTCCGAGAAGGATCTCCTTCAAGCTGCCCCTCACGCCGGTCCGCACACGCGCACCACGTGGCAGCGTCGGGTGGAACGTTGCCATACCCCAATGGAACCCCCGGGCCGGTGCCTCGTTCGCCGACGAGAGCGGTGATCCGAGCATGACCGCGTCGGCGCCGCAGGCGATCGCCTTGGCGATGTCGCCTCCCTTGCTCATCCCGCCGTCCGCGATGACGTGCACGTACACACCGGTCTCGTCCAGGTGGCGCATCCGGGCCCCGGCCACGTCGGCGATAGCGGTGGCCTGGGGAACACCGAGCCCGAGGACCCCCCTGGTCGTGCACGCGTTGCCGGGACCCACCCCCACGAGGACCCCGACGGCGCCGGTCCGCATGAGGTGAAGTCCCGCCTGGTAGGAGGCGCAACCTCCCACGATGACCGGGATCTCGAACTCGCGGATGAAGCGCTTGAGGTTGAGCGGCTCGACCGATCTCGAGACGTGCTCGGCCGACACCACGGTCCCTTGGATCACGAGCAGGTCCAGCTCGGCCGCAAGTATTGCCGGCGCCAGCTCGACCGTCCGCTGCGGGGTGACCGAAGCGGCAGTGACGATCCCAGCGTCTTTCATCTGCCGGATGCGCTCGGTGACGAGGTCGAGCTGGATGGGCTCGGCGTACATCTGCTGCATCCGGGCGGTGGCCTTCTCCGCCGGGAGCTCGCGGATCTCGTCGAAGAGCGGGGTGGGATCCTCATAGCGTGTCCACAGGCCCTCGAGGTTGAGCACGGCCAGACCGCCGAGGCGGCCGATCTCGACGGCGGTGGACGGCGAGACCACCCCGTCCATG
>DAHWPS010000223.1:0-5055 GCA_027342785.1 Acidimicrobiaceae bacterium
CGAAGGCACCAACTCCCTCGTCCAGGCAGCCAAGCGACGTGCCCGCGGCTATCGCTCCAAGCAGAAGATGATCACCATCATCTACCTCATCGCCGGGAAGCTGCCGCTACCCCAAATCCACACGATTTAGCGAGGAGCCTCCTAAGATGGGCCGATGAGCGAAACCCTGCACGACCTGGCCGTCGAGACCCGTCCGGTCATCACTCTCACCCCTGAGGCCCGCCGAGTGGTGAGCGAGGCGATGAGCAACGAGCAGGACGCCGAGCGCCTGGCGCTTTGGCTGGAGGTCCGCGGGGTCCACGACGGGGCGTTCGCGTACGACCTGTACTTCCAAGCCTTGGCCGACGCAGGTGACGACGACGCTGTGCAGCTCGACGACGAGGTGCCTGTCGTCGTCCCGAAGGGCAGCGTCGATCGTCTTCGGGGTGCGCGCCTGGAGTGGTCCGACGAGGGGTCCGGTGGGCTCGTGCTGGTCAACCCGAATGTGCCGGCGCCCGAGGAGGCAAGTCCGACAGTTCCGCCCGAGGTGCTGGCGGCCGGGCTGGATGGTCCGCTGGCCGTGCGCGTCGCGAGCGTCCTCGAGACGGTCGTGAACCCGTCGATCGCCGGGCACGGCGGCCGGTCTGACCTGGTGGCGATGGACGAGGAAGGTGCGGTCGCCTACCTTCGCCTCTCAGGTGGCTGCCAGGGGTGTGCCATGTCGCGCATGACGCTGACCCAGGGGATCGAAGGAGCGCTCCGAGAGGAGATCCCCGAGCTGGTGGGAGTGGTGGACGTGACGGACCACGCCGTCGGCGAGAATCCCTTCTACTGAGCAGAGCTCGAGAGAGCGGATCCGGGGGCAAAGCGCGATGAACCTCGCCTTGGTGGGGGGGTGTGCTCTCGCGGGGGTGGCGGCCGGGGCCGTGCTCGATGCGATGGCGGCTCGAGTGCCGCCTGCGTCGCCAAGGCCGGTCGAGACGCCAACGCGGATGCCGGCGGAGACGGCTCCCGAACCGCTCGATACCACGCCGGGATCAGAGATCCGGCCGTTCCCTGCCGATGTGCCCCTCGCACCCGAGGCTCTCGTCGCAGACGTGCCGCCGAGGGACGAATCGATCCCCGAGAAGCGCCCGCAGGCGGCGACGGCGCCTCCTCCCCCGACCCTTCTCGAGCGGGGGGTGGTCGCAGTGGTCACCGGCGTGCTGTTCGGGGCGGCCGCCGCCCGGATCGGTGCGGCACCAGACCTGGCCGCCTACTGCGTGCTGTTCGCCGGTCTCGTCACCGTGTCGGTCACCGACATCCGGGTGGGCCTGGTGCCCAGGGTTTACTTGTACCCGACCCTCGCCCTGGTGGCGGTGGCCCTCGTGGCATCGTCGGGCCTCGACGGGAACTGGCGGTCCCTGCTCGACGCCGCAATCGGCGGAGCGGCCGCATTCCTCGTGTTCTTCGCCATCTGGTGGGTTGCGCCGCGGTCGATGGGCTTCGGAGATGTCCGGTTGGCCGGCGTCATGGGTTTCGCGCTCGGATGGCTGGGACTGCGTCAGGTGTACCTCGGATTTGTCGTTGCCTTCGTGGCCGGTTCGGTCTTCGGTCTGGTCAAGATGGCCGTCCAGGGGACCGGCCGCAAGACGTCACTCCCGTTCGGTCCGGCGCTGGCCCTGGGGGCGGTGGTCGGCGTGCTGTTCGGGGCGACGCTGGCCAACCTGTGGTTCCACGCCTGAGCCACTTCGGCCCACAGGGACCCAGCGCGGCGGGGTGGGTCCGCCGGGCTGGATAGTTTGGAGGGGTGCTGCGCTTCCTCACCGCCGGCGAGTCCCACGGCCGGGCACTGGTGGCGATCGTCGAGGGGCTGCCCGCCGGCGTGCCCGTCACCGTCGAGGAGATCGGCACCGAGCTGGCTCGGCGGCGCCTTGGTTTCGGACGGGGTCCGCGCATGCGCTTCGAAGCCGACGAAGTGCAGCTCGTCGGAGGGGTGAGGCACGGGAGGACCCTGGGATCGCCGGTCGCCGTGTGGATCGGGAACTCGGAATGGGAGCGCAAGTGGACCGAGGAGATGTCGCCTGCTCCGGGTGCCCCCTCGCGGCTCCTCACCCAGCCCCGGCCGGGGCATGCCGATCTGGCGGGCATGCAGAAGTACGGCTTTGACGACGCCCGCGACGTGCTCGAGCGGGCATCAGCCCGCGAGACGGCGGCCCGTGTCGCGGCCGGTTCCCTCGCCAAAGCGCTGCTCTCGCACCTTGGGATCCAAGTGGTCAGCCACGTCATCCAGATGGGAGCCGAGTGCGTGACCGAGGGCCTGCGTCCTGGCCCTGACGATCTGGAGCGGGTCGACGCATCGCCGGTCCGCTGCTTCGACCCCGAGGCCGAGGGGCGGATGGTGGCAGCGGTGAAGGCAGCAGCCAAGGCGGGTGACTCCCTCGGCGGGGTCGTCGAGGTGCTGGCGTACGGCGTGCCGGTCGGCTTGGGCAGCCACGTCCATTGGGACCGCCGTCTCGACGGCCTCCTGGCGCAGGCCTTCATGAGCATCCAGGCGGTCAAAGCCGTCGAGATGGGTGAAGGCTGGGACGTCGCGGGCCGGCAGGGATCGGCAGCCCACGATGCGATCCGCGCCGACCCTTCAGCGGTGCTGTCGGGCGGCTACGGACGGGACACCGTCAGGGCCGGCGGCATCGAGGGCGGGATGTCGATCGGGGGCCTGGTGGTCGCCCGGGTGGCGATGAAGCCCCTTGCCACCTTGAACCGCCCGGTGCTCCAGACTGTCGACGTGGCGACCGGTGAGGCGACGGTGAGCTTTCGAGAGAGGACCGACGTGACGGCAGTGCCGGCGATGGGAGTCGTGGCCGAGACCATGATGGCTCTCGTGCTGGCGAGCGAGGCACTGCGGAAGTTCGGAGGCGACTCGATGGCCGAGGTGGCGAGGAACCGCGACGGCTTCGTCGCTTCGCTCGGTGAGACGTTGTCGGGCGCCGAGAGAGCAACGTGACGGTGAGCGCCGACGAGCGCGCTCCGCTCGACAGCCTCGGAGGCGTCCGACGGGTGCTGCTGGTGGGTATGGCCGGCGCGGGAAAGTCCACCGTCGGGCGCATCCTCGCCGAGCGTCTTGGCTGGGGGTACGTCGACACGGACGAGTCGGTGGTCGAGCGGACCGGGCAGAGCATCCCGGCACTGTTCCGAGACGAAGGTGAGCCGGTGTTCCGGGCCCACGAGCACGACGCTCTCCGCTCCGTCCTCGCTCGCAGCGCTCCGGTGGTCGTCTCGTTGGGAGGCGGTGCCGTCTTGGACCCGCGCAACCGCGAGATGGTGAGGCAGGCAGGCACCGTGGTCTGGCTCCGAGCCGAGCTGCCCACCCTGACCGAGCGGCTGGGGGATGCCGAGGATCGCCCCGTCGTGGCGCGCGAGGGTCGTGATCCAGCCGGGCTGGGTCGGTTGGTCGCCGAACGCCGGCCCCACTACGCAGAGGTCGCGAAGATCGTCGTCGACGTGGACGGAATGACGCCTGACGAGGTGGCCGAGGCAGTGCTCGCCTCGCTGGAGCGCTGCTCGCGGTGATCGTCGTCCCGGTCGACCTCGGAGCAAGGAGCTACGACGTGCATGTGGGCGACGGCGCGTCCAGCCGGCTCGCGGAGGTGGTGGCAGATCGCTTGCCCGCGGCCCGACGGGCAGCGCTGGTGACCCACGAGAGCCTCGTCGCGCAGCCCTGGTTCGCATCGATCGATCCTGGAGTTCCCTTCGATGTCCACACCGTCGGTGAAGGTGAGGAGCACAAGTCACCGGCCACCGTCGAGGCCCTGTGCCGTTCTTTCGTGCGTTCTGGAGTGACCCGAAAGGACGTCGTCGTGGCCGTGGGCGGCGGGATCGTCACGGACATCGCCGGGTTTGCGGCGTCCGTCCATCACCGCGGCACGCACTACGTCAACGTGCCGACCTCACTGCTGGCCCAGATCGACGCAGCGATCGGCGGCAAGACCGGGGTCAATCTCCCCGAGGGCAAGAACCTGATGGGGTCGTTCTGGCAGCCCTCCGTGGTGCTCTGCGACAGCGAGGTGCTCTCGACGCTGCCCGGGCGCGAGTGGGCGTGCGGCCGGGGCGAGATGGCCAAGTACGCCTTTCTCTCCGGCCGGCAACCCGACGAGTCCATCTTGGACCTTTCGGTCGCCGAGCAGGTTGCCCGATGCGTCGCGTTGAAGGCCGAGGTGGTCTCGGCGGACGAGCGCGAGGGCGGGCGCCGTATGGTGCTCAATTACGGTCACACGCTGGGCCACGCGCTCGAGGCTGCATGCTTCGGTGAAGACGGGCTCCGCCACGGAGAAGCCGTCGCGGTCGGCATCGTCTTTGCCGCACTCCTGGCCCGGCGCCTCGGACGCATCGACGACACCCGGGTCGAGCTGCACCGTCGGGTGGTCGAACGCTTCGGCCTGTCCGCTGCGTTGCCCGGGGGGATCGACCCAGGCCAGCTCATCGCGTTCATGTCCCGCGACAAGAAAGCGACCGACGGCCTCACTTTTGTGCTCGACGGACCACGAGGTGTCGAAGTCGTGACGGGGGTAGGTCGCGATGACGTGTTGGCTACCCTTGCAGACATGAAGTTGTCCTCTCCGTCTCCGGCCAGCGATCGTCTCCGCGGTGCGCAATGAGCGGGGCTCAACCTGTCACGGGGTCGGTGCTCGTCATCTCCGGACCGAATCTCAACCTCTTGGGCGAACGCCAGCCCGAGGTCTACGGGAGGTCGACGCTCGACGACCATGTGAGGGCCGCCACGGCGGCCGGGGAGCGGCTGGGTCTGCGGGTCGAGCACCGATGCTCGAACGCGGAGGGAGAGCTGATCGAAGCGGTGCACGCGGCACGCGGCCGGTATGACGCTCTCGTGGTGAATGCCGGTGCGCTGAGCCACACCTCGTGGTCCCTTCACGACGCGCTCGCGACGTTCGCCGGCGTGGTGATCGAGGTGCATCTGTCGAACCCGGCCGGGCGCGAGCCGTTCCGCCACCGTTCGGTCCTTGCCCCAGTCGCGAGCGGATCGATCGCCGGGTTCGGGGGCTTGGGGTACGAGCTGGCGATCGAAGCAGTCGCGCG